>DHLY01000070.1:0-30906 GCA_002405525.1 Proteobacteria bacterium UBA4656
GTGCATGCCGGAAGCGTGCCAGATTTCCGGGCACCCGGTGGGTGCACGATGTGCCCTGATTCAGGCACTCTGGCGCAACTTCGGGGCGGAAAGTCGCCCACACGGATTCACGTAGTCCCCCCGTCAATGCACGTGATGCACGCATTGTGATCGGTGTCACTCGATTTCCGATTCCTTAACGAGGTTGCAGTTTCGTTTCCGGAGGCCATTCGTCCACAGCCGAACCGCGTCGGGAATCTGGTTTGCGCTTGACACGGCGCGTCTCCAGCAGTGTGAGAGTGGGTTAGTCAACCACCGATCTCACGCAGAGCCGGCGGCTGAATGAGGCAGTGCGAGCTGTCGATCATGCTGAGCTGGATGACAGTCTCCTTACCAGCAGCGCGGGCCAACAAGACACGCGGCGCCAGTCGTAAATGCTCTCTGATCAGAGTTGCCAGAAGGGCGCTCGGTGTCAGCGACAGCGCGGGCGTCGAGGGCTGGTTGGTTGAAGGCAGACCCTAGCGGCGCTCGCGTAACCTCCCCCGTCAAGCGGACACTTCAGAACGAGAACGTCTGGCGGATTGAAGTGCCTCGGCGGGCGTGAGTCCGCCGAGGGCATCGTGGGGTCGCTGCTCGTTGTATTCGATCATCCACCACCATGCCGCCTCGCGGACGTCGTCGAGGCGCAGGAACAGGTGCTGGTCGAGGACCTCCTCCCGAAGGGTCCGATTGAAGCGCTCGATGTACGCGTTCTGGTTCGGCTTGCCGGGCTGGATGTACTGGATCGCCATGCCGTGGTTCTTCGCCCAGTTCACAAATTCCTCGCCGAGGAACTCGGGGCCATTGTCGACTCGGAGCACCGTTGGCAGGCCTCGCTCGGCCGCCAGGTGCTCGAAGATGCGGACCAGGCGCATCGAGGTGATCGACGTGTCGACCTCGATGTGAAGCGCCTCGCGATTGAAGTCGTCGACGACGTTGAACAGGCGGAACCTCCGGCCGCAGGCCAGCCCATCGCTCATGAAGTCGGCCGACCAGACCGCATCGGGCGTGCGCGGCACGTACAGCGGCACCCGTTCGCGCTTGGGCAGGCGCCGGCGCGCTGCACGGCGCAGGTTCAGGCGCATGCCGGTGTACACGCGGTAGATGCGCTTGTGGTTCCAGCGGTGAACCCGCTGCAGGATCTGGCAGCACTTCCAGAACCCGCGGCTGGGTCGCTCCTCCACCAGCCGCCCAAGGGCGCCGATGATCTCCGCATCGCGAACCGTCCAGTCCAATGGTGGCTCGTACCAAGCCGAGCGGGCGAGGCCGACGCAGTCGCAGGATCGCCGCACGGGCCGCTGGTGAACCTCCACCAAGTACCGTACGGCGTCGCGCTTCCGGGCCGGCCCTACAGTTTCTTTGCGATCAGGTCCTTCATCGCGGCGTTGTCGAGCGCGAGCTCCGCGTACATCCGCTTGAGCTTGGCGTTCTCGGCTTCGAGTTCCTTCACCCGGCGCAGGTCAGACGCCTCCAGCCCGCCGTACTTCGACTTCCACTGGTAGTAGGTCGCCGAACTGATGCCGGCCTTGCGGCACAGCTCCTTGATCGGCATCCCGGCATCACCCTGCTTGAGGATCGAGACGATCTGGGTCTCGCTGAACTTCGACTTCTTCATGGGAACCTCCTGGCGGAAAGATGCCAGAAAGTTCTAGTCCCAAGGTGTCCGGCCGGCGGGGAAGCTTACGCTGGCACCGGGCGAGCCGGCGCGCCATGGGCGACAGCGCGCCGAATTGACCATAATCACGTGGGTCGCGGAAAGTCGAAGGCCGCCCGGGTGGGCGGCCTTCGGATCCTGCGACGACCGCGCCCGGGCGGGAGCGGCGGGGCGGGCTCAGAACTGGTACGAGACCCGCGCGTACCACAGCCGGCCCGCGCGGCCGAACGGCGAGTAGTTCGTATATGGGGTGTTGCCGGTGGTGTTGAGGGTGATCGGCAGCGCATCCGGGTACTGGTCGGTCAGGTTCTCGGCGCCCAGCGCGAAGCCGAGGTTGTCGGTGAACTGCCAGCGGCCCTCGAGGTCGACCAGTGTCTTGGGGCTCAGCACGAAGTCGAACGCCGGCGTGGTACCCGGGCTGAGCACCTCGCCGTAGCGCGTGGCGCGCAGCGTCACGCCGAAGTTGCCGTGCGACCAGTCGGTGTTGAACGTGTACTTGCTTTCCGGCGTGCCCTTCTCGAAGGTCAGGAGGTTGACGCGGCCGAACAGTACCGGTGCCGGGTTGAGGGCAGCCAGCTGCTGGGTCTGCGGCACGCGCGTCACCGCCGTGCGATTGCGGTTCGACGACAGGGTGAAGTCGAAGTCGCCGAAGTCCGTGGCCCACGGCAGGGTGACCACCACGTCCACGCCGCGCGTGATGGTGTCTACGCCGTTGATGAAGAATCGGGCAGCGCCTACTCCGGTAAACCCTTGCGCGGTGAGAAATGCCCGCACGTTTGGTTGGTTGAGGTTTTCCGACAGTACGATGCGGTTGTCGATCTCGATCCGGTACGCATCGAGCGTGATCGACACTGGCCCGACGTTGAGCACAGCACCCAACGAGTAGTTCTCTGACTCTTCGGCCTCAAGCGGCTGCGAACCGAGCGCCGCAGCGACCGGCGTGCCGGCCGGGAAGGTCGTTATGTCGAAGGGCACTCCGTTGATGAAGTTGGTCGAGGTGGTCGTGAAGAACTGCTGCTGCGGCGACGGCGCGCGGAAGCCACTCTGCGCCGAGCCGCGAAGGGCGAAGCCTTCCATCAGGTCGTAGCGTCCGGCGAGCTTGCCCGAGGTGTTGCTGCCGAAGTCGGAGTAGTCCTCGAAGCGTACCGCGGCCGAGGCGAGGAACTGCTCGGTGATGTTGGCCTCGAGGTCGAGGTAGACGCCGACGGCGTTGCGGCTCTCGTTGACTTCGTTGGAGGGCTGGAAGCCCGGAAAGACCTGGGCGCCCGGGGCCGCGGGCGTGCCGTTGGGCAGGGTCCGGCCGCCGAAGCGGTAGGAGTCCGGCTCGCCGGCGAAGATCTCGTAGCCCTCGCGGCGCGCCTCGATGCCGGTGGCGAGGTTGAGCGGCGACGCGAGGCCGCCGATGTCGAACGAGCGCACGCCGGAGAAGTTGAACACCAGCTGGTCGTAGGTGAAGCCACCAGCGTCGAACTCGGTGGCGCTAGTCGGGCCGATCGAGGCGTTCAGCGTGTTCTCGATCGTGAACTGCATCTTGTTGCGGCCGTAGACCAGCGAGGAATCCATCGCCCAGTCACCCCACGACCACTCGATGCCGCCGGCGGCGCTGAAGTCGTCGACCTCGGGCGCGATGATCGGCAGGAAGCCGTCGGGGTAGATGCTGATGATGTTGCGGTCGTCGAGCGCGCGGCGGAAGAAGCCGGCCGAACGCGCGTCGCGCGCCTGGTAGCCGGCCCAGCCGTACAGACGGGCGCCGCTGTCGAGGTTGTAGCCGGCGTTGCCGAACAGGGTGAGCTGCTCGATCTCCGGCTCGCCGTACCAGGCGTTGAAGCGGTCGATGGTGGCCTCGCGCGGGTCGAACTGGCCGTTGACGAGCGGGTACTGCTGGCGGAAGTCGTAGCCGTCGCGCTCGGTGCGCTTCTGGTCCTTGTACTCGAGGCTCAGCGTCAGGTGGCCATCGGCGCCGAGCGCCAGGCCCTTCCAGCCGCCGACGGTCCAGGTCTCGCCGTCGGTGGCCTCGCGTTCGATCTCCGCCGGGGCGCTCCAGGTCGCGCCGGTCGGCGGCGGCGTGGTCGGGAACGAGAAGCTGGTGTCGCGCTGGCCGTAGGACGCGGTCGCGCCGCCGCCTTCGCTGTCGCGGCGCAGCAGCACGTTGATCACGCCGGCGATGGCGTCCGAACCGTACTGCGCCGAGGCGCCGTCGCGCAGCACCTCGATGCCCTGCACCGCGGCGCCCGGGATGGTGTTGAGGTCCACCGCCGCCGAACCGCGGCCGACCGTGCCGTTGACGTTGACCAGCGCCGCCGCGTGGCGCCGCTTGGAGTTGACCAGCACCAGGGTCTGGTCCGGCGCCAGACCGCGCAGGGTGGCCGGGCGGATGGTGTCGGTACCGTCGGCGAGGCCGGGGCGGGGGAAGGTGTAAGAGGGCAGGGCCACCGACAGGGCCTGGTTGATCTCGTTGCTGCCGCCGCGGGTCAGGGCCTCGCCGGCGATGATGTCGACCGGCACCGCGGTCTCGGTGGCCGTGCGGCCAGCCACGCGGGTGCCGGTGACCACGATGGCCTCCAGTTCGGTGGCCTCGCCGTCCGCGGCGTCCTCGGTGGATTCCTGCTGCGCGAAGGCGGCAGGGGCGGCGAGCGCCAGCGCGATCGACAGGCTGAGCAAGGTCTTGCGGGTGGTCATCGGGGCTTCTCCTGGTGGGCGCCGCCGGGGGATGCGGGGCACCTCGTGGGTGTGGGAACGCGCGAATCCGTGGCCGCCTCGCGGCGGCGCCAACCTCCGAGAACAAGGTATCGGAGGTCGAGGCAGTGTGAAAGCCCTGTCCGGCCGACACCTGGAACGCGGCCAGCCGGCAGCGCTACTCCCGGTCGGGGTTCAGGCGGATCCCGCGGACGGTGGTCGGCCCGACCCGCAGATCGAAGTCGGGCTGCCCGCGGCGCTTCTTGATCAGCACGTCCTCGCCGTCGTCGACCTCCATCCGCCAACGCGACGCGGCTCGGGGGTCGGCCTTCAGCGCGTCACGGATGGCGCGCGCCACCGCGTTCTCGCTGGTGCGGTGGCGGATCGGGATCTCGAAGCGCAGCGCGGGCTCGCCGCGCGGCTCCATCACCAGGGTGATCGAGCCGGCTGACTCGGCGTTGCCGCTGCACTGCAGGCGCCACTTGTTCGACGGACGCGCATCCGCCGCGACAGCAGCAAGCAGCAGGAATGCGCCGGCGACGCAGGCGAACGAACGTGGCAGGCGCATGGCGGTACGGTCCCGGGGCGGGCCGTCAATGATGCCCGTTCCGCACCGTCGGCGCACGGCTGCTCCGGTCGCTGGGGGGCAGTTCCGGCGCCGGGACGCGCCCGCTGATGCCTGGCCGCGATCGACCCTCAGTGCGAGGGGGCGTTTGCCGGCGGCGCGGCGGCATGCCGTCCGTCGCTCACGAACAGCCAGCAAGCGGCCGACAGCCCGGTGCTGATCGCGCCGATCAGAAACACCAGCCCCTTGTCGGCAGCTTCCGCCACGAAGCTGCCGATGCCGAGGCTCACCACCAGCTGCGGAAGCACCACGGCCAGGTTGAACACCCCCATGTAGAGGCCGATGCGGGCCGGGTCGACGTGCTGGGACATGATCGCGAACGGCAGGCTGACGATCGCCGCCCAGCCCATTCCCATCACCGCCATGCAGGCGTAGACCACGGCCGGCGAGTGGCCGAACAGGTGGACGGCGAGGTAGCCGGCGGCCATGATGGCGAGGCTCGCCGCATGAACGCGGACCTGGCTGAAGCGCAGCGCCAGCGGGCGCAGCAGCAGGGCCGGGATCACCGCCGCGCTGGCGTTGAGCACCAGGAAGGAGATCGAAAGCACGCGGCCGGTGCCGTCGGCGTCGAGCGCCGGAAAGCGCTGCTGCACGAAGGCGATCATGTAGACGAACATGGTCTGCACGCCGATCCAGGACAGCGAGTGGGCGGCCAGAACCTTGCGGAAACCGGCGAGATCCTCGCGCAGGAACTCGCCGCGCGGTGCGGGTGCGGCCAGCGCCTGCACGATCAGCAGCGTGGCGAACAGCCCGAAGCCGATCTCCAGCCAGTGCCCCGGCGGTTGGATGCCACCCAGCTTCAAGCCCATCATCATCAGGTTGTAGGCGAGGAAGGCCAGCAGCGGGCGGCTGATGTCCAGAAGTTGCAGCAGGCCGACCTTCGGCGCGGGTCCCGGCTCGGCGCCTCCGGCAGCCAGCATCCGCGGCTCCTCGACCAGCAGCGCCGGCACGATCGAGAAGGCCAGGACCAGAAGTGCGCCGAAGTAGATCAGGGCGATGTTGCCGAACACCGCGCCGATCGCGTAGGCCAGCACGCCGAACGAGCCCGAAACGGTCTGCATCCAGGTGTAGCCGGCGGTGCGCTGCGCGCCCTCGGGCGTGACGTCGGTGATGATCGACCGCGTCGGGTTGAAGGACACGTTGATCGCGAGGTCCAGCCCCAGCGCGACCGCGATCGCCACCCCGAGGATGGCGTCGAGGCCGAGCGCGGTCGAGATCGCGCCGATCGACGGCAGGGCGGTCAGCATCAGCGCGGTCAGCACGCCGCCGACGATGATGAAAGGCCGCCGTCGGCCGCCCCACAGCCAGACCTTGTCGCTGACGATGCCGATCAGCAGTTGGCCGACGATCCCGGCCAGCGGTCCCGCGGCCCAGACAATGCCGATCTCGTGGATATCGAGGCCGTATCGGGTCGAAAGCAGCCATGAAAGCGCCGAAATCTGCACCGACAGTGCGAATCCCATCGCCGTCGACGGCAGGCTCAGCAGGACCAGGAACGGCACCGACAGCCGTTGTTGCATGCGCAGCATCGCGAACCCTCCCCCCGGGCGAAGACGGAGCGTAGCGCGTGCGGCGGCGTCTGGGGAGGCGTGCGGCGCGGCGCCTCTCGCCGCTCAGGGCCCGCAAATCATGCACTTGTGTGCATGACCCGCGCGCGGGCCATCCATGGCCTGCCCCGGATGATGTCTTTTCGCAGGCTCTCAGGGCACCACGATCACCTTGCCTGTGGCTGCGCGCGCGGCGAGGTCGGCGAGCGCGCGCGGCGCGTCGGCCAGTGCATAGCGTCGGGACACCAGCGGGCGAATTCGTCCCTGCGCGATCCAGTCCAGGATCTCGCGCAGACCCTCGGCGTGGCGACGCGGCTCGCGCTTCGCGAACTCGCCCCAGAACACGCCGATCAGCGAGGCGCCCTTGAGCAGCGGCAGATTGAGCGCGATCGCCGGTACCGCGCCGGCGGCGAAGCCGACCACCAGGTGTCGCCCGCGCCAGGCGATCGAGCGCAGGGCCGGTTCGCTGAAGCGCCCGCCGACCGCATCGAACACCACCGCGGGCCCCGTCCCGTCGGTGAGGCGCCTGACCGTCTCGCGCAGGTCTTCGCGCTCGTAGTCGAAGCCTTCGTCGGCGCCCTGGCGACGGCACAGGTCGACCTTCTCCGGTGTTCCCGCCGCGGCGATGACCCGCGCGCCGATCGCCTTGCCGATCTGCACCGCGGCCAGTCCCACGCCGCCGGCCGCGCCCAAGACGAGCAGGGTCTCGCCCTCGCACAGTGCAGCGCGGTCGCGCAGCGCGTGCCAGGCCGTGCCCCAGGCAAGCACCAGGCCGGCGGCGAGATCCATCGGCAGGTCGGGCGGCAGCAGCACGCACTGCGCCGCGTCCACCACGCACGCCTCGGCGAAGCCGCCGGTGCCGCACAGCGCGGCGACTGCAGCACCCGCCTGGATGTCCCTTACGCCATCGCCGACCGCTTCCACCGTGCCTGCCACCTCGGCGCCGGGCACGAACGGTAGTTGCGGCTGCACCTGGTACTTCTTCTGGATGATCAGCACGTCGGGGAAATTGACCCCGGCGGCGGCGATGCGGATTCGGACCTGCCCGGGGCCGGGTTGCGGCAGCGGGACTTCGGCGAGCCGGAGAGTCTCAGGGCCGCCCCATTGTTCGCAGAGGATGGCTTTCATGGGTGATCGGGTGCCAATGCGGTCCGATGGGCGAGGGAGTAGGGACCAAGGCATGGGGCCCAGGGCCCAGGGCTCAGGGCTCAGGGCCCAGAGAAAATGCTCCGTTGCATTCGCGATGCGGGATGCAGGCGTCGCGATGCCGGTACGTCGATCATGCCGCCCGCTCGGCGCCGCGCGCTTCTGACTGGGCCCTGTGCCCTGGGCCCTCGATCAAGCATCCGACGCGCCTCAAAACCATTCCGCCTTCATCCCGAAGGCGCTGTCCTCCGCCTCGCGTACCAGCCGCGCCGCCAGTTCCACCTGCGGCAGCTCGCAGGCGAAGAACCAGCGCGCGGCCTGCAGCTTGCCGCGGTAGAAGTCCGCGTCGGCGCCGTGGGCGCCGCGCAGCGCGCGCAGCGCCACCGCCGCCTGCCACAGCCACATCCAGCCGACCGCAACGTGGCCCAGTAGGGTCATGTAGTGCTGCGCATTGGCGAGCACCTCGCGCACCTGGCCCGCCTGCATGCGACCGGCGGCATCGCGGGTGGTCTCGCCGACGAGCCTGGCCGCCGCATCCAGTTGCTGCGCGAGTGGCGCGAGTTCCGCGTCCGCCCCGGCCTGTGCGCAGGCCTTGCCGATCTCGCCAAGCATCAGTTCCAGCGCCGCGCCGCCCTGCATCATCGCCTTGCGGCCCAGCAGGTCGAGGGCCTGGATGCCATTGGTGCCCTCGTGGATCGGGTTGATGCGGTTGTCGCGCCAGCACTGCTCGACCGGGTACTCGCGGGTGTAGCCGTAGCCACCGAGGATCTGGATCGCGTGGTCGTTGGCGCGCAGCGCGTATTCCGACCCCCATGCCTTGATGACCGGCGTCAGCAGCTCCAGGAGCAGGTGGCTGTCGCGGCGCACCGACTCGTCGGGGTCGCGCGCGCGATCGACCAGCATCGAGGCATGGAAGCTGAGCAACTGCGCGCCCTCGACCCAGGCCTTCTGCGCCAGCAGCATGCGGCGCACGTCGGCGTGCTCGATGATCGGCAGCGGTGCGGTGGACGGGTCCTTCTGGTCGGGGTGTCGCCCCTGCCGGCGCTCACGAGCGTACCTGAGCGAGTAAAGATATCCGGCATAGCCCTGCTGCACCGCGCCGATGCCTACGCCGATGCGCTCCTCGTTCATCATGTGGAACATGTAAGCCAGTCCCCGGTGCGGCTCGCCGACCAGTTCGCCCACGCAGTCCCCCCGCTCGCCGAACTTCAGGAATGTATTGACGCTGGCCCGCTGACCCATCTTGTGGTTCACGCCGGCCAGCTGCACGTCGTTGCGTTCACCGCGGCGGCCCTCGGCGTCGACGCGGAAGCGGGGCACGATGAACAGGCTGATTCCCTTGACGCCGACTGGCGCACCGGCGATGCGCGCAAGCACCAGGTGCACGATGTTGTCGCCCAGGTCGTGGTCGCCGGCAGAGATCCACATCTTCGCGCCTTGCAGGCGGTACGTGCCGTCCGGCTGCGCGTGCGCGGTGGTGCGGATGTCCGACAGCGAGGAGCCGGCCTGCGGCTCGGACAGGCACATGGTGCCGAACCACCGCCCCTCGATGATCGGCCTCATGAAACGCCGCTTCTGGTCCTCGCTGGCGTGCGCCGCGAGCAGGTTCGCCGCGGCGCGCGCAAGCGCCGGGTAGGCGATGGTGCCCGGATTGGCGGCCGAGAAAAGGGAATCGCAAGCCTGCGCGACCACGAAGGGCAACTGCATCCCGCCATCGGCCTCGTCAGCCAGCGCCGCGCAGAAACCCGCCTCGTTGTAGGCCGCCACGCCGGCGGCGATCTCGGGGATCAGCCGCACCCCGCCATCCACCATGACCGGCTCTTCGAGGTCGGCCTTCCGGTTGTGGTTGTGGAACTTCTCCAGTGCCACCCGATGGGCGAGGTCGAGCGCCGCATCGAAGGTCTCGCGGGAGTGCCCGACATACCGTGGCCAGGCGCAGAGTCGCTCCACCCCCAGGACCTCGTACAGGACGAATTCGTAGTGGCGGCGGTCGTACAGCGGGCTGTCGCTCATGGCCGGTTCCGGCTGCGCGGGTGAGTCATTCGTACCGAGTGACTCATCTGGCGTCAAGTCGGGTGATCGTCTAGCATGCCGGGAATGCCGCGTTCCACAGCCCCGCGCTCCGCCAACCGCACCCGGCTCGCGACGGCCCTGCGAGAGCCTCCGCGCCCGCGCGCCACGCCGCTGGACCTGTACGCGCTCGCGCGCCGTCGGTGGCTGGCCGGGGAGCGGGTCGACGTCGGTGCGCTGGCTGCGCGGCTGCAGATCGGGCGTGCCACAGCCTTCCGCTGGGTCGGGAGCCGCGAGCTGCTGCTGGGCGAGATCCTGTGGGCACTGTGCGACGACCTGACCATGCGGGTCGCCGTCGCGGCCGGCGGGCGCGGTGCGGCGCGCATCGCCGCGATCTGCGAGGCCGCGATCCGCGCCATCATCGCCTTCGAGCCGCTGCGCCGCTTCGTGCGCCACGACCCCGAGTATGCGCTGCGTCTGTTGACCTCGAAGGCCGGAGTGGTGCAGGCCCGCGCCATCGAGCGCGTGCGGGATCTGCTGCGCGAGGAGGTGGCGCGCGGTGCCCTGCAGCCGCCGCTCAAGGTCGACACGCTGGCGTATCTTCTGGTGCGGCTGTGCGAATCCTTCATCTACGCCGAAGTGGTCAGCGACCAGCAGTTCGACGTCGCCGACGCCGGGAAGGCGGTGCAACTGCTGCTGTCCGGTCGCATCCGTCGGCGTGCGACGGGACGCGCAGCCGCCGACGATTCCCGTGTCCCGCGCCCGCGGCGCCGCACGCAGGCCGCGGCCTCCAGGAGAATTCGATGACCATCCGCTATGCGCAGCGCGACGACGTTGCCGTCCTCACCCTCGACCATCCGCCCGTCAACGGCCTCGGCTTCGAGACCCGCCGCGCGCTGGTCGACGGGCTCGATCGCGCGCTGTCCGACCCGAAGGTCTGCGCGATCGTGATCGCCGGCGCCGGCAGGGGTTTCTGCGGCGGCGCCGACATCCGCGAGTTCGGCTCCCTCAAGGCGCTGGCCGAACCCATCCTGCCCAGCGTGATCGCCGCGCTGGAAGCGAGCACCAAGCCGGTGGTCGCCGCGATCCACGGCGCCTGCATGGGTGGCGGCCTGGAACTCGCGCTCGGCTGCCACTATCGCGTCGCCGCGCCCGACGCCCAGATCGCCCTGCCCGAGGTCAAGCTGGGTCTCGTGCCGGGCGCCGGCGGCACGCAGCGCCTGCCGCGTGCCATCGGTCTCGAACCCGCCCTGAACATGATCGTCTCCGGCAACCCGCTGTCGGCCGCGCAGATCGCCGCGATCCCTGGCCAGGCCCTGTTCGAGCGGCTCATCGAGGGCGATTTCGCGGCCGGCGTGCAGGCCTTCGCGCAGGAAGTCTCGGCGAGGGCGGGCCCGCATCCGCGCGTGCGCGACCGCCGTGTCGAGCATCCGAACCCGGACGGCTTCATCCTGTTCGCGCGCACCACCGTGGCCTCGCTGTCGCGCGACTATCCGGCGCCGCAGCGCTGCGTGGACTGTGTGGAGGCGGCCGTGAAGCAGCGCTTCGAGGTGGGCATCAAGATGGAGCGCGACATCTTCGCCGCGCTGATGATGTCCGCCGAGTCGCGGGCGCTGCGCCATGCCTTCTTCGGCGAGCGCGCGGCCTCCAAGATCGCCGACGTGCCGGAGGACACGCCGGTGCGAGCGGTGCGCAAGGTCGGCATCGTCGGTGCCGGCACCATGGGCGGCGGCATCGCGATGAATTTCCTCAACGCCGGCATCCCGGTGGCGATCCTGGAAACGAAACCGGAGGCGCTAGAGAAGGGCGTGGCCACGATTCGCAGGAACTACGAGAGCGCGCTGAAGAAGGGCAACCTCACGCCGCAGAAGCTCGAGCAGCGCATGAGTCTGCTCCGGCCGACGCTGGACTACGCCGACTTTGCCGACGTCGACCTCGTCATCGAGGCCGTGTTCGAGGACCTTGGCGTCAAGCAGCAGGTTTTCGAGCGGCTCGATGCGACGCTGAAGGCGGGCGCGATCCTTGCTTCCAACACGTCGACCCTGGATCTCGACCGCATCGCGTCGTTCACCAGGCGCCCGCAGGACGTGATTGGCCTGCACTTTTTCAGCCCGGCCAACCTGATGAAGCTGCTGGAGGTAGTGCGCGGCAAGGCCACGGCGAAGGACGTGCTCGCCACCGCGATGTCGTTGGCCAGGACCCTCCGCAAGACCGCGGTGGTGTCCGGCGTCTGCGACGGATTCATCGGCAATCGCATGATCGAGCAGTACAGCCGCCAGGCGCTGTTCCTGCTGGAGGAGGGTGCGCTTCCGGCCCAAGTCGATGCGGCGATGGAGCGATTCGGTTTCGCGATGGGCCCGTTCCGCATGAGCGACCTCGCGGGCAACGACATCGGCTGGGCGATCCGCAAACGCCGCTACATGGAACAGCCGCAGCTCACTTACTCGAGAGTGGCCGACAAGCTGTGCGAACTCGGACGTTTCGGCCAGAAGACCGGCGTCGGCTGGTACGACTACCGGGCCGGCGACCGCAAGGCGCATCCCAGCGCGTTGGTCGACGACCTGGTGGTCGCGCATTCGAAGGCGGAAGGCATCGCACGGCGCCGGATCGCCGACGAGGAGATCGTCGAGCGGCTGGTCTACGCCCTGGTCAATGAGGGCGCGCGCATCCTCGAGGAGGGCATCGCCAGCAAGGCGTCCGACATCGACATGGTGTACCTGGCCGGCTACGGCTTCCCGCCGTTCCGCGGCGGGCCGATGCGGCATGCGGACGAGGTGGGCCTTTTCAACGTGCTGCGCGCGATGCGGCGCTACGCCGACGCCGACGCCACGGGCCGGCAGGCGGGCTCGTGGACGCCGGCGCCGCTGCTGGTGCGTCTGGCCGCCGAAGGCAAGCCCCTGACCTGATCGCATTCCCCGGACCCAAGACCATGCACGAGGCCGTGATCGTTTCCACCGCGCGAACCGCGCTCGCCAAGAGCTGGAAAGGCGCGTTCAACATGACCCACGGCGCCACGTTGGGCGCGCACGCGGTCCGGCACGCGATCGTGCGCGCCGGCATCGAGCCTGCCCAAGTCGAGGACGTGATCATGGGCTGCGCCAATCCGGAGGGCGCGACCGGCTTCAACATCGCGCGCCAGGTGGCGCTGCGCGCCGGCCTTCCGGTCTCGGTGCCGGGCATGACCGTCAACCGTTTCTGTGCTTCCGGCCTGCAGACCATCGCCACCGCCGCCCAGCGCGTGATGGCGGGAGAGGGCACGGTATTCGTGGCCGGTGGAGTGGAGAGCATCTCCTGTGTGCAGGCGGTCATGAACCAGACCCTGCTCGCCGACCCGTGGCTGGCGGCGAACAAGCCGACCATCTACTGGAACATGCTGCAGACGGCCGAAGAGGTCGCGCGCCGTTACGCGATCCCGAAGGAGCGGCAGGACGAGTACGGCGTCCGCAGCCAGCAGCTCGCCGCCGCCGCGCAGGCCGCGGGCCGGTTCAAGGACGAGATCGTTCCGATGACGGTCACCATGGGGGTGGGCGACAAGGCCACGGGCCAGGTGGCGAGCCGCGAGGTCACGATCGACGCCGACGAAGGCATTCGCGCCGACACCACGCTGGAAGGCGTGCGCGGCATCCGCAGTGCGGTGCCGGGCGGCATGGTTACCGCCGGCAACGCCAGCCAGTTCAGCGACGGCAGCGCCGCGGTGGTGGTGATGGACGGCGCGACTGCCGCGCGCGAAGGGGTGAAACCGCTCGGCGTGTTCCGCGGCTTCGCGATCGCCGGCTGCGAGCCCGACGAGATGGGCATCGGCCCGGTGTTCGCGGTACCGAAGCTGCTCGCGCGTGCCGGGCTCAAGGTCGAGGACATCGGCCTGTGGGAACTCAATGAGGCCTTCGCCGTGCAGGTGCTGTACTGCGTCGACCGGATCGGCATCCCGCTGGAGCGGCTCAATGTCGATGGAGGTGCGATCGCGGTAGGCCATCCCTACGGAGTGTCCGGCGCGCGGCTGGTCGGCCATGCCCTGCTCGAGGGCAGGCGGCGCGGCGTCAAGCACGTGGTGGTGACGATGTGCGTCGGCGGCGGACAGGGCGCGGCCGGCCTCTTCGAAGTGCTTTGAGGCGCGCGGCGCGCGACAATCGCGGCCTTCCGTCACGGGGACCGCCATGACCGCCGCCGACCTCGACCGCTACGACCGCGTGCGCGCCCTGCGTTGGCTGGGCGACCGCCTCGATCTCCTGGATCAGCGCATCCTGCCGCGGCAGGTCGCCTGGTTGTCGTACACCGACGCCGCGGGCGTGGCACAGGCGATCCACGACCTCGTCGTGCGCGGCGCGCCGGCGATCGGCGTGACCGCCGCCTACGCGGTGGTGCTGGCCGCGCGCGCCCGGGGCGGCGCGCCGTCGCGGGCCGCCCTGTCCGCCGAGCTCGCCTTGCTGCGCGCTTCCCGCCCGACCGCGGTGAATCTGTTCTGGGCACTCGATCGCATGGGCCGCGCCCTCGATGCCGGTGCGTCGCTGGTCGCGCTGGATGCCGAAGCGCGAGCGATCGAGGCCGAGGACCTTGCCGCCAACCGCCGCATGGGCGAGCTGGGCGCGGCGCTGATCGCGCCCGGCAGCGGCGTGCTCACCCACTGCAACACGGGTTCGCTGGCCACAGCCGGTTTCGGCACCGCGCTGGGCGTGATCCGCACCGGCGTGGCGCAGGGCCGCATCACGCGCGTGTTCAACACCGAGACGCGACCATGGCTGCAGGGCGCACGCCTGACCAGCTGGGAGCTGCTCACCGACGGCATCCCGGCCAAACTGATCGCCGACGGTGCCGGTGCGCACCTGTTCGCGACTGGCCAGGTGCAGTGGCTGGTGGTCGGGGCCGACCGGATCTGTGCCAACGGCGACACGGCCAACAAGATCGGCACCTGCGAGCTCGCCATCGCCGCCCGCCATTACGGGGTCCGGGTGATGGTGGTCGCTCCGGCCAGCACGGTGGATCTCGCGACCGCTCGCGGCGCCGACATCGAGATCGAGCTGCGCGCACCCGACGAACTGCTCGGCATCGCCGGCGTGCGTACCACGGCCGACGGGGTTCAGGCCTGGAACCCGGTGTTCGACGTCACCCCCGCGGCGCTGGTCGACGCACTGGTCACCGAACGCGGCGTCCTTGAACGGCCCGAAGCGGCACGGATGGCCGCCGCGTTCGCGACCGCCTGAGACGCTGTGAAAGATCAGCCTCTCAGGCAGGCGATGGACGGCCCGCGCGCGGGTCATGCACGCAAGTTCATGATTCGCGGGAGCCGGTCCGGACCTGTGCCGGACTCGCGGCTGGAAAAACCCACAGGATGTGGGTTTTTTCGAAGGCTCTGAGGGCTGGCGGGACCGAGGATGCCGGTGCGGGGCGGTCTGCGGTGCCTCTTGCGGGCCGAAGCCGGGCTGGCGCGCCCACCGGCTACCGGCCGCCGGAGTTTTGGTGCCGCCGCGACGGGGTGGAAGTTGGCACGCACGGGCACCGTCCGGCTGTGTTAGGTTCCGCCGACGTCTCCGGCCGCTCCAGGCCGGTCAGGATCACAGGTGCCGCCGATGGGTGAAGGCGAACGCGGAATTCCCGGTCGGCCGGATCACGGCTGGACCTTTTTCCGGCAGTGGCTGAAGAACCCTCTGGCCATCGCCGCGGTCTCGCCCTCGTCGCGCGAGCTCGCGCAGAAGATGCTGCGCGAACTGCCCCCCGGGGCCAGCAAGGTGATCGAACTCGGTGGCGGCACCGGCTCGGTGACACGCGAGGCGCTGGCCCACGGCATCGCCCCCGAACGCCTGCTGGTGCTGGAACTGAATCAGGAGCTGCACACCCACCTCGCGCGCCTGTTCCCGCAGGCCCACGTGGCCTGCGGTGATGCGCGTGACCTGAAGCTGATCGCCGATCGTATCGGTTTCCTCGACGACGGCCCGGCCGACGTGGTGATCAGCGGGCTCGGCCTGCTGTCGATGTCGCGGTCGACGCAGCATGCCATCGTGGAGGCCGCGTTTTCGGTAATGGGGCCGCAGGGGCGCCTCATCCAGTTCACCTACGGACCGACCAACCCGGTGTATCGCGAGGTGATGCGCGACCTCGATCTGGCCGGACGACGGGCGTCGTTCACGCTGTGGAACGTACCGCCGGCGACGGTGTACGTGCTCTCGCGCGCCAGGTCGCGGCGTGTGGCACCGGTGCGGGCGAGATAGGCGCGCTTTCGGGCGCCGATCCGGTCGTGGGGGCGCCGCGCGCTGCGCGTCCGCTACCTTGCGCACTCGCCGCTGGCGTCTTGCACGCGAGGCGTCGACTGCAGGAGCGCGCCCTGCGCGCAGCGCTCCCGCAGGGGACGCAGCGGTGCGAGAAGCGTCGCGGCCTGCGCGCCCGCCAAAGGCCTGGACTCAGCCCGTCGACTTCCCCTGCCGATGCAGCATCCACCCCGCGACGGTCACGCCCGCGGCGACCAGCACGATCACGATGGTCGCCAGCGCGTTGATCTCCGGCGTCACGCCGAGCTTGACCTTGGAATAGATCACCATCGGCAGCGTACTGGCCCCGGGCCCGGCGGTGAAGCTCGCGACCACCAGGTCGTCGAGCGAGAGGGTGAAGGCAAGCAGCCAGCCCGCGACAAGGGCCGGCGCGATCAGCGGCACGGTGATCACGAAGAACACCTTCCACGGGCGAGCGCCGAGATCCATCGCGGCCTCCTCGATGCTGTGGTCCATCTGCACCAGCCGCGAGCGAACGATGACCGTGACGTAGCAGATGCAGAACGTGACGTGGGCAATGGTGATGGTGGCCAGTCCACGGCGCTCCGGCCAACCGGTCAGTTCGCCAAGGCTGACAAACAGCAGCAGCGCAGACAGGCCGAGCATGACCTCCGGCATCACCAGTGGCGCGCTGGTGAGCAGCGAGAGCAGGTTGCGCCCGCCGAAGCGCCCGAAGCGCGCCAGCGCCAGGCCGGCCAGGGTGCCGAGACAGGTGGCGAGGGTGGCCGAGAGCGCCGCGATCAGCAGGCTGCGCCGGGCGGCGTCGAGGATCTGCGCGTTGCCGGCCAGCTCTGCGTACCACTTGAAGGAAAAGCCGCCCCACACGGTGACCATCCGCGACTCGTTGAACGAGTAGGCGATCACCGCCACGATCGGCAGGTACAGGAAGGCGTAGCCGAAGGCCATCGCCGTGTACAGCACGAATGGCCGCCGGCCGTTCATCGCCGTGACCCTTCCAGTCGCTTGTCCTGCACGTACTCGAACAGCAGCATCGGAAGCACGATGAGGGCCAGCATGGCGATCGCCACCGTGGATGCCATCGGCCAGTCGCGATTGGAGAAGAACTCGGTCCAGATCGCGCGCCCTATGGTCAGCGCGTCGGGCCCGCCGAGCAGGTCGGGAATCACGAACTCGCCGACTGCCGGGATGAACACCAGCAGCGACCCGGCCACGATGCCCGGCAAGGAAAGCGGCAGGGTGATGCGCAGGAACGAGGTCAGCGGGCGCGCACCCAGATCGGCGGCGGCTTCCAGCAGGGTGAAATCCAGCCGCATCAGGTTCGCGGTCAGCGGCAGGATCATGAATGGCAGGTAGTTGTAGGAGATGCCGATGTAGACCGCAAGGTCGGTGTGCAGGATGGTCAGTGGGGCGTCGGTGATGCCGAGGCCCATCAGCACCTGGTTCAGCAGCCCGTTGGTGCGCAGGATGCCGATCAGGGCGTAGGAACGCAGCAGCGATGACGTCCAGAACGGCAGGATCACCAGCACCAGCAGCACCCCGCGGACCGCCGGGCGCGCGCGCGCGATGCCGTAGGCGATCGGGTAGCCCAGCACAAGGCAGCACAGCGTGGAGACGCTGGCGAAGACCAGCGAATTGACGTACGCGGTGATGTACAGCGGGTCGGTCAGCAGCAGCCGCCAGCCTGCCAGTGCGAAGCGCAGGGTCAGCGCGCCATCCTCGGCGCTGCCTACCATCGGTGTGTAGGGCGGCTGCACGCCGCTGGCGGGGCTGGCGAAACTGATCTTCAGCACCAGCAGGAACGGCACCAGAAAGAACGCCAGCAGCCACAGCATTGGCAGCGCCAGCACGACCCAGCGCCCGCGGGTCGACGACAGTTCCCGCCCCAGCACACCGATCCAGCGGAACAAGTCCGTGAAGACCTGATGCCAGAGGCTCCAAAGGGAGCCGTGGTTGGTCGGGGCCGCCACGGTCAGCTCGTCAGCACGATGGCGTCGGCTTCGCGCCACGCCAGCCAGAGCGTCTCGCCCCACTGGTAGTGCGGGTCGGCGGTGCGCGCCGCGTGCGTCTCCTGCACCCGCAGCACGAAGCCGGAATCGGTCTTGACGTGGTAGATCGACACGTCGCCGAGGTAGGCCACGTCCGCCACCTTGCCGGCAACCACGTTCTCCTGCCCGGACGGCGCCTGCTCCAGGACGTCGATCTTCTCCGGACGGATCGCGACGCTGACCTCGGTGCCGATCGGGATCGGTTGCGTCGCGCGCGCCACCACGTCGACTTCGAGGTCGTGCGCGCGCACCACGACGCGCTCGTCGTCGCAGGCCACCACGCAGCCGGCCAGGCTGTTAACAGCGCCGATGAACTCGGCCACGAAGCGGTTGGCCGGGTACTCGTACAGTGCCGAGGGCGTGGACACCTGGACGATGCGGCCGGCGTCCATCACTGCGATCCGGCTGGACATGGTCATCGCCTCTTCCTGGTCGTGGGTGACCATGATGAAGGTGGTGCCGATCTTCTCCTGGATGTTGACCAGCTCGAACTGGGTGTGTTCACGCAGCTTCTTGTCCAGCGCGCCGAGGGGCTCGTCGAGCAGCAGGATCTTCGGGCTCCTGGCCAGCGCGCGGGCCAGCGCCACGCGCTGTCGCTGGCCGCCGGAAAGCTGGTCCGGGCGGCGCCGGCCAAGCTGTCCCATCCGCACCAGGTCCAGCATCGCCGCCACGCGGTCGTCGACCTCCGACCGTGGGCGTCCGTCCTGCTTGAGTCCGAACGCGATGTTCTGCTCGACCGTCATGTGCGGGAACAGCGCATAGGACTGGAACATCATGTTCACCGGCCGCTCGTAGGGCGGCACTCGGGTCACGTCGACGCCGTCGATCAGCACCCGGCCCTTGTCGGGCACTTCGAAGCCGCCGAGGACGCGCAGCAGGGTGCTCTTGCCGCAGCCCGAGCCGCCGAGCAGGGAGAAGAACTCGCCGCGGTAGATGTCGACGCTGACGTCGTCGACCGCATAGACCTTGCCGAAGGTCTTGGTCACGCCCTCGATGCGCAGGATCGGCTCGGCGTTGGGGTCCTGCCAGGGTTCGACCGCGGGATGGGGGCGGGCAGTGGCCATGGGCATCTTTTCCGGGCGGCATGCGGGGAGCGTCGCAAACCCGCCGCCCGCACCGCAAGGGGCGAACCGCCGCGGCGCGCGGCGGGCACGCCGGGGGTCAGGAACCGCTCTTGATCGACGTCCAGGCACGCACGCGGGCGCGGTTCTCCGCCTCGGGCAGCTTCTTCGGGTCGACCAGCCGCGCGAGCACCTCCGCGGGTGGGTAGATCGCCGTGTCGCCGCGCACCGCCTCGTCCACCAGTGGCGTGGCGGCGGCGTTGGCGCTGGCGTAGGAGACGTACTCCGAGATCGGCGCCATCACGTCGGGCCGCATCAGGAAGTCGAGGAACGCGTGCGCGTTGGCGACGTGCGGCGCGTCCGCGGGTACCGCCGCATTGTCGACCCAGCGCACCGCGCCTTCGCGCGGGATGAAGTAGGCGATCTCGACCCCGTTGCCGGCCTCTTCGGCGCGGTCGCCGGCCATCAGTGCGTCGCCGCTGTAGGCCATGGCGACGCACACCTCGCCGTTGGCGAGGTCGTCGATGTACTTGCTGGAGTGGAAATAGCGGACCGACGGCCGCACGCGCGCGAACAGGTCGGCCGCAGCCTCGATCTCCCCGCCGCCGACGCCGTTCGGGTCGCGACCGAGCCAGATCAGCGCCGCTGCGAAGCCTTCCTGCTCGTCATCGAGCAGCGCAATCCCGCAGTCGGCCAGTTTTGCGGCGACCGCCGGGTCGAAGATCAGGTTCCATGAATCGAGCGGGAAGTCCGGACCCAGCCGCTCGCGCACCTTGGCCACGTTGTAGCCGATGCCGGTGGTGCCCCACATGTAGGGCATCAGGAACCGGTTGCCGGGGTCGACGTCCTGCAGGGCGGCAAGCACGTTCGGGTCGAGGTTGCTCCAGTTGCCCAGTTGCGCCCGGTCCAGCGGCAGGTAAAGGTTGGCCGCGACGTGGCGCTGCGCGAACGGTCGCGCCGACGGGAAGACCACGTCGTAGCCGCTGCTGCCGGCCAGCAGCTTGGCCTCCAGCATCTCGTTCGAATCGTAGACGTCGTAGACGACCTTGATGCCGGTTTCCCGCTCGAAACGGGCGATGGTGTCCTCGGCGATGTAGTCCGACCAGTTGTAGACGTTCAACTGCTTCGCCGCCGCGGCCGGGCCGGGGGCGCCGGAGGCGGCGTCCGCGGGGGTCTGGGGGTGCCCGCAGGCGGACAGGGCCAGGGCGAACAGGGGAGCGAGCATGGCGGCGGGTGGGAGGATCTGGCGCATTGATGACACTCCGAAAGGGTCGGGACCGTGCGAGGCTCCATGGGTCTCCGGGCGGTGTCAATTCCCCTCGATTGTTGCGTTGCACAACACGTTGTATTCTTTCGACTCGGGGCGTCCATGCCGGCCGCCCACAAAGGCCATTGGGGGCTACATGATCAAGCGTGCATCGATGTTCGCCAGCCTGCTCGCCATTTCGGGCGCTGCGGCAGCTCAGGACAGCCCGCACTCCTTCACCGCGAGCGCGTGGGCCACGACCGACTATGCGTTCCGCGGCGTCTCGCAGAGCGACGAGCAGTTCACCCTCCAGGGGGCCTTCGATTACGCCCACGAATCCGGGCTGTATGCCGGCATCTGGGCCTCGGGCGTCGATTTCGGCAGCGAAGGTCCGGATGCCGAGGTGGACACCTACATCGGATTCGGCTTCCCGCTCGGCGAGCAGTTCAAGGGCGACGTGCAGTTCGTCCGCTACAACTATGTCGGCGGCAACAACGGCTCCGAACTGGCTTACAACGAGATCATCGGCAAGATCACCTTCGCCGACTTCCTGACCGGCACCATCGGCTGGTCGAATGACGTGTTCGCCACCGACGAGACGGGCATCTACTACGGCCTCTCGGCCAAGCACGCCTGGGACTCGGGCCTGTCGGTGTTCGGCGGCGTTGGACTGTACGACCTCAACGATGCGCTGGAGGCCTCCGACAGCTACGTCGACTGGAACCTCGGCGTGGCGCAGACCTTCGGTCCGGCCGAGGTGTCGCTGACCTACATCGACACCGACAGCGACGGCAACGCGCTGTTCGGCGACCTTGCCGGCAACCGGGTGGTGCTGGCAGCCAAGGTGGCCTTCTGATCGGCGGCCCACGCCGCATCATGCTGAGCCCGAAGGGCGCCGCAAGGCGCCCTTCGCTTTTGCGGCGGATGGCGCGCCGCATGGCTTGCGGCGGGCGCAGGAGCGAACGCGAAGAGCAGTCCTCCGGTGCGCGTCAGGCGCAGGTCCCGCCCGGTTGCCGCGCACCACTCGCCGGTTTTCCTGACCGGCGCCCGCGGGCTGCCCGGGCGGGCGCTGTGCCCCGGTCGTCAGGCCATTCCGTTCAGCTCACCCGCCATGCGCCCCCGTTCCAGCAGCCGCAGCGCGATGTTGAGCAGTGCCTCGTCGCCGAACGGCTTGGTCATCATTTCATCGACGCCCGCCTGGATCGCCAGTCGGCGGTGGGTTTCCGCGGTGCGCGAGGTGACCATGACCACCGGCAGCCCGCGGGTCGTGTCCTGGCTGCGCAGGTAGGCGGTCAGGTCGAGGCCGTTCATGCGGGGCATCTCGAGGTCGACCACCACCAGCGCCGGCACGCGGGACTTCAATTGATCGAGCGCTTCCAGGCCATCGCGCGCGATGCGCACCCGGAAGCCGTTGTCCTCGAACAACTGCTGCAGGGCGCGGCGCACCGACAGCGAGTCGTCGACCACCAGCACCTCGGGCGCGGGCTCCGGTTCAGGGCCCGGGGCTGGAGCGGGCCCGCCGGCATCCCGCAACAGCGGCGAGAGGTCGACCACCGGCGCGACTGCGCCGCTGCCGAGGATGGTTGCGCCCCGCACGCCAGCCAGCGTCGGCACCCAAGGCCCGAGGCCGCGGATGACGACTTCGCGCATGCCTTCGATGTCTCGCAGCAGGACCGCGCGCAGACCCGCCTCGACGTCGACCAGCGCCGCGATCCGCGGCGGGTCGTCGCGCGCCGGCAACGGCAATCCGAACAGCGTTTCCGCCCACAGCGCGGGAACGGGCTTGCCCTCGACCAGCAGGACCGCGGTTCCGGAATCGTCCTGCAGGTCGCCCTGGAGTACCGGCACGAAGCGCAGCACGCCGGCGGTCGCAATCGCCGCCCAGCCCGCGCCGACGCGCGCGATCGCGGCGTAAGTGGCGTTCATCGACGCCGGCAGTTCGATGCGCAGCGTGGTGCCGACGCCGGCACCGGATTCGATGCGCAGCGTTCCGCGCAGCCCGGCGATCCGCTGGTTGACCACGTCCATGCCGATGCCGCGGCCAGACACCTGGCTGATGCTGCCGCGGGTGCTGAAGCCCGGACGCAGGATCAGCCGCGCCAGCTCGTCGGCGCCCGCGTCGGTGTCGGACGCAAGCAGGCCAAGGGCCTCGCCGCGCGCACGGATGGCCGCGAGGTCTAGGCCGCCACCGTCGTCGGTCACGCTCACCACGACGCGGTTGCCGTCGCGCGCCGCGCTCACTCGAACATGGCCGCAGCGCGGCTTGCCGCGCGCCGCGCGCGCGTCGGGTGCCTCGATGCCGTGGTCGACCGCGTTGCGCACGGCATGCAGCAGCGGCTCGGCGAGCCGGTCCAGCATCTCGCGGTCGATCGGCGTGTTGCCGCCCTCGACTTCCAGTTCCACGTCCTTGAGCAGGGTGCGCGCCGCCTGGCGCGCGGCCCGCTGCAGCCGCGCCGCGAGGCTGCGGAACGGCACGGTGCGGCTGCGCAGGATCGACTGCTGCAGGTCGGCCTGTGCCCGTTCCTGCCGCGCGAGCAGATCGTCGAGAGACCGCAGTTCCCGGTCCACTGACTGCAACTGCGTTCCCTCGTCGCTGTCTGCTTCCAGCAGGCGGCGGCTGACCACGTGGAGTTCGTTGTACTGATCGAGCTCCAGCGCGTCGATGTTGCCGGTGGCGGCGATCCGCGCCGACTGCAGCGCGGCACCGCGCAGGGCGACCAGGTCGTCGAGTTGGGACAGCAAATCGCGCGCACGGCTGCGCTGGTCGAGCACATCGCGGTGCGCAGTCGCCACCGTCCTCACCCGCTGCTCGACCTGGCGCGCCATCACGATCGCCTCGCCCGACAGACGCAGCAACTCGTCCAGCAGCGCGACCGGGACGGCCATGGTCGCCTCCGGCGTCGCGGCCCCGGGGTCCGCGCCAGCTTCCGGCGCCGCGACCGTCGGCGTCGTGACGGCTGCCGAAGCTGGGCGGTCGTCCCCATCCTGCAGGGCGCGCGCGGCGTCGAGCAGGGCCTGCAGCAGTTCGAACACGTCGCCCGGCGGCGCTGCAGCACCGACCAGGTGCTCGGCAATCGCCTCGATCGCGTCTCCCGTGTGGGCGAGCAGGACGGCCAGCGCCGGCGGCGGGGCCTGCCGGCGGCGTGCCAGTTCGTCGAGCACGTCCTCCAGCGCGTGGGCGATCTCGGCCAGTCCCCGCACGCCGACGGTGTTGGCGTCGCCCTTGATGGTGTGCGCGAGACGACGGGCGGTGTCGCGCGCCGCGTCGTCGGGGGCGCGCTCGAGCGCCTGCAGGGATTGGTTGAGGGCGGTCGCGCGATCGGGCAGCTCGCGCAGCATGCCGGCGACCACCGCCGGTGCGGCATCGTCGGGAATGCTCAGGTCCGCATCGGCGGCGACGGCTACCCTTTGGCGCCGGGCGCGCGCTGCGGGGTCCTCGCCGATCGCGATGCGCGCCACCTCCGCCAGCATCGCGGTGCGCAGGGTGCCATCCGGCGGTTCCGGCCAGCGGCCGTCCTCGAGGGTGTCGGCGAGCAGCAACGCGGCGGCCTCGCCCGGATCGCCGAACAGCCCGAGCGCTGCGGTGGCGGTGCCCGCCAGCAGGCTGGCGCGTTCGGCAGGTGCCGCGCGCGGCAGCCTGTCGGCGGCCCAGGCCAGCGCTTTGGACAGTGCCGGCAGGTTGAGCATGCTGAGAGCGTTGGCCAGCAGCCGGCAGTTCCAGGCAGCATCGTCCGCCAGGGCGCGCGTGCGCGCCGCGTCGCTGCCGTCGTCGCCAGCCAGCGCGTCGGCCAGCGGCAACAGGCGTTCGACGACTGCGGACATCGCCAGTTCGAGCTCGTCAGGGGCGATCCACAGCGTCGCGGTCGCCGGGATCGGGTCGTTGCCCGTCGTCGACGCGGCGGTCGCGGGGGGAGTGTCGATGCCCGGCGCGACCGCCGCGGCGCCGATCGCGGCGGCAGCGATCGACGGTTCCGCCGCCGCGGGCCGCCCGACTGCCCCGGCCGTCGAGGTGGCGTCGTCGGGGAGGTCGGGCGCCGCCGGCGCGGCGAGACGCTGGAGCATGTATGCCGCGAGGCGCGGGGTGACCGGCGGCACCCACGGCAGCGCCCCGAGTCCCTCGACCAGCGCGCGCAATCGGGCGCCCTCGCGGTCGCCGTCGACGAAGGCCAGTGCGTCGCCGGCCCAGCCGAGCAGCACTGCCGCATCGTGGGGGTCCAGCGGCTGGTCGGCGCGCGTGGCGCGGTCGCGCAGTCCCGCCGCGAGCAGGCGCAGGATCTCCGGCAGACCCTTCAACCCGTCGAGCGCCGCCGCGCGGTCGGCTTCCTCGCACGATCGCGCGCCATCGCGCAGCGCGCCGCCGAGCGCGGCCGCGTCGGCGGCGGTCGCGGCGTCGCCGATCGCCTGGCCGAGGCGGGACAGCGCCGCAGCAACCCCGGGTCCGCCGAGGTCATCGCGGATGGCGTGCGGCAGCGGCGTCATCCGCTCAGGCGCCGGGCAGCCTGAACACCTGCACCGCGGCCAGCAGGTCGTCGGCGTACTGCAGGAGGTTGCCGGTCTCGCGCTTTTGTTCCGCGGTGCGGGCCAGGGTCTCCTGGTTGGCCGCCTGCAACTGGCGGGCGCGGGCGAGAAGCAAGTCGGACGCTTCGGCCTGCGCGCTGGTGGTGCTGGAAATGCTGCGCACGGCCTCCACCAGTGCGCCGGTGGCATCGCGCGTCTGGCCCATCTGATCGCCGGCCGTTTCGGCAAGGCGCGAAATGTCGACTACCTGGGCGATGGTGCCGTTCATCGCCTGGATCGTCTCCACGGTGTCGGCCTGGATGGCATTGACCAGGGTGGCGATCTGCTGCGTGGCCTGGCGGGCGTTCTCGGCCAGTCGCTTGACTTCGTCCGCAACCACCGCGAAGCCGCGACCGGCCTCGCCGGCGGCGACCGCCTGCATGCTGGCGTTGAGCGCCAGCACACTGGTGCGCTCCGCGATCTGCGAGATGATGCCGACCACCGACGAGATCTCCTGCGAGCGCTCGCCGAGTCGCTTGACGCGCTTTTCCGTCTCGCGGATCTGCTCGCGCGATGCGGAGATGCCGTTGACCGTCGCTTCCACGATGCCGAGCGCGGCGCCGGTGGCCTGGATCGCGCGCTCGGCGTTCTGGTTGGCTTGCGCCGCCTGGTCGGCGATCGTGCGCAGTGCCTGCGCCGCGGCTGCCAGTTCCTGCGCGGCCGCCTGCGCCTCGGTGCCGGAGCGCTCGGCCACCGCACCGACCTCGTCCGAGCGCTGGCGCACCGCGGCCGATGCCTTCGCCACCTGGTTGGAGATCGACTGCACCTGCCTGAGGGTGCTGGCCGTCTCCGATGCCATCAGATTGATCGCGTCCGAGACTGCGCCGGTGACGTCGGCGCGCACCGGCGCCTTGATGGTGAGGTCGCGCAGCGCGATCTGGCCCACCGCCTCCATGATGCTGATCACCGAGTCGTTCAACTGCTCGTTTTCCTGCTCGGCCCTCACCAGGCTGGACACGCGCTCGTCGAGCAGGCTGTCGAATGCTCTGCCGAGCACGCCGAGTTCGTCTGCCGACGTCATCCGCGTCCGCGCATCGGTCTGGCCGGCGGCGACCTGCTGCACCACGCCCTGGATGTGGGTCACCGGTGCGTTGATCGAGCGCGCCAGACGATTGGCGAACAGCAGGCCGAGCAGCAGCAGCACGCTGGCGGTCGCCGCGGCTCCGAGCGCGATGCGGCGGCGCTGTTCGGCCACCGGGCCCAGGGCTTCGGCCTCGTCGATCTCGGCGACGATCGCCCATGGGTTGCCGAGCACCTCGATCGGCGCGTAGCTGCCCAGGATCGGCACTCCGCGGTAGTCGGGATAGAAGGCGACCCCGCTGCGGCCGGCCAGCGCTTCGGCGACGCCGCGGGTGTCGACCGGCTGCAGGCCGATGCTGGAGTTGCGCAACAGGATCTGGTCGATCGTCGCCGCCGGCACCCCGGCGCCGCGCAATTGTTCGACGTAACCCTGCGGGTCTTCGACCAGGAAGCGCGCGATCGAGCGCGAGACCTTGTCTGCGCCGACCAGGTAAGCCTCTCCGGAGCTGCCCATGCCGGACTCCGCCCAGCGACGGCCGAAGGACATGACCGCGTTGACCCGGTCGACCGGCAACTGGACGACCAGCACGCCGAGCAGGACGTCGCCGTCGGTCACCGGTGTGGAGACGAATGCGGCCTGGTCGTTGTAGGAAGGGACGTAGGGTTTGAAGTCGGCCATCGTCACGCCGCGTCGATCGACGTTGTCGCGCGCCATCGCGAACGCCTCGGCGAGTCCCGATCCGGCCCAGGGGCCGTTGTTCAGCGAGGTGGCGAAGTCGAGTTCCTTGAAGTAGGTGTACACCACCCGCCCGCCGTCGGGTTCGACCAGGAACACGTCGTAATAGCCGTAGCGCTCGAGCAGGTTGCGCGCGTAGGGCTGCAGTACGGCGTGCAGTCGCGAATAGGCCGACCCGTCGCCGGCGTCGTCGAGAATGTTCTTGCGCCCCAGCGGATTGAGGTTGCCGGCGATGTAGAGGTACTGCGCGGCGACCGCGTCCGCGGGCAGGTCGTCGACCTGCGCGGCGATGGCCGCCTCGGCGTCGGCGTTGCGGCGGCGGAACTCGCGCTCGAAGTCGCCGCCCCAGTAGGCCTTCAGGGCGGCGCGGCGTTCCGCGTCCGGGGTGGGGATTGACGCGGGCAACGCGGCCAGCGCGCCCGGCAGGTCGCGCAGGGCGTCGCGGATGGTAGGCGTCTCGGCGACCACCCGCAGGTTGCTCGCCACCTCGCCGAAGTAGGCCTCGATCTCGCCGCGCTTGACGGCCGCGATGGCGTCCAGCTGTTCGGATGCGCGCCGTGTAAGCGCCTCGGTGGCTCCGCGATCGGCCAGCCAGCCGACGGTCGCGGTCGCCAGCAGCAGCGGAACGGCCACCAGGCCCAGCGAGCCGAACACCAGGCGGGAACGGATGGTGGCGAACGGGCCGGGACGTTTGCTCATGGGGTTGCCTCGGCGGCGCGGAGCGCCGCTCCTGCGGGTGAATGGGAAGGATCGGCAGCGACCGCGAACCACGCCTCGTGGTCGAAGCGCCAGAGCGCCGCGCCGTCGGCGTCGCGGCCGCCGCGGACGAATGGCGCGAGGGCGGCCGGTGGCGGCGGTGCGGCAGGATCGTCGTGCACTTCGACCACGCGGGGTTCGTCCTGGGCCAGCAGCGCCGCCGCGCGGTCGCCGCGGCCGATCGCCAGCACGCGCGGCCCTGGCACGATCGCCAGGCCCAGCCAGGCCGCCAGATCGAACAGCGGCAGCAGGGCACCACGCAGGGTGACGATCCGTCGCAGCGCCGGTGGTGCACCCGGCAGCGGACAGTCGACGGGGTCCATCAGCGCCTCCACCAGCGTCGAGGGCGGCAGCGCGAGCGGTGTCAGTCCCGGCGCGACCACGAACGCCACGCAACGGTCGCCGGGGACACGCACCGGATCTGCGAGGTCGGTCTGCATGGGGGTCCTGCCATCCTGGCGCTGCGGGTCAGCCGAAAGCCTTGAGCACTTCGGCGATCTGGTTCTGCGTGTAGGGCTTGCTGATCAGCAGTCGCGCGCCCTGCATCTTCGCCCACATGTGGTCCGCGCGCTGGTTCTTGCTGGACACGAAGACCACCGGAATCGGTTTGGTCGCCGGATCGGCCTGCAGGCGGCGACAGGCCTCGTAGCCGTCCATGTCCGGCATCACGATGTCCATCAGGATCAGATCGGGCTTCTCGGCGGCCGCCTTGCTCACGGCCTCCGCGCCATTGCTGGCGGTGACAGTGTGATGTCCGGCGGCGGTGAGGAGGGCGCGCAGATTGGCCAGTTCGGCCGGTGAATCGTCGCAGACGAGGATCTTGCTCATGGGCGCTCGCAGGCTGTATCGCGGATGTCGATGCGGGAGCGGCGGCGATGCTCGGTGGCCGCGCAGCGCGGCCAGGTGCCGCAGCCGGCCGTCATGCGCCGCCGGCGCGGTAGCCGCGCGCGGTCATCAGGTTGCGGTCGTTGCGGAAGTGGCGTGCCAGGACCTTGTCGACCTCGGCGCTGAACGCGGTCCAGGTCACCGGCTTGGTCAGGTAGCTGTCGCAACCTGCCAGCGCGCCCCGGGCGCGGTCGAAGGGCGAGGAGCGGCTGGTGAGCATGATCACCGGCGTGCCTCGAGAGTAGGCGTCCTGCTTGATCCGGCGACACAGCTCGTAACCGTCGATGCCGGGCATCACCACGTCGAGCAGGATCAGGTCGAAGGACTGCACGCGCATGGCGTTGATCGCGCCCTCGGCGTCGGCCACCGCGTGCGCCTGGATGCCGACACGCTCCAGGGCGGCAACCAGCTGCGTGCGTACGGTCTCGCTGTCGTCCACCGCCAGCGCGGCCAGCGGGCGCCGATCGCCACCGGCGGCCGGCCGCCCCGGATCGTCCAGCGCGCCGGGCGTGGGTGCGGCGGCCGGAGCCGGGATCGGTGGGGTCGCGGAACCGCTGGTCGGGTGGGCGTGCACCTTGCTCGATTCCAGGGCCTCGCTAGCCACCAGCTCCAGCACGCGCTGCAGCTGCAGCAGCAGGGCGCGCGCGGGGATGCGGTAGCGCGAACTGCCGCCGGTGCCGTGTTCCGAAACGTAGACCGGGACGATGCCGGGATTGGCTTCGCGCAGTCGCTGGTGGAAGCCCTCGCCATGCGGCGAACTGAGGTCGATCACCGAGATGTCGGCGCGCGCCGCATCGGCACCGGACAGCGGGACGAAGCGTCGGCTGGACCCCGCCATCGGGCGCGACAGCACGATCTCCACCAGTCGCGCGTCCTTGGGGGACAGCCCGCACAGGGCGACCATGTAGCGGCGATTCATCGACAGCCTCCCGGCAGCACACGGAGGACAGAGTGTCGGTCGGGACGACACCCCCAGTCCCCGCGACGCGCAGTCTAGCGCCAGCGGCGTCAGCTCGGTAGCGCGGCTTTCTGGACATTTGTGACCGGGCGGCCGGACGGCGCATCGTGAGCGACAGCCTACCTGCGGCCCGCCGGCGCCCGGCGGACACTGCGCGGGACGCGCCAGTCGGCGGCGCCCGTCAACCCATCGACCGCGCCAGCACCGCCAGCACCTCGCCCGCCGTGCGCAGGCGCTCCGCCGCGCCAGGAAGTTCCAGCCTGATGCGGATCTTGTCCTGCCCGTCGAAGGCGTAGACCTTGGGCAGGCGCTGGACCATGCGGATCACGGTCAGCGGGTCGACGTTGGGTTTCTGCTTGAACAGGATGCGCCCGCCAGTCGCGCCGAGGTCCAGTTTGCGGATGCCGAGCGCGGCCGCGCGCTGCTTGAGTTCGGCCACCGCGAACAGGTGCTTCGTCGCGTCGGGCAGCAGGCCGAAGCGGTCGATCATCTCGACCTGCAGTTCGGTCAGGGCCTCGGCGTCCTTGGCGCCCGCGATGCGCTTGTACAGCATCAGGCGGGTGTGGACGTCGTCGATGTAGTCGTCGGGGATCAGCGCCGGGATGTGCAGTTCGACCTCGGTGTGGCCGCGGTCGTCGCCGTCGAGGTCGGGCACGCGGCCTTCCTTGAGTGCGGCCACCGCGCGCGCCAGCAGGTCGGTGTAGAGCGAGAAGCCCACCGCCTGGATCTGCCCGCTCTGCTCCTCGCCGAGCAGCTCGCCCGCGCCACGGATCTCGAGGTCGTGGGTGGCCAGCGCGAAGCCCGCGCCCAGCTCCTCCAGCGAGGCGATCGCTTCCAGCCGCTTCTCGGCGTCCGCGGTCATCGCCTTGCGGTCGGGCACCAAGAGGTAGGCGTAGGCGCGGTGGTGCGAGCGCCCCACGCGGCCGCGCAGCTGGTGCAGCTGCGCCAGGCCGAAGCGGTCCGCGCGGTTGATGATGATGGTGTTGGCGGTCGGCACGTCGATGCCGGACTCGATGATCGTGGTGCTGACCAGCACGTTGAAGCGCCCGCGGTAGAAGTCGAGCATGACCGACTCGAGTTCCTTCTCCGGCATCTGGCCGTGGGCGATCCGGATGCGCGCCTCCGGCACCAGGGCCTCGACCTCGCGCGCGGTCTTCTCGATCGTCTCCACTTCGTTGTGCAGGAAGTACACCTGGCCGCCGCGCGACAGTTCGCGCTGGAACGCCTCGCGCAGCAGCGCGCCGTCCCACGGCGTGATGAAGGTCTGCACCGCGAGGCGATGCGCCGGCGGGGTGGCGATGATGGAGAGGTCCCGCAGGCCGGCCATCGACATGTTCAGCGTGCGCGGGATCGGGGTGGCGGTGAGCGTGAGCAGGTCGACCTCGGCGCGCAGCTTCTTGAACTGCTCCTTCTGCCGCACGCCGAAGCGCTGTTCCTCGTCGACGATGACGAGCCCCAGGTCCTTGAAGCGGATCTCGTCGGACAGCAGCTTGTGGGTGCCGATCACCACGTCGACCGCGCCCGCCTCGATCTTCTTCAGCGCCTCCTCGACTTCCTTCTTCGAGCGGAAGCGCGACAGCAGCTCGACCTTCACCGGCCAGTCGGCGAAGCGGTCGGAGAAATTGCGGAAGTGCTGCTGCGCGAGCAGGGTGGTCGGTACCAGCAGGGCGACCTGCTTGCCGGCCTGCGCCACCGCGAAGGCCGCGCGCACCGCCACTTCCGTCTTGCCGAAGCCGACGTCGCCG
>DHLY01000070.1:31019-31914 GCA_002405525.1 Proteobacteria bacterium UBA4656
CGAAGCCGACGTCGCCGCAGACCACGCGGTCCATCGGGCGCGGCTTCTGCAGTTCGGCCAGCACGGCCTCGATCGCGGTCTGCTGGTCCGGCGTCTCCTCGAACGGAAACGAGGCCGCGAACTGCTCGTACAGCGGACGATCGAGCGGGATCGCCCGGCCCTGGCGCGCCTCGCGTCGGGCGTAGATGTCCAGCAATTCGGCCGCGACGTCGCGCACGCGCTCGGCGGCGCGCCGCTTGGCCTTCTCCCAGGCGTCGCCGCCCAGCGAGTGCAGCGGCGCGAGTTCGGGCGCGCTGCCGGTGTAGCGGCTGACCAGGTCCAGTTGCGCGACCGGCACATAGAGCTTGTCGCCGCGCGCGTATTCGATCGCCAGGAACTCGCCCGGCGCGCCGCCGACGTCGAGCTTGATCAGCCCGCGGTAGCGGCCGACGCCGTGGTCGGCGTGCACCACCGGCGCGCCCTCGGCGAGTTCGCCGAGGTCGCGGATGATCGCTTCCGGGTCGCGCGTGGCGCGCCGGCGCCGGCGCGCCTGCTGCGCGCGCTCGCCGAACAGCTGCCGCTCGGCGAGCACGCAGACCTGCGGGTCGTCGAGCGCGAAGCCGTCTTCGATCGGCAGCACGGTGATCGCGAAGCGCTCGCCGCCGTCGACGAACGCCATCCAGTCGACGACCACCGCGGGCCGGGTGGCGAAGTTGCCGAGCTGCTCGACGAGGGCTTCGCGGCGGCCGGGCGAGTCGGCTGCCACCAGGACCCGGCCCGGGTAGGCGGCCAGGAACCCGCGCAGGGCGGCGCCGGGCTCGGCTTCGCGCAGGTTCCGCGGCACAGCGGGCGCGGGCTGGGTGCCCAGAGCGACGGCCTCGCGCGCGTCCTCGCCGGCGACGCCGTCGCCCCGCGG
>DHLY01000005.1:0-22873 GCA_002405525.1 Proteobacteria bacterium UBA4656
CTCCGCGCCCACCTTCGTCAGCGCCGCCGTCAGCGTCGTCTTCCCGTGGTCAACGTGACCAATCGTGCCCACGTTCACGTGCGGCGTCTTGCGCTCGTACTTTTCCTTCGACATGAAACGAAACCCTTCTGCGATCAAATGGTTGCGTTACGCAGCCAAGAGCTGCGGCCCATCGTTGGTGCTCACGACTGGAATCGAACCAGCGACCTCTTCCTTACCAAGGAAGTGCTCTACCGACTGAGCTACGTGAGCGAGACATCGTGAAGCGCGCCACAGTGTCAATGGAGCGGGAGACGGGAATCGAACCCGCACTATCGGCTTGGAAGGCCGAAGTTCTACCATTGAACTACTCCCGCTCGCGCGGAGAGACCCTTTTGAAACCGCCGCTTCCGCAGCCCCGCCGGAACCCCGGCCCGGTCGGCCGATGGGGCGCCCGGAGCGGATGCCGCGGCTGGAACTGGTGGAGGGAGGTGGATTCGAACCACCGAAGGCGTAAGCCAGCAGATTTACAGTCTGCCCCCGTTGGCCGCTTGGGTATCCCTCCGGAAACGAGCCCGCTATTCTGTCCGCAAGCCGCCGCGCCGTCAATCTCCCACCTCGGCCGCTCAGACGTTGAAGCGGAAGTGGAGTACATCCCCCTCCCGTACCAGGTACTCCTTGCCCTCCAGGCGCAGCCGGCCGGCCTCCCGGGCCCCCGCCTCGCCGCGATAGCGGATGAAGTCGTCGTAGGCGATCGTCTCGGCGCGGATGAAGCCGCGCTCGAAGTCGGTATGGATCACGGCCGCCGCCTGCGGCGCGGTGGCGCCCGCCCGGACCGTCCAAGCCCGGACCTCCTTCTCGCCGGCGGTGAAGAACGTCTGCAGGCCGAGCAGACGGTAGCCGGCGCGAATCAGCCGGTTCAGGCCCGGCTCCTCGAGCCCCATGTCGGCCAGGAATGCCGTCTTGTCGACATCGTCCAGCTGCGCCAGTTCTTCCTCGATCGCGGCGCACACCGGAACCACCTCGGCCCGCTCGACCCTGGCGCGCTCGCACACCCGGTCGAGGTGCGGATTGCCCTTGAAACCATCCTCGCGCACGTTGGCGACATACATGCACGGCTTGAGGGTCAACAGGAACAGATCGCGCAGGATCGCGCGCTCCTCCGGCGCCAGCGCGAGACTGCGCGCCGGATGCCCCTGGTCGAGGTGCGCGCGCACCCGCGCCAGCACCTCGCGTCGCGCCGCTGCGTCCTTGTCGCCGGCCCGGGCTGCCTTTTCCGCCCGCTGCAGGGCCTTCTCCACCGTGTCGAGGTCGGCCAGGGCCAGCTCGGTGTCGATGGTATCGATGTCGGCGATGGGATCGATACGCCCGGCTACGTGAACGATGTCGCCATGCTCGAAACAGCGCACGACGTGGCAGATCGCGTCGACCTCCCGAATGTGCGCGAGAAACTTGTTGCCGAGGCCCTCGCCCTGCGCCGCCCCGGCCACCAGGCCGGCGATGTCCACGAACTCGATGGTGGTGGGAACGACCTTCTGCGGGCGCACGATGTCGGCCAGCGCCAGCAGGCGCGGATCCGGAACCGGCACCACGCCGACGTTGGGATCGATGGTGCAGAAGGGGAAGTTTGCGGCCGGGATGCCGGCCTTGGTCAGGGCGTTGAACAGGGTCGATTTGCCGACGTTCGGAAGCCCCACGATGCCGCATTTGATGCCCATTTCTGCATTGATTCCTCGATAGCGGGCCAGCCGGCCCGGGGCGGTCCGCTCAGGCGTCCCGCGCGGTCTGTCGCGGCGTATGCAGCCGCTGCATGGCGTCCTCGAAACGGCCGGCGACGGCCAGCGGGATCACGTCCAGCGCCGCAGCCACCGCCGCCTGGATCGCCGCCTCGTCGTCCTTGCCGGGGCGCCCGAGCACCCACGGCGTGACCTGGTCCTTGTGCCCCGGGTGGCCGATCCCCAGCCGCAGGCGGTGGAAGCGGCCGTGGCCCAGCTGTCCCATGATGTCGCGCAACCCGTTCTGCCCGCCGTGGCCGCCGTCGAACTTCAGGCGGGCAGCGCCGGGCGGCAGGTCGAGATCGTCATGGGCGACCAGGGTCTCCTCCGGCGCGATCTTGAAATAGCCCTGCAACGACACCACCGGCAGGCCACTGTGATTCATGAAGCGGGTCGGACGGGCCAGCCAGACGGTTGCGCCGCCGATCTCGGCCTTGGCGGTTTCCGCGCCGTGACGCCCATCTCGAGTCAGCCGGCAGATGGACCGGGCGGCCAAGGCGTCGACGAACGAGTACCCGGCATTGTGCCGGGTTCTTTCGTACTCGGCGCCGGGGTTGCCCAGTCCGACGATGAGGCGCAGGCCGGCCATCGGCGCACGCGGCGGCTGCCGCCGCCGGATGGCGGCGGCGCGCGACGCGTTGGTGCCTTACTTCTTTGGCGCGGCCTTGGCCGGTGCGGCCTTGGCCGGAGCGGCCTTGGCGGGTGCGGCCTTGGCTGGCGCCGCCTTGGCGGCCGGTGCGGCCGGGGCCGCCTCCGCGGCCGCTGCGGCGGGCTCCTCTTCGGCGCGCGCCATCTTGGCGATCGCGACGGCGAGGTCGTGCTCCTTGCCCAAGCGCAGTTCCGGGATCACCACGCCAGCCGGCAGCTTGATGTCAGACAGGTGCACGATGTCTCCGATCTTCAACTGCGCGAGATCAACCTCGATGAACTCCGGCAGATCCCTCGGCAGGCAGGAGATCGTGACCTCGTTCAACTCATGGGTGATCACGACGCCCGCAGTCTTTCCGGCCGGCGAGGCCTGCTGATTGACGAAGTGCAGCGGCACGCGGACGCGGATCGCCTCGTTTTCCGACACGCGCTGGAAGTCGAGGTGCAGGATCTGCGGCTTGAACGGATGGCGCTGCATGTCGCGCAGAAGGACCTTCTGCGTGCCACCCCCGATATTCAGGTCGAGGATCGCCGAGTAGAACCATTCGTTGTGGGACGCCAGCAGCACCGTGTTGTGGTGGAACTGCAGGCTGACCGGCGCTTCCTTCGCGCCGTAAAGGATCGCCGGGACCTTGCCGGAACGACGCAGGCGGCGGCTCGCACCCTTGCCTTCGTCGGTCCGCGGTTCGGCGGGGATCTCGTGACGGGTTGCCATGGGACTTCTCCCTTCAGTGGTGTATGCCTTGCGGCGTGGGCTCCCCCGCGACCAGGGGAGTGGGTACAAAAAACGGCGAGGGCTGCGGGGCGCGAGGGTCCTGAGCCCGCTGGCCTCGATCCTCGTGCCTGCTCTCAATCCACGTACAGCGAACTCACCGATTCGCCGAAGGCGATCCGGCGCATTGTTTCGGCCAGCAGCTCCGCCACACTGAGTTGCCGGATCTTTGCGCAACCGCGCGCCGCGTCCGAGAGCATGATCGTGTCGGTCACCACCAGTTCGTCGAGCTGCGAGCCAGCGACGTTGGCGATCGCCGGGCCGGACAGCACGGGATGCGTGCAGTACGCCACCACCTTGCGCGCGCCGGCGCACTTGAGCGCCGCGGCGGCCGCACAAAGGGTGCCAGCGGTGTCCACGATGTCGTCGACGAGGACGCAGATCTTGTCGGTGACGTCGCCGATGATGTTCATCACCGTCGCCTCGTTCGGCCGCGGACGCCGCTTGTCGATGATCGCAAGATCCGCGTCGTCGAGCCGCTTGGCGATCGCGCGGGCCCGCACCACGCCGCCGACGTCGGGCGAAACGACCAGCAGATCGCGAGTGCCCTGGTGGCGCCAGATGTCGGCCAGCAACACGGGCGATGCGTACACATTGTCGAGCGGGATGTCGAAGAAGCCCTGGATCTGGTCGGCGTGCAGGTCGACGGTGAGGACGCGGTCGGTGCCGACCGCGCTGATCATCCGCGCCGCCACCTTGGCCGTGATGGGAACCCTCGCCGAACGCGGGCGCCGGTCCTGCCGGGCATAGCCGAAGTACGGCAGCACCGCGGTGACGCTGGCCGCAGAGGCGCGCTTGAGGGCGTCGATCAGCACCAGCAGTTCCATGAAGTTATCCGCGGTAGGGGCTGCGGTCGGCTGAATCACGAACACTTCCTGTCGGCGCACGTTTTCCTCGATCTCGACCTGCACCTCGCCGTCGCTGAAGCGACCCACCAGCGCTTTGCCCAGCGGCACGCCGAGCTCACGGGTGATCGCGTGCGCGAGCGGACGATTCGCATTGCCGGAGAAGACCAGGATGCCTTCGGTGTTCACGCGCGACACCCCCGATAAGAACTGGCCCCAGGCTCCACGACGCGATGGCTGGGGCGGTAGGATTCGAACCTACGCATGCGGGAATCAAAATCCCGTGCCTTAACCAGCTTGGCGACGCCCCAGCGGGTGGAACCGCATCAGCAACCCGCACCGGCCGCCGGCAGCCGGTCCAGCAGCGGGGACCGGTCGCAGGCCTCGGCGATGAACGCGCGCCATGGCGACGGGCATGCCGCCGCGATCCGCTCGCCCGCCGCTCGGTCGGCCACCGGCGCGAACACGCAACCTCCACTTCCGGTCAGCCGCGCCGTCGAGAACCGGCCCAGCCAGGCCAGCGCAGCGTCCACCGCAGGATGGCGCCGACGCACGACCGGCTCTAGGTCGTTGCGCGTCGCCGAGCCTTCCAGGAAGCTGCGAATTGTGGTGCGCGGGGTGTTGCGTGTCAATTCGGGAGCCGCGAAGACCGGTCCAGTGGGCACCGCTTCCGCTGAATCGAGCACCACATAGGTCTGGGGCGGGAGGTCCAGCGGAACCAGTCGATCGCCGATCCCTTCCGCCCAGGCGCTGCGCCCGCGCACGAACACCGGCACGTCGGCGCCGAGCGGCAACCCGATCGCGGCAAGGCGATCGACGCCCAGACGCAGTCCCCACAGGTGGTCCAAGGCCCGCAGCACGGTGGCGGCGTCGCTGCTGCCGCCGCCCAAACCACCGCCGGCCGGAATGCGCTTGTCCACCCGGATGTCGGCGCCAAGCGGGGTGCCCGATGCATGCCGCAGCGCGCGCGCCGCACGGACGACCAGGTCCTGCTCGGGCGCGAGGCCGGCAAGCCCCACGGGGCGCTCGATGCGCCCGTCGGCGCGCACGCGGATCGCGACCTCGTCCGCGAAGTCGAGCAGCCGGAACACGGTCTGGAGCTCGTGGTAGCCGTCCGCGCGCCGACCCACCACGTGCAGGAAAAGGTTCAGCTTCGCCGGGGCCGGCCAGCGGCTCCAGCCGGTGTCGTCATTGCCCGGCATGCAGGCTCCAGCGTTCGACCGCGATCCGCACCTCGAAGGGCGCGCGACGGGCGACCACCCGGCGCGGCATCGGCAGTCCGTCCGCCGCCGTCCAACCCCTGTACTCGACGCGCCAGCCGCGCTCGACGATCAGCGTGGGCAGACCGTCCGGTCCGTACTCGATGCGCGCCGCGTCCGAGTCGGCCGCCAAGCCCCGGACCCACCTCGGAACGCCTGCCATCGGGAGGCGCCAGCCGAGTTCGCGCGCCAGCAGTGCCTCGGCATCCGCGTCGCGCAGCGGCTCCGGGCCCGCACCGTCAAGTTGCGCGAGCGTGCCGTCGCCGCTAAGGCGCCACGCCCCGCCGGCCGCCGGCGCTCGCACCGAGATCTTGTAGAAGTCGCCGTCCTGCAGCCACTCCAGCCGACCGCTGCCGCCGTCGCGTCCGTCGCTGACCGCGATCCGTCCGACCAGCGACCAGCGCGTCAGCGCCGCCAGCCGCTCCGCGCGCGCCGCAGCGTCGGGCGATGCGTCGCGCGCCAGCCGCGACGCCGGCGCGCACGCGGCCAGCAGCAGGAGCAGCAAGGCCGTGGTGCCCGCGCGCGCGACCATCAGCGGTCGAGCCGGCGCACGGTCTCCGCCAGCACGTCGTTGTCGGTATCGACCTCGCGTCCCCGCGCCCACACCGCGCGCGCCTCGTCCCGGGCGCCGGTGACCCACAGCACCTCGCCGAGGTGGGCGGCGATCTCGGCATCGGGCTGCAGCTCGAAGGCGCGACGCAGGTGAACCAGCGCCTCGGCGTGGTTGCCCAACCGGTACTGGACCCAGCCCATGCTGTCGATGATCGCCGGCTCGTCCGGCTTCGCGGCCAGCGCGCGGGTGATCAGTTCCAACGCCTCCTGCTGATGACGATCGGTGCGGTCGGCCAGCGTGTAGCCGAGGGCATTCAGCGCGTCGGCGTCATCCGGATCGAGTTCGACGAGGCGCCGCAGGTCGGCGATGCACTCGTCGACCCGGTCGAGGCGTTCGAACGCGAGCGCGCGGGCGTACAGCAGGCGCCGTTCGTCGGGCAGCGCGCGCAGGCCGCGCGAATACGCGTCGAGAGCGCGGCTGGCGTCCGCGTGCCGATCGTGCAGTTCGGCCTCCAACAGGAAGGTGTCGGCCAGCCGCGCGTCGTCGTCGATACCGCCCGCGCGGAGCGCATCGAGATGGGCGAGCGCCCCGTCCCGGTCGTCGAGCCCGTCCAGCAGCACCGCGATCCGAACCTGGGCCTCGAACCAGCGCTCGCCGCGCGGGACCGCGCGATACCACCGCAGCGCGTCCTCGCGCCGCTCGGCCAGTTCGGCCAGCTGCCCGAGCAGTTCCAGGCGCGCCGCCGGCCGCGGGGCCGGCAGGGCCTCGATCTCGGCCGCGACCCGGGCCAGCAGTTCCGGGGCCTCGGCGCGCGCCGCATAAGCCGCCCGCGCCGCGAGAACCTCGTCGTCCGGCGGCAACGCCGCCAGCGCATCCGCTGCCGGACCCGGCTCGCCCGTCTCGTTGAGCAGCGCGGCGTACGTCAGGCGATTGGACCGGTCGGCGGGCGCGATCGCCAGGGCCCGCTCGAAGGCGGCGCGAGCCGCGGCGCGATCGCCGCCGCGCAGCGCGAGGTGGCCTTTCCACATCACGGCCGGCGCGGAGTCTGGCGCCGCGGCCACGGCGGCGGCGGCGAAGCGACCGGCCAGCGCCGGCTGCCGCAACTGCTGCGCCACCTGGCTGAGCGCCAGCAGCGTGTCGACCCCGCCGGGCAGCGAAGTGTCGGCGGCGAGCGCTTCCAGCGCTGCCGTGGCGCGCTCGGGATCGGCACCGCCGAGGAGCGCCTGGCCGACCATCCGCCGCGCCTCGGCATCACCGCGCTGCAGCAGCGCCCGCAGGCGCGCCAGCGCGGTCGCGGTGTCGCCATCGGCTAGCGCGAGTGCGGCCTCGGCCTGCACGATGCCCGTCGCCTCCGGCGCCAGCACGCGCCAGCGCGCCAGCGCGGTCCGCGCGAGCTCCCAGGTCCGGGCCACGATGGCGACCCGCGTGGCGTGTTCCGCGATCGCCGGATCATCACTGGCCGCGGCGGCGCGCGCATAGTGACGCGCGGCGGACTCCGTCCGGCCGTCCTGCCAGGCAAATTCGCCTGCCATCAGCGCGGCCATCACCTCCTTGTCCTCCGACTCGGGGGGCTCCGCCACGGCGGCCGGGTCCGTGGCGCCGCCGGCATCGGACGCGGGGGCTTCGGGGCGCGGCGTCGGCGCCGCACAGGCGGCCAGGGCCAGCACGCAGGCCAGCGCGATTGGCCTCAGGAGGTTGACTTGGATCATCTTGCGCTGCGCTCCAGGGTGCGCGAGGGCGGAAAATTCCCATCCTCGGCGAGGGTTTGCTTGATCTGCGGCGGCCCGCGACCGACAATCCGGACACGCCGCGCACCCGCCCACCATGACGCTGATCGCCCTCGGACTCAACCACCAGACCGCGCCGGTGTCGCTGCGCGAACGGGTGGCCTTCGACCGCGACACCGTGCCGGTGGCGTTGGCGGCGCTGCGGCGGGTCGATGGCGTCGAGGAAGCGGCGATCCTGTCCACCTGCAACCGGATCGAGCTTTACTCCAATGTGCGGGATGGTCGCGAGCAAGCGATCGTTGAGTGGCTCCACAGCCACCACGGTCTGACCCCGCCGACCCTGGAAGAGTTCCTCTACCGGCACGACGGCCCCGCCGCGGTCAGGCATCTGTTTCGGGTTGCGACCGGGCTCGACTCGATGGTGCTGGGCGAGCCACAGATCCTCGGCCAGGTGAAGGAGTCCTATCACCTCGCACGCGCTGCCGGCGCGCTCGGGTCGCCCCTCGAAAGGCTGTTCCAGAACACCTTCGCGGTCGCCAAGCGGGTGCGCACGGACACCCGGATCGGCGCCAATCCGGTGTCGGTGGCGTTCGCTGCTGTGCGCCTCGCGCACCAGGTGTTCGCCGACCTCGGCCGATCCACGGTGATGCTGGTCGGCGCCGGTGACACGGTCGAACTCGCCGCCCGCCACCTCACCGAATCCGGTGTCAAGCGCATGCTGGTCGCCAATCGCACCCTGGCCAACGCCGAAGCGCTGGCGGCGCGTTTCGGCGCCCAGGCGATGCCACTGTCCGACGTGCCGGCCCGCCTCGCCGAGGCCGACGTGCTGATCGCCTCCACCGCCAGCCGCGAACCGGTGATCACGCGCGCCCAGGTCGCGTCCGCGATCAAGGCGCGACGCCGGCGGCCGATGCTGATCCTCGACCTTGCCGTGCCGCGCGACGTCGAGCCCGCAACCGCCGAGCTCGATGACGTGTTCGTGTACACCGTCGACGACCTCAGCGGGGTGATCGAGGACAACCTGCGATCGCGGCGCGAGGCCGCGCGCGAGGCGGAGGCGATCATCGACCTGCAGGTCGGGCATTTCATGGACTGGTGCCGCGGCCTCGACGGCCAGGGCGTGGTCCGCACAGTGCGCGCCGCGGCCGAGCGCGAGCGGGACGCCCTGCTGGCGCGCGCGCGCGCGATGCTCGAGCACGGCAAACCGGCAGAGGAAGCGCTCGCCTTCCTCGCCAACGCCCTGACCAACAAGATCATGCATGCGCCCAGCGCCAACCTGCGCGCGGCGGCGCTGCGCGGCGACAGCGAGCTGCTGCGTGCCGCCGAGAAACTGTTCGCCGACACCAGCGACGCGCGCCCGCGTCCCGAATGACGCCCTCCATCCGCCGCAAGCTGGACGCCCTTGCGGAGCGCCGGCACGAAGTCGCCTTGCTGCTCGCCGAGTCCACGGTGGTGGCGGACCCACCGCGGTTCCGCGCGCTGTCGCGTGAGTTCGCGCGACTCGACCCGCTGGCGGCCGCGCTCGCCGCCTTCGACCGGGCCGGCACGGAATTGTCCGCCGCCCGCGCGCTGGCCGCCGACCCCGAACTGGGCGCAATGGCCGCCGACGAGGCGCTGGCGCTGGACGCGCGACGCGCGGCGCTGGAGCGCGACCTCGAACTGATGCTGCTGCCGCGCGACCCACGCGACGATGCCAACATCTTCCTCGAAGTACGCGCCGGCACCGGCGGCGACGAGGCGGCACTGTTCGCCGGCGACCTGTTCCGGATGTACGTGCGTTACGCCGAGTCCAGAGGTTGGCGGGTGGAGCTGCTCGACCAGAGCCCCGGCGAACACGGCGGCTTCAAGAAGGTCGTGGCGCGGGTCGAGGGCCAGGGCGCGTTCTCGCGCCTGAAGTTCGAATCCGGGACCCACCGCGTGCAGCGGGTCCCTGCGACCGAGAACCAGGGGCGAATCCACACCTCGGCCTGCACGGTGGCGATCCTCGCCGAGCCCGCGGAATCGGAGGCGCCGGTGATCAATCCGGCCGACCTCAGGGTCGACACCTTCCGCGCTTCAGGCGCCGGCGGGCAGCACGTCAACAAGACCGAATCCGCGATCCGCATCACCCACCTGCCGAGCGGGATCGTGGTCGAGTGCCAGGACGAGCGCTCGCAGCACAAGAACCGCGCCCGCGCGCTGGCCCTGCTGATCGCGCGCCTTGCCGAGCTCGAGCGCGCGCGGCAGGAGGCCGCCACCAGCGCGAGCCGCCGCCTGCAGGTCGGCAGCGGCGACCGCAGCGAGCGCATCCGCACCTACAATTTCCCGCAAGGCCGGATCACCGACCACCGCATCGACCTGACCCTCTACTCGCTCGACCGCGTGCTCGAGGGCGACCTCGACCCGGTGGTCGAGCCGCTGCTCCGCGAGCACCACGCGGACCAGTTGAAGCTGCTGACCGACGCCGCATGAATGCCGTCGATCCGCTATCCCTGGCACGGGCGGCCCTCGCGCGCGGCGATGCGCGCGCCGCCCTCGTGCTGATCACGCGCGCGCTGGCCGCCGATCCGCGCCAGGCCGCGCTGTGGGCCGAACTCGGACGCGTCTACCTCGCCATCGGGCGCCCCGACCAGACCGGTCCGGCGCTGGACCGTGCGCTGACCCTGGAGCCCGACCGCGCGGCCTGGTGGCATCTCGCCGGAATGGCCCTGCATGCCGAGGGCCGGCACGCCGATGCGGCAGAACTGCTGGGCACCGCGCTTCGCCAGCCCGACGCTGAACCTGGGCAGCGCGTCGCGCTGGCCGCGGCGCTGCTCGACGCCGGCGACGCCGCGCGCGCGCTGCCGGAGGCCGCCCGCGCCGTTGGGGAATGCCCGCAGGACGCGCAGGCCGCCTTCGTGCTGGGCACGGTCCTGGCCGCGCTCGGCCGACACGCCGAGTCGGCCAATGCCTTCGCCGCGGCGACCGCGATCGATCCGTCGTTCGCCCAGGCCCACCACAACCGCGCGCTGGCGCTGGACGAAGCCGGCCGAGCGGAGGAGGCGATCGCGGCCTGCGACGCGGCGCTGGCCGCCGAGCCCGGCCTGGTGCACGCGCAGTCGCAGCGCGTGTTCCTGCAGCGCCGGATCGCCGACTGGCGCGACCTCGAGCGGCGCTCGGCCGCGCTGCGCGACGCGGTGCGCGCAGGGCGGCCTGGCGTGGCACCGTTCGCCTTTCTCGCCGAACCGGCGACGCCGGCGGAGCAGCTCGCGTGCGCGCGCCTGCACGCCACCGCGATCGCCGCCGCGCGGCCGCTGCCGTCGCCGCCGCTGGCCAACAGCGCAGGCATCCGCGTCGGCATGGTGTCGTCCGGCTTCAACAACCACCCCACGGCGCTGCTGGTGGCGGAACTGGTCGAACGGCTGCGCGCCACGCCGCTGGTGGCGATCGGCTACGCCACCACCGCCGACGACGGCGGGGCGCTGCGGCGACGGCTGCGTGCCGGCTTTGCCGGCTTCCACGAGGTCAACGCGGCGGACCCGGCCGCGCTGGCCGCGCAGGTCCGCGCCGACCGGATCGACGTGCTGTTCGACCTGCGCGGCTACGGCGCGGGCGAGGTCAGCGCGGCCTTCGCGCTGCGCCCGGCGCCGGTCCAGGTCAACTGGCTGGCCTACCCGGCCACGTCCGGTGCGCCGTTCATCGACTACCTGCTGGCCGACCGGCATGTGGTTCCCGACGCGCTGCGCGCGCACTACAGCGAAGCCGTCGTGCGGCTGCCGCATGCATTCCAGCCGTCCGACACCTCGCGTCCGGTCGGCGATCCGCCGGCACGCGCGGCGCTCGGGCTGCCGCAGACCGGCTTCGTGTTCGCGTGCTTCAACAACGCCTACAAGATCGGTCCGCCGGTGTTCGACGCCTGGCGGCGCATCCTCGCCGCGACGCCGGGCTCGGTGCTGTGGCTGCTCGGCGATCCCGCAGGCGCGTTCGCGCGCAACTTGCGCGTCGCCGCCGCGGGGGCCGGCATCGACCCGGCGCGGCTGGTCTTCCAGCCGAAGCTGTCCCACCCGGCCTACCTCGCACTTTACCGCCACGTCGACTTGTTCCTCGACACATGGCCGTACGGGGCACACACCACCGCCAGCGACGCACTGTGGGCCGGCGCCCCGCTGCTGACCCTGCCGGGCGAGACTTTCGCTTCGCGAGTGGGGCTGTCGCTGCTGCGCACGCTCGACCTGCCGGAACTGGTCTGTGCCGATGTGGCGGACTACGTGGCGCGCGCGCTGCGCATCGCCGCCACGCCCGGCGAGCCCGCGCGCCTGCGCGCGCGGCTGCGCGATGCGCGAGTCGCGTCACCGCTGTTCGACCTGCCGCGTCTGGCCCGCGACTTCGCCCGTGCGGTCGCCTTCATGCACCAGCGGGCCCGATCCGGCCTGCCGCCGGCCGATCACGATCTGTCGGCCGCCTGAGGGCCGTGCGCCGGCATACAATCAGCAAATGCCCGACACCGACCTGTTCGTCCCGCTGCGCATCGCCATACTCACGGTGTCGGACTCGCGAACGCTGGAAACCGATGCCTCGGGTCGCTACCTCGCCGACTCGCTGGTGGCCGCCGGCCACGTGCTCGCGGCACGGCAGATCCTGACCGACCACCGCTGGAAGATCCGCGCAGCCGTCGCGGCTTGGATCGCCGACGACGCGATCGACGGCGTGATCACCACCGGCGGCACCGGCTTCACCGGCCGCGACGCCACGCCGGAGGCGATCGAACCGCTGCTCGACAAGCCGATGCCGGGCTTCGGCGAGATGTTCCGCGCGCTGTCGTGGGACGAGATCGGCACCAGCACACTGCAATCGCGAACCTTCGCGGGACTGTCCAACGGCACCTTCATTTTCTGCCTGCCCGGCTCGACCTCGGCCTGCCGCACGGCGTGGGAGAAGATCATCGCCGCACAACTCGACGCGCGCACCCGGCCCTGCAACCTGGCCTCGCTGCGTCCCCGCCTGCTCGAACGCTGACCCGGAGGCCGCCGTGGCGAAGGAACTCAGGAAAAAGGAATACCTTGCGCACCTGCATCCGCTGCAGGTCGAACTGTCGCAGATGCATCGCTGGCTGCAGGCCCACGGCCGACGCCTGGTGGTCCTGTTCGAGGGCCGCGACACGGCCGGCAAGGGTGGCGCGATCAACTGCTTCACTCAGGTGCTCAACCCGCGGCACTGTCGGATCGCGGCGCTGCCGAAGCCGTCCGAGCGGGAACGCACGCAGTGGTACTTCCAGCGCTATGTCGCCCACCTTCCGTCGGCCGGGGAAATCGTGCTCTTCGACCGCTCCTGGTACAACCGCGCCGGGGTCGAGAAGGTTATGGGCTTCTGCACCGACGCGCAGTACGACGCCTTCCTGCGCGACGTGGTCACCTTCGAAAGACTTCTGGTCGCCGACGGCATCCTGCTGTTCAAGTACTGGTTCGCGGTCGACCAGGCGCGCCAGGAGGAACGCTTCGCAGCGCGCATCGATGATCCGATCAAGCGCTACAAGATCTCGCCGATGGACCTGGAGGCGCGCAGTCGCTATGCCGACTACACGCGCGCGGCGGAGGCGATGTTCCGCCACACCCATGTCGCAGAAGCCCCCTGGCACGTGGTCGACGCGAACGACCAGCGGCGCGCGCGACTGAACATGATCCACCACCTTCTCGACGCCCTTCCCGACCACGATGTGCCGCTGGAGCGACTGCACTTGAAACCGCTGAAGGGGGCGCCGGGCGTGCACCGGGTCCGCGCGAGGGTCAGCCGCGTACCCGAGAGGTACTGACCGGCTCCCGGCCCGCCGCGCGGGCGGGGTCGAGCCGCGCGCGGCCGATCGGAGACTGCGACGACTCCGCGACTGCTGCCCACCGGTCCATCTGCTGCCGGACAACGCCGGGAATGGTGTCGATCTGCGGCCGTGCGGCCTCGGGCCGGGAGGCCAGCAGCCGCGGGCACCGGTCGTCGTATCGGGCCAGGGATTCGTGGTGCGCGGTGCGACATCGCGGCTCGGCGGCCCGCGCCACGCAGCCGCCCTGTTCGGTGCCGGCCAACCGCTTCGGCGGCTCCTTCCCGTGCGCAGGTGCACGCGCCCCCCGCCGGAGTGCCGGACCGGCGTGCAAGCGAACGCCGCACCCTCGTACGCCCAGCCGCTGCCGTCGAATGCCCGCGGCCTCGAACGCCGGCTTCGCTGACCCGCGCCGCGCGGCGGTATAGTTCGCGGGCTCGGGCGGGCACCTTGCCGGCCGCGACTGACGGAGGCGTTCCATGGGGCTTGTGCAGGCAGTGGCGGGTTCGATCGGCGGCATGCTGGCCGACCAGTGGAAAGACTTCCTCACCGTTCCGGACGGCCTGCCGGCCACCGCCGCGCTGTTCGCCGCGGTGCCCCGGGGCACCAACGCCGGGCGCGGGTCGAACACCAAAGCTTCGTCGAACGTCATCACCAACGGGTCGAAGATCGTCGTGCCCGAAGGCTACGGCCTGCTGCTGATGCAGGACGGCGCGGTGACCGCGCTGGCCGCGGAACCGGGCGGCTACGAGTGGCGCTCGAACGACCCGAACGCGAAGTCGATCTTCGCCGGCGACGACCTCGTGCAGACGCTGATCATGCAGAGCTGGGAGCGCTTCAAGTTCGGCGGCCAGCCCGGTTCGCAACAGGCCGCGTTCTTCGTCTCGCTCAAGGAACTGCCCGACAACCGCTTCGGCACCCAGTCGGAGATCTACTGGGACGACGGCTTCCTCGGCACCCAGGTCGGCGCGGTGACGCGCGGCTCGTACACGCTCAAGATCGTCGACCCGATCCTGTTCGTGAAGAACTTCGTGCCGGCGCGCTACCTGCAGCCCGGCCAGGTGTTCGACTTCACCGACATGGACAACGCCGCGGCCAGCCAGTTGTTCAGCGAGGTGGTCGCCTCGCTCGCGCCGGCCTTCAGCCTGTACACGAACGATCCGGGCAAGGGCAATCGCATCATCCGGCTGCAGCAGGATTCGGTCGGCTTCGCGAAGAGCCTCTCGGAGGCGGTGGAGAACGCCTACCAGTGGCGCACCGACCGCGGGCTTTCGATCGTCAAGACCGCGATCGTGTCCATCGAGTACGACGCCAACACGCGCGAACTGCTCAAGACCGTGCAGCGCGCCGACGCGCTGTCGGGCGCGCGCGGCAACGCCAACCTGCAGGCCAGCGTGGCCGCGGGGCTGCAGTCGGCGGGCGAGAACGGCGGCGGCGCGGCGATGATGGGCGTCGGCATGGCGGCCGGCATGATGGGCGGCCTCGGTTCGCTGCAGCAGCCGGTGGCGCCGCCCACGCCACCCGCGGACGATCCGGTCGCGAAACTCAAGAAGGCCAAGGAGATGCTCGACCTCGGGCTGATCACGCAGGCCGACTACGACGCGGCCAAGGCCAAGGCGCTGGGACTCTGATCGGCCCGTCGCACCGGTCATGTCCAGCGCGAAGCCGCCACCGCCCCCGCCGCCGTACACCGGCCCGGGCTCGCCCCGGGACGTGCCGCCGCTGCCGGGTGCGTCGCCGATGGGTCCGGGGACGCTGCCGAAACCGATCCGCGACGAGTTGACCGCACCCGATCCGGTCGCCATCGACACCTCGGCGGAGGAACTCAAGGACGGCCAGAACCACTGCCCGAAGTGCGGCGCGACCGACATCCGGCAGAAGCCCGGCAGCGACCTGCTGGTGTGCCTGTACTGCCGCAACGAGTGGCACGGCACCCGGGTCGAGGAGCGGTTCGGCCTCGGCACGGGCCTCGACCAGCTCGAGGGCACGATCGTCGCCTCCGGCGCGCAGGACATCGCGGCCGACGCCGCGAGCCTGATGAGCTACCAGTGCACCGGATGCGGCGCCGAGGTGACGGTCAACACGCAGACCACGATGACCGCGCGCTGCCACTGGTGCCGCCACGTGTTCGGCGTCAACGAGCAGGTCGCCAACGGCGCAGTGCCGGATGCGGTGCTGCCGTTCCGGATCACCAAGGACGACGCCGTCGCGCGCATCCGCCAGTTCGTCGACAAGCGCCGGATGTTCGCGCTCAAGGAATTCAAGGAGCAGTTCACGCCGGAGAACGTGGTCGGCGTCTACCTGCCCTACATGATCGTCGACGGCAAGGCGAGCGCGGAGATCGCCGGCGTCGGCGAGATCGAGACGCGCCGCTACACGCGCGGCAGCGGCAAGAACAAGACGACCTACTACGACGCCGACGTCTACCAGGTCGAAAGGCGCCTCGACTTCACGGTCGACGACCTGCCGCTGGAATCGTCCGGCGAGCGCGGCAACCTGGACACCGGCGCCAACACCAACAACATCATCAACACCATCCTGCCGTTCGACACCAAGAACGCCGTGAAGTGGAACGCGTCCTTCCTGGTCGGCTTCAGTTCCGAGAAGCGCGACCGCGACGTCGAGCACCTGCGCCCGCGCCTCGAGGACCAGTTGCTGTCGATCGCCCGCGCCAAGGTCGAGTCGTCGGTCGGGCGCTACGACCGTGGCGTGCGCTGGGAACAGGAAGGCCTCGACGTGCACGGCACGCGCTGGGTGTCGATGTACCTGCCGGTGTGGCTTTACTCGTACCAGGAGCCGGGCGGCAAGGGCGCCATGCTGCACTACATCGCGGTCAACGGCCGCACCGGCGAGACCATGGGCAGCGTGCCGGTGCAGCAATGGAAACTCCTGCTGGCCGCGCTCACCGTCGGCACCATCGTCGAGGGCATCGCCCTGTGGATCATCGCGGTGGCCGCATGAGCGACGACGGCAGCGGCATCCTCGCCTTGCTGGCCGCGGGCCCCGCGAGCGCGGTCGGCCTGTACTGGCTGCTGTACCGGCACTACCGCAACACCGACAAGTCGCACGCCTTCGAGCGCGAGACCGACGTCGATGCCAAGCCCGTCACCGGCACCGATCGCAAGGTCAGCGAGATCAAGGGCACCCGGAAGTCCGGCATCGACGGCGACAACGTTCGCGCGTACCGCGCGCGCGTGCGGCGCGTGCCCGGGGACGGCGGGCGACCCCCGTAGCGGCGGCCGCGGCGGTGCGGGCGCGCCGCGCGTCGGATCGGTTCGCTGGCCCCGGCCACGCCCGCCGTCCGTCGACGGCACGCCTCGATCAGGCCGTGGCGTCCGGGCGCTGCAGCCAGCGCGGCGTCAACTCGGCCGTACCCAGGCAGTCGATCCACTGCACGACGCCGTCCTGCACCAGGCACTGCACGTCGATGTTGCGCGCGAGCCCTTCGGCGAGTCGCGCCGCCGCCGGCGAAACATCCACCACGGCGAGATTGCCCAGCCGCTCGAGCGCGGCGCGCGACTTCTCCCACCACAGTTCGAACGCGCGGCCGGCGTAGCCGACGACCACGACCTCGCGCGCGCGGCCGCAGGCCCGCCGCACCCGCGCCTCGTCCGGCTGCCCGAGGTCGATCCAGCGGGCGACGCGACCGTCCAATTCGCTTTGCATCAGGTCCGGGCCGTCGTCGTCGCTGAGCCCGCGCCCGAAGGCAAGTCGCTCGTCGGCGAACAGCGCAAAGGCGAACAAACGCACCATCACGCGCAGTTCGGTCTCCGAGGGATGCCGGGCGAGGGTCAGGGCATGCGCGGCGTAGTAATGCCGGTCCATGTCGCTGACCTGGATCTGCGCCTTGTGGATCGTCGCGTTCGGGGCCATGCGGAAACCAGGGTCGGGCAAGAGAGCGGCGAACGCCCACTCTACCCCTTCCCTGCATCCGGTCGTATCCACGGGTGCGGCCGCCGCGTGCGCCGCAGAGACCGATCGAAACGGAATGCATCGTGGGCGGTCGCGCGAGGAGGGCGCGACCCGCGCACGCGCGATGCGCGCGAAGCACATCAGGTCGCGGTGCGCGGGCCCCTGGCAATCGTGTACATGCCGGAACCTGGCCCGGCGAAGGGGGCCATGCACAACGGGATCGTCCTCTGACGGATGGCCGGCGACTGCACCGCACCCGCCCGACGCTCAGCCGCGGGACTGATCGGCGACCACCACCGTCTGCCCGTCGACGAGGCGCTCGGCCCCGCGCACGACGAGCAGGTCGCCGGCCTGGATCGGCGCGCCGACCTCGACCGCATCTCCCTGCGCTGAACCCGGCGCCACGGCGATGCGCTCGGCACGGGCCTCGCGCACGCGGAAGACAAAGCGGTCCTGCCCGCGCAGCACCAGCGCATCCCGCGGCGCCATCACCGCCATGCGCGCCGGCGCCTGCGGCAGGGCCACGGACACCGCGGTTCCCGCCAGCCACGGCGATGCATCGAGCGCAATGCGCACCGAGGTCTGGCGCGCGGCCCCCTCGCCGACCGGCACCACTGCGCGCACCTGGCCATCCGCCGAGCGGGTGCCGGCCGCAAGCCGCACGGTGGTGCCCTCGCGCAGCATCGCGGCGACTTCCAAGGGTGCGGTGGCCAGCACCTCAAGCCGGTCGGTATCGAGCAGCCGCAGCACAGGCGAGCCGGGCGCAAGGTGCTCGCCCGGTTGCGCGAAACGCTCGACGACGACGCCGTCGAAGGGCGCGCGGATCGTCGCCGCGCCGATACGGCGCCGCGTTTCGGCCAGTGTCGCTTCCGCGATCCGGCGGTCCTGCTCCAGGGTGTCGCGCTCGGCCCGGACCTGGTCGAGCTGCGCGGCGCTGATCGACGACTGTGACGATTCCGCCACCGCAGCCAGCCGGTCGGCCTGGCGCCGGGCCAAGGCGAGACTGGTGTCGATCCGCAGCAGCGCGGCCTCGTGCTGGGTGGCGAGCAGTCGCAGCGCCTCGTCGTCGAGCCGCGCCGCGACCTCGCCGCGTACGAGGCGAAAACCCGGCTCGGCCGCCCATGCGACGCGGCCGCCGAGTTCGCTGGCGATCCGCGCGTCCTGAAGGCTCGCCACGCTGCCGGGAACCGACACCGTCGGCGCGAGCGTGGCGTCAATCGCCGCTGCAACCTCCACCACGGCCGGCTCCGGTGCGGCCGCGACCGCGGCGCCAGCCGTCGCCGCGCCGGGCGCCGGTGCGCGGAACAGCCAGACCCCCACGCCGGCCAGCGCGCAGGTCAACAGCAGGCCGGTGGCCGGAACTCGACGCGTGAATTGTTTCATGCCGATCTCCCATCATGAAGGTTTTCGATCCCGCACGAGTCGCCATCCATCGCTGCGGACCGCGGCCGTTCACGAATGCGCCTCAGCGATGCCCCGCCGGAGGCGGCCGCCAGCCGGATCAACGCCGGCACCAGCACAGCGGTGAACAGCAGGCTCAGCGCGACGCCGCCCACAGTGACCGCGGCGAGGCCGCGGTAGATCACCGCGCCGGGCCCGGGGCTGATCGCCATCGGGAGCGCGCTGACCACGCCGGTCAGCGCACCGACCATGATCGGGCGCAGCCGCTGCTCGACCGCGCCACGAATCGCCTCGGCGAGGTCGAGCCCGGTGCCCTGCAGATCTCGGGTGCGTGCCAGAAGCAGGATGCCGTTGTTGACCACCATCCCGAGCAGCATCACGAAGCCGATCATCGACAGCAGGTCCAGCGGCTGCGGCGCGAACAGTGCGAGGGCGCGCAGGCCGAGCACCCCACCGGCGAGCGCGAGTGGCAGGGTCAACAGCACGACCAGCGCATCGCCAGCCGAGCGGAACATCGCCGCCATCACCAGCCACAGCGCGAACAGCGCCAGGGCGAAGTTGCCCGCCATGTCGCCCAGCAGGCCGTGCAACTGGTCGGCCGAGCCGCTGACCCGCAGGCTGGCGTCGGACGGCAACTGCGCCCGCAGGGACGGCAGCACCTGCTCCTCGACGCGCTCGATCGCCGTGCTGAGCGCGAGGTCCTGCGGCGGGTCCAGCGATACGGTCAGCGTCCGCCGCCCGTCGACGCGCCGGAACCCGGTAGGCGCCGCGACCTGTTCGAGTCGCGCCAGTTCCGACAGCGGGACCACGCCGCCGCCCGGTGTGGCCAGCGGGGTCAGCGCCAGTTCCTCGGGCGTGTCCGGGCGCTGGCCGCGCAGCACCACAGCCAGCCGGCGATCGCCGTCGAAGTACTCCCCCAGCCAGTTGCCGTCGCCGAGCACGCGCACCACGGTGGCGAGGTCGTCCCGCGTCCAGCCGATCTCGGCCAACCGCCGGTCCTGCGGCACCAGACGCAGTTCCTGCGCGGCCTCTTCATCCCCCGGGTAGACGCCGACGTTCGCACCGGGGAACACGGCCTCCATTCGCTCGCGCGCGGACGCCGCAGCTCGCGCCAGCGCGTCGAGATCAGGGCCCTGAAGGTCGATCTCGATCGCGCGCGCCGAGCCGCCGAAGCCGCCGAACAGCTCGCCCTCGCGCACCGAAACCCGGGTGTCCGGCAGACCGACCAGCACTTCGTCGCGCAGGACACGTTCCAGTTCGCCGATCCGCGACGGGTCGACCACCCGCGCCGCGACGCCGGCGTAGCCTGAGAACATCATCAGCGACCAGTTGAGCAATTGCGGCTCACGCTCACCGCTCATGAACGGGGCCATCCGCGCGCGGACCACCGCGCCGATCTCGGCGTCCGCCGTGCGCGCGCTCATGCCCGGCGGCAGATCGATGTCGGCGTCGATGGCCGCGCGCTTGACCGGCGGCAGGTAATCGAGGTCGGGCCGCGACAGTGCAGCAACCGCCAGAGGCGCGATCACCAGCGCTGCGATCCAGGCGAGCTGCTGGCGCCGGGTGGCCGTTGCGGCGACGATGCGGGCAGCAATGTGCCGAAAGGCAAGCTCAGGGGGACGCGGAGGGGGGCCGCGCCACCACAGGCTGCTGGCCACCGGCAACACCAGCAATGCGACCAGCAACGACACCGCAACCGCGATCGACACCGCCAGCGCGAGGTCGGCGAAGATCTGGCCCTGGGCATCGCTAAGGAACGCCACCGGCACGAACACGGCGACCGTAGTCAGCGTGGATGCGATCAGCGCGCCGCGGACCTCCAGCGTCCCCTGCAGCGCCGCGGCCCTCGGCGCGAGGCCCGCCGCGCGCAGTCTTGCGATGTTCTCCGCCACCACGATTGCCGCATCCATCACCATGCCCACCGCGAATGCGAGGCCCGCGAGCGAGATCACGTTCAGCGTACGACCCGAGAGGTGGAACACCACCATCGCCGCCAGCAGCGCGATCGGAATCGCGGCGGCGATCAGCACGGTTGCGCGCCGGTCGCGCAGGAAAAACCAGACACAGGCGATCGCAAGCAGCACGCCCACCCCGAGATTGCCGCCGAGCAGCGCAAGGGCGCGACGGATGAAGAGGCCCGAATCGAAGCCCTGCTCGATCGCCAGGCCGCGGGCGCCGAGCGTCCCGGACCGCAGCGCCTGCATTTCGGATTGCAGGGCATCGAGCGTTTCGAGGACGTTCGCGCCCGGCTCGCGCAGCAGCCGCATGCCGATCGCGGGATTGCCGTTCTGCCACTGCACTTCGCCGGGGTCGGGCAGTTCGACCCGCACCTCGGCGATATCGGCCAGCGTCACCGCGCGGCCGTCGCGCCAGCCGAGGATCAGCGCGCCGAGGTCCTGCGGGCTGTAACGGCCGCCCAGGCGCAGGGCGTAGGTGCGCCGCCCGAACTCTCGGAAGCCGCCGGACACGTCGCGCGGTGCCCCCACCTGCCGCACGAGGTCCGGCAGCAGAACGCCGTACTGTGCGGCGCGCGCGAGGTCGACCTCCACCACCACCTGCTGCTCGGCCGCACCATCGACCTCGACCGCCGCCACACCGGGAATCGCCTCCAGCCGCGGGCGCACGGTGTCGGTGACGAACTGCCGATGGTCGTCGATGGTGCCTTCCGCCGTCGGCAGTTTCTGCACAAAAAGGAACGTCAGGGTGTCGCCGGCGCTCTGCGCGCTCCAGCCCACCACCGGCGGATCGGCGTCGCGCGGCAGCGGCGGCATGCGGTTGAGTCGGCCCAGCACCTCCACCATCACCTTGTCCAGGTCGGCGTCGACCCCGAAGGTGATCCAGACCATGGCCGCGCCGGGCGACGCGCTGCCTTCGATGCGCAACGCGCCCGGCAGGCCACGCAGCACGCTTTCCATCGGCTCCAGGATTTCCGACTCGACCTCCTGCGCCGACGCCGACCGCCAGCTCGTCTGCACCATCAGCTGCGGCCGCTCGACATCCGGAAACAACTGCAGCGGCAGCCGGAAAAGCGCCAGCAGGCCGAGCACCGCGACCATGGCGACACCCACCGCGACCGCGGCAGGGTGATCCAGAGCATGTTCGATGGTGCGCATCGCGATCTCCTGAACGAAGGCCGCGCGAGAGTGCTCGGCCGACTGCACCCACAGACCTGCCACAGGTCATGCGGTTGCAGACGTTGCGGCGGAACGAGGCGCGGCGTCGCCGGAGCGAGCGGCATTGCCGGTGTGCGCCACCCGGCACGCCCCGAGGGCCCGGCGGCGGCGCGATCCGCTCCGCACCCGCGCGCGGTTCGGCACACGAAACCGCGTTCCCAGGCCTGGAGTCCACCGCGCGTCGGCGGGCGACCGCGGCACCGTTGCCGACGCCGAGGGGAAACGCGCTTGATCGCGGCGTCATCGAGTCGGTCGCCGCACCGTCGACCGGCGCCCGCCGGCGGGATGCGGCGGGCGGGCGCGGTTCACGTTTCGGGCATCAGAGCGAGATACCCAGCCGCTGCGCCGTGTTGCGCGGATGGATGAGATTGACGCGCCCGTTGCGCTCGGCGCCGCCGAGGATGGCCTGGCGCACCTGCGCCACCGTCAGGTCGGGCTTGAGCGCGAACAGCTTGGCCGCCAGGTTGGCCACCTGCGGGCTGGCCATGCTGGTGCCGCTGAACTTCACGCGGTCGCCACCGGGCAGGAAGCTCTCCACCTCGAAGCCGTTGGCATGCACCACCACGGTCTTGCCGAACGTCGAGAAGCTGGTCTCCTCGCCCGCCTGGTCCACGGCGCCGACGGTCAGCAGGTTCGGCAGATTGAAGCCCGCCGGGATGTACTCCTCGAAGTCGGCGCTGTTGTCCTCGTTGCCGGAGCCGGCCACGAACAGGATCTCGGGCGCCGCGGCGATCGCCTCGCGCAGCGCATCGCGCTCGATGGCAAACAGGCGGCGGGCGATCTCTTTGCGCTCCTCGGGCGAGGCGCCGACGTTGTGCCAGGCCAGCGCGCCCTCGTAGCGGGAAGCGCCATAGCGCCAGCTCATGTTGACCACACGCAGCTTCTGGTCCCGGAAGGACTGCACGATCTGCCGATACGCCGCCGCCGTGCGCCGCGCCAGCTCTTCGGTGGGCTTGACCGGCTCCGTGCGGTGCTCGAACAGCAGGGTGGCCGTGTAGAGGCGCGCGAACGGGTTGCCCGCCACGGCGATGCCCGCCACGTGGGTGCCGTGCGTGTAGAAGG
>DHLY01000005.1:23066-23986 GCA_002405525.1 Proteobacteria bacterium UBA4656
ACCGTCTGCTTGAGCAGTCGCGCATCCTCGGTGTCCAGCGCCGCCCGCAGGTCCATGCTGCCCTTCACCAGCTTCTTCAGCTCCCCCCACCGGGCCTGCGAGTCGCCCAGCGGACGCAGCAGATCCTGGCTGGGCCGCATCTCGCGGTCGAACGCGATGCCCCGGCCCGCCGTGGTCCTGAACAGCGCAAGATCGACGCCCGAGTCCCAGATGCCCACGCCCACTTCGCGCGCGGCGGCGGTGGGGGCGATCGCGAACTGCCGCGGGGTCCACCGGTCGGGCTTGGGCGCGGCGGTGGCCTGCGCATCCACCACCGCCTGCAAGCCGGCCACGATGGCGGCCTTGAACGGCAGCACCAGTTCGTTCTGCACGCGGGCGCCGACGATGGCGTCGACGATGTCTTCCGGTACCGTGAGGTTCATGTTGCGCGCCATCACGTCGATCCGCTGCTCGAACGCGCCCTTCACCAGCGCCGCGCTGAGCAGTTCCATCTGGCCCTTGAAAGCCCTCACGCCGTCGGCAACCTCGCGCCAGTTCATCGCGCCGTAGCGTCGGCGCACCTCTTCCTGGACCCAGGCTGCATCGCGCCGGCCGGTCTGCTGCTCGGTCAAGATGGTGGCGATGGTGCCCGTGGTAGCGCGCGGGCCGGGCTTGTCCTGCAGGCTCTTCAGGCGCTCCACCAGCGCCGGCACGGCCGCCCAGTCGCCGCGCAACTGGGCTAGCGCGAGCAACGAACCCACGTAGTCGCGCAGCGTGGCGGCGTCCTGGATGTCAAAGCGATCGAGGTCATCGCGCAGGTTCTTCTCCAGCACCGCCGCCAGCGCCAGCACTTCGGCGCGCGGCGCTTCGAGATACTGGCTGGGCAGCTTGTCGAGCTTGATGACACGCCGCGGCAACTGCTCGGCCGAGGTGATGACCTG
>DHLY01000005.1:24221-24538 GCA_002405525.1 Proteobacteria bacterium UBA4656
GTGCGCGCAAGCTATCCGAACGATCCGCCCGATGCTTGAAGCAAGCGACCAGAAATCGAATCCGCGGGATGAAGTGTCGACACCCGGCAATGGGCGGTCGCCCGCCGGTACCGCGGATCGACCGCTCGCCGCGCCCGGGCGGCGGCTCGTCGCAACCGGATTGTCGGCGCCGACCGGAGCCGCCAACATCCCTGACCAGTGTGCCGTTGCGCCGGACTCCTCGATGCGGGTGTCCGGAGCCTCGATCGCAACCTCAATCGCAACCACAGGCGCAGCCGCAGCCGCCCTGTCCACCAAGTGCAAACCATGAACCTTTC
>DHLY01000017.1:0-278 GCA_002405525.1 Proteobacteria bacterium UBA4656
GGGGCTGTGTCAGGTGGCGGCACCGGTGGTGGTGAAGGAGGCAGACCCGGTCCCGGCAAACAACTTGGACAACTACCGTGTGGATCTGCGGGTGCAGTTCCTGGGGATCGACCGGACGTACACCTCGCATGCGTTGTACGGCAGGCGCCTGACGATCACGTTCAACGCATCGAACGTGCCGGAGCTGCGCGTGGACGGCGCGCTGGAGGCGAGCGGCACCACGGCGGCATCGCCGGGGACGAACGTGTCGGTGGCGATGACGGTGACCCATCGGGTCA
>DHLY01000017.1:566-2644 GCA_002405525.1 Proteobacteria bacterium UBA4656
AACGCGGCGCCGGGTTCGGAGGCGATAATGGGTCCGACGGTGGCGGTGCTGTCGGCGCAGTGGCTCGCACAGGTGTCGGCCAACGAGGACATTCTCGACCGGCTCGCGGGCTCGTGGACGCTGTCGTTCAACGCGGTGGGCATTGCGGGCTACGCGAACTCGACGACGTATGTCGACCTGCCCGGCAACCAGTCGACCACCGTGACCGCGGACCGCAGCAGTTTCTACCCGCAGTTCCTGGCGAGCAGCTTCCCGTTGAGCGTGCTGGAGTCGGCGTCGGTGCAGCAGGTGTCCGGGGTGGCGGACGCGGCATCGACCGTGAGCCTGATCGACAAGGCGGTGGCGGGCGGGGTGCGGGTGTTCAACGCGACCTCGGCCAACTACAGCTCGGTGCGCCCGAGTCTGGTCGGCGCGCCCGGCTGCAGCCCGTATGGAGCCAGCTTCGACAGCGCGGTGAACGGCGGGCGTCGGCTGGTGGTTCCTGCGAAGTGCGATCTGGCGGCGGACCAGTGGCGGGGTGCGGGCTGGTTTGCGACGTTCTTCAATGGCAGCAGCGGCAGCGTGACCGCGGCCATCAGCGGCGGCAACCCGGCGAACCTGACGCCGCCGGCCTTCACGCCGCCGAGCCCGGTGTTCAACGGTGCGCTGAGCGCCGCACCGGGCGACTTCACGATGGCGACGACGGACATCAGCGTGGGCGCGGGCGAGTTCCCGTACGCGCTGTCGCTGGAGCGCCGCTACAGCTCGGGATCGTCGCTGGAGGACGGGGTGTTCGGTCGCGGCTGGTCGCACAACTTGGGCGGTTCGGCGCGCACGTCGGAGGCGGCGCTGCGCGCGCTGGGGGAGGGGTCGGCGCTGGACGCGGTGGCGAACATCGTGTCGAACATGGTGGCGTTGGACCTGATGACGGAGGCGAACCAGCCGCTGGTCAACGTGGTGGCGGCATCGGTGGGCGCGAAGTGGGCGTCGGAGCAGTTGGAAGACACGGCGGTGAGCGTGCGTCTGGGCACGTCGACGGAAGTGTTCATGCGCCTGCCGGACGGCACGTACAACCCGCCGCGAGGCAGTTCGGCGCGCCTGACCCTGGTCGACGGCAAGTTCCGGTACGAGACGAAGGACCGCACGGTGCTGGACTTCAACGCCGCCGGGGAACTGGTGGACTACACGCTGAGCAACGGCGTGCGGGCCCGGTTCGGATACACCGGCGGTCGGCTGACCAGCGTGAGCAACAGCCTGGGGCGCTCGATCACCCTGGCCATCAACAACACGACGCAGCGGATCGACAGCGCGACGGCCAAGGGCAGCACGGCTGATCCGGGTCGCACCGTCAGTTACGGCTACACCGGCAACACGCTGACGCGATTCACCAATGCGATGGCGGCGTTCGGCAATACGTCGGCACAGAACACGACATACGCGTATGACGGCAATACCCGGTTGTGCCGTGTGTTCGGGGCGCTGGAGCCGACAGTGCCCTTGTTCACCAACAACTATGATGCGCTCGGCCGGCTGAGCGTACAGGTGGGCGACGCGGCCGCCGGGCGGGTCACGCGGCGCTACTACGCTGGCTCGAGGACCGAGGTGGAAACGCCGGGCGCGGGCACGGTGAACTACACGGACTGTTTGGGCGCGGCGGCGAGCGTGGCGGTCACGGGGAACGCCGTGCGGACGGTGAGCTTCCACAACTGGCAGGGCCTGCCGGTGCGCAGCATCGACCCCGTCGGTCGCGTGAGCACCACCGACTACGACGGCGCCGGCCGGCCGACCCGGATCACCTATCCCGAGGGCAATCGCACCGAGTACACCTACGATGACGCGACCTGTGCCAACGCGGAGAAGCGCTGCACGCACAACGTACTGACCGAGGTGCAGCATCCCAAGCCGGGCAGCCCCCTGGCACCGCTGACGACGACCTACACCTACGAGGCCTCGTTCAACAAAGTGGCCTCGGTCACCAACCCCCGTGGGCAGAAAACGGACTTCACCTGGCACGCCGCGAACGGTGGGTCGGCGACGGTGCCCCCGCCTGCGCCCGCGACAGGCGAGGCGCGCCCACAGGTCAGCATGACCTACGCGGT
>DHLY01000103.1:0-4231 GCA_002405525.1 Proteobacteria bacterium UBA4656
ACTGTTGATATCGCTGAGCGAGCGGAAGTGATTGACGATCACCGTGATCGGGGCGGTGGCGCCGTTCCCGGCCGCCACGGTGCCGTTCAGCAACAGCGAAGGACGGTCGTTCAGCAGTTCGGTCGCGACCGGGGTGCCATCGGGGCAACGCAGCAGTTCCGATGCGCCGAGCTGCTCTACCGCGCCGGTGATCGTCACCCGCGGCGTACTGCCCGTGACCGGCGCCGTCCGCACGAGGAAGCCGACATCGATGCCGCCGACGTCGTTGCCCTCCACCAGTCGCGGCACGTACAGCGGGTTGGGCTGGCCTGCGGCCACCGCGTCCACGTTGATCCGGGTCGCGAGCGCCTGCAGCGTGGCCAGGTTCTCGACCTCCACCACGCCGAGGATGTCCGGTGTGCGCAGGAAGTCTCGGATGCCGATCGAGGCCTTCGCGAGGCGGTTCTGGAACGCCTGCGGCGTGAGGACCGGCTCGCCGATCGCCGGGTCGTTCTGATCGTCGAAGAACCGCTCCAGGTTGTAGGCGGCGACCGTGATCTCGGCGGCCGTAGGCGCGGACGCCGCGGCCGGGGCGCGGCCTCCGGCGATCGCCGGCGCGGCGTCGAAGTCGACCGTAATGCGGTGGTTGCGGAACCCGTAGTCGAGCACGCCCACCACGTTCGACAGGGTGGCGCCGACGTCGACGTCGATCGAGGCGCGCAGCGTGCCGGCGGCGTTGCGGGCGCGCACGGTCTCGATGTTGAGTTTTTCCGGATTGTTGTCCCAGCGCGGGATGGTCGCAGGCTGCCCGCCGGCGTCTTCTACCTCGAGGCCTGATTCGCGGAAGGGGCGCGGGACGCCGGAGACCACGCCGTGGAAGCGCCCGTTGGTGGCGGCGGTGGCGTTGACTTCGCTGACGGTGCCGTCGGTCGGCGCGACCACTTCCAGCACCGGCACGCGTACCCGCATGTTCTCCAGCCGCTCCAGTTGCTCGACGCCGCCAGTGACCGACGGCGAGGCCGGCGTGAGGTCGACGGGTGCGGGCAACGGATTGCCGGTGGAAATCTGCACGATCGTCGGCGTCGTCACCTGGGTCAGCGGCTGCTGGTTGGGGTCGGTCGGCGGGATGAACTCCGCCACGGTGCCGGTGACCTGCAGCAGGTTGCCAACCGTAGCCGCCGCCGAAGGCGCCGAACTGGTGAACACGAACAGGCCTTCCGAGGTGTTCGGGTTCGCGTCCTCGTCGCTGGCTTGCGACTGCAGGTAGAAGCCGTTGTTGATGCGGCTGGTGACCACGCCGCGTACCGAGACCGATTGTCCGAGCAGCGGCGACGCGGCACCGGTGCCCTGCAACGTGCCGATCGGGGTCAGGACGACGTCATCGTTGCTGATCGTGCCCTGGCCTTGGCCGTCGCTGACGGTGGCGCCGGTCACGTTGGTGACGTTGACGAAGAAAGTCTCGTTGGGCTCGATCGTGGTGTCGCCGTTGACCGAGACCGCGAAGGTGAATGTGCCGGCCCCCTGTGCGATGGTCTGGCCGGTCAGCGAGGCAGCGACGTAGTCGTTGTCGGCCACCGTCGCGGTGTTGTCGGCGGTGGCGATGTCGAAGGTCACGCCGCCTGCGCCGGCAGGTTGCGACAGCGAGACGGTGAGCGTTGCGGTCGTGGTTCCGCTGTTGCCTTCGACCACCGACACGTCGTTGATCGACAGCGCCGGCGTGCCGCCGCCGCCGCAGGGCGCGGCCGCCGTGGCGCTGTTGCGCGGCGCCGGAGCTGCGACCGTGAAGTCGGTGCCGTTCTGGTTGTTGTCGGTGCAACCGCCACCGCCGCGCAGCGCGGCGGTGGTGTTGGAAAGCACACCGACCGCAGCGGAGCCCTCGAAGCAGTTGGCCGATCCGTAGCCCACGAAGTCGACGATCTGTGCGCCGGTCGGACAGGCGCCCGTCTGCACGGTCGTTGTGTTGGCGAGCAGCACCTTTCCGTTGGTGCCCGAAAGGTTGATCGGCGTGCCGCTCATGATGAAGTCGGGCGTCGGGAGGGCCACGCCGTTGCCCGTTCCCGGTGCGAGCTGGATCAGCAGATAACGGCCCGGCGCGAGAACGGTGCCGGCGGGGATGTCGAACTTGTTGGTCCAGGACGTGCCGGTCGACGATGAGTACTGGATCGAATGGCCGCTCAGGTCGACGCTGGAGCCGCCCCGGTTGAAGATCTCGACGAAGTCGTGGGTGAAGGGCGCCCCGACATTGCCACCGCCGCCGTAGGCCTGGCTGATGACCGCCTGCGCATGCACCGCAGGCACTGCGACACATCCGACGACAAACAGGAACGCGGCACACCCCGCAGACTCGCGCTGCAACATTTGACCCCCGGTGAGGAACGACCTGATTGACAGGGCGGCGGAGGCTACCAGCAGTCGCTGACGCTTTCATGTCCGAACCGGTGTGCGGGTCCTGCCTGTGCCGCCCGTGTGAAGGCCGCGTAGGAGGCGCGAGGTCCACAGACATGCGGGTGCCCGGCAAAGTCGCCAGGTAGCCTACAGCCGATTCCTGCACTCCGTGCCGCGGGACGTGTTCAGAGGCGTTCCAGGTCGCAGTTCTTGTTCATCCTCGGGCGCGCTTGTGCAAGGCGGGGCGAAGCGATGGGCGGCGCCGACTGCATCCTGCGCGATCGGCGAGGCAGGCAGCGTTGCAGAAGACGCCACGGAATGCGCCGTGCGCGACGGTGCTTGTGCAGCCTGGGCCGGCCGGCAGGGCGCGAAGCGGCCCGCCGTGAGAAACCGGTCGAATGCCCTGCGTCCCGCTTTCTGGTTTCGGGCGGGAAGGGCGACGACGATGTTCGGACAGCGCGTGGTTCAAGGCAGTGCGGCAGCGGAGGCCGCTGAATCGGATGGGGCGCCGATGCAGGCTGGCGGGCGCATCGCGCGCCGGTACGCTGGCGGGACGAGGGGGGCTGCGCAGTTGCGCATCGGCACGCGGGCGTCGGCGTTGGCTGCGCTGCTGCTCGCCTCGATCGCGAGCTCGCCGCTGCGCGCGCAGAGCCAGACCGTGACCGTCGGGCCCGCGCTGGGCTGCACCTCGACGACGCTGGCCGGCGCGCTTGCCGGCCTGCCGCGGCTCGGGCCCGGGGTCGTCCATCGGGTGCGGGTGATGAGCGCAAGCCCGATCACCGGCGGGGCGACCCTCGATCGCATGTCGGTGCGCATCGAGGGCGGCCATACGAGTTGCACATCCGCGGTACCGCAGCCGGGCGTGCTCTCGCGCATCAGCGGCACGGCGGCGGTGCCGCTGCTGCGCCTGCGCAACGTCACGGAGCCGGGCGCCGAGTACCGGGTCGAACTGCGCCAGCTCGAATTCCGCGACGGCCCGGCCGGCGCGATCGAGGTGGACGGACGCGTGGCGTTGAGCCTCGACGCGGTGGAACTCACCAACAACCGCGCACCGATCGGCGGTGGCCTGCGCGTGATCGGGCGGCCCGCGGGCTGGACGAACGGCGCGCTGGTGTCGTTCGGCGATGGCGTGGTGATCAACGCCAACGAGGCGGTCGCCGGCGATGGCGGTGGCATCCACTGCACGGCGGGCGGCGGGCTGGGGCCCGCGGGCGGCGGCCTGCTGCTGGTGATCAACAACGTCGCCAGCGGTCGCGGCGGCGGGCTGTACCTCGCCGGCTGCGACTTCGGCGCACCGCCGATCGGGGCCGCGCCCGGTGTTCGCATCGCCAACAATCGCGCGGCGGGTGGTGGCGGCGCGGCGCTGGTCGACAGCACCGCGCAGGTCGCCGGCGCGGGTTTCGACATCGAGTCCAACAGCGCCGTCGGTGCCGGCGATGGCGGCGGCCTGCTCCTGCAGCGCGCGGTGCTGCGCGCCACCGCGTCGCTGCGCCTGGCGGGCAATCGCGCGGGCGGCAGCGGCGGCGGCGCGTGGATCGATTCGGGGCAGCTCGAACTGCAGGCAGCGACCTGGGACGTGCGAGGCAACACGGCGCTGGTCGGCGGTGGCGGACTGCACGTGCAGGGGGACTCGCTGCTGGAGACCTCGGGCAGCGGCGCCTGCCGCGAGGCCTGCGTGCGGATCGAGGATAACGAGGTCACCGGCACCGGCATCAACCAGGGCGCGGGAGGCGCGCTGGTCGCGCTCGACAACAGCGTGGTCGCCTGGGACCGGGTACGGGTGCGCGGCAACCGGTCCGACTCGGCGGCGGTGCTGTTCGCGCGTGGCGCAGCGCCGTTCGGCGTGGCGGTCGAATGGTCCAACGTG
>DHLY01000103.1:4448-12627 GCA_002405525.1 Proteobacteria bacterium UBA4656
GAGGCGCGCGCCGCGGGATCCGCGGTGCCGCAGGCATTCCGCTTGTTCGATGGCGCCTCGCTGGCGCTGCGCGGGGTGGTGGTCGACCAGCCGGGCTGGCAGACGCTGGGGACCCCCGTCGGTGCGCAGGTCGCCCTGTCCGGCGCCTGCGTGATCAGTCGCGAGGCGACCAGCCTGGCCACGCGCGGCGTGCCCGCGCTGGCGGCCGATCCGCGCCTCGATGCCGCGGTGCGTCTGCGCGCCGACAGTCCCGCGATCGACGCCTGCCCCATCGCCGCGCTGGACGATCCCGCGGCCCTGCTCGGCGCCGCACCGTTGCAGCAGGATCTCGACGGCGCGCGGCGCCCGGTGCGCGTGCGCGCGGCGGTCGGCGGCAGCGAGTACGACGCGGGCGCGCAGGAGTACGCCGAGCGCGTGTTCGGGTCGGGCTTCGAGAGCGGTGCGGACTGAGGCGAGCGCGCCGCGCTCAGCCGCCCGGCCGCGTCGGCAGCACGGCCACCGTGACCTCTTCGCGATCGTGGTAGAGCTGCTTGGCGCGCACCGTCCACGCATCGCCCAGCGAATCGCGCAGCAGCGCGATGCAGCGTTGCGTCTCCAGCCAGCGCTTCTTCATCGGCAGCTTGAGGATGAACACCGACGCGCAGCTGGTCGTGACCTGAGCGAGCCCGCTCAGACCGACTGCCGCGGCGGCGGACAGGTTGCGAATCATCGGCCCCGGAAAGGTGGCTGCCTCATCGACCGGTTCCCGCAGTCCGCCCGTTCGGCCTGGAGGCTCAACGGCAGCCCCGACGAGATGACGCCTGGAGGCCTGGAGCCATTGCGGAAGGGCGCGCCGGGTCGCCGCCGGCCACCTCCGGGAACCGTGACGCGCCCGACCCGGGCGCGGGACTGCCGCGACCCACCGGTGTGCCCGTCCCGCAACGGGGCGTGATCAGGAAATCCGCCGGGTTGCGCGTCATGACCACGAGCCGGTGCATCCGGCTGCCGGCGCGGCACGTCCGGCCCGATCCTCTAGCCACTGTGGAGCAACGCATGCGTCGTTCATCTCGGATCGTATTGCTCGGGTTCCTGTTTCTGTTGGTGGGTGCTGCATCCGCATGGGTAAGCACCGGATCCGAAGGCATCGGCGGACCGACCGTCGTGGGCGACGCCCCCCGCGTGATCACGGACGCGCGCAAAGGCGGGGTAACCTTGCCTCCAAGCCCCTGTGACTGCCCGCCCGATACGATCTGCCTGCCGCAGCCACGAGTGGGCTTCGTCACTCCGGAGAGCGGCGCGACGTTCCAGCGTGGAACACCGGTCGATGTTGAAGTCTTCGGCTGTGATCTCGGGGGAAATGGCAACGAAACCATTTCGACCTTTGTGGCCTGCCCGGGTTACTCAGCCGGCTACTCTGTCCGCTCGTTCAGATTCACCCCGGCGGCGGCCGGTACCTGCACGCTCACCGCCTATGGCGACGGCTCGCCGATGTCCGCCGATAAGGCGGCCAAGGTCGCGCCAGCCACGCTGACGATCTCGATCCTCGACAGCAACGCACCGCCGACGCTGGAGATCTTCAGCCCGGCTCCGCAGACGAACTACATTGCCCCGGCGAACGTCGAGATCGGTGCGCTCGCGACCGACCCGAACGGCACCGTGTCGATCGTCGAGTTCAGGGTCACCAACCGGGACACGGGCGCGATCATCTCCACCGGGTCCGATACGACATCGCCGTACAACGCGACGGCCAACGGTGTCGGCGTCGGCAACTACCGAATTCTCGCGCGGGCGATCGACAACGAGGGCGCGGCCACGGAGGCCATCCGCGACTTCGGCGTGTCGCGCGAGAATCGGGCGCCGGTCGTGACTTGGGTGGCGCCGGCCGCCGGCAACATCCTCGTGCCCTCGGTGATCCGCCTGCAGGCGAATGCATCGGACCCCGATCCGACGGATGTGGTCACGGTACAGTTCTTCGCCGACGGCCAAGCAATCAGTAGCCAGCTGAACGCGCCGTATCGATTCGACTGGTCGCCGCCAATCCCCTCGCAACCGCGCACGTATCAGCTCACGGCGCGCGCCTCGGATGGGCGAAGCACGACGATCTCTGCGCCGGCCGTGTCGATCACGGTCACGGAGAACCGGGCGCCGACGGTGGCCTTGGCCGTCGACAACACCTGGCCAGTACTGTCGCCCGGACAGGCCATCCTGAACGCGACCGTGACCGAGCCCGATGGTCAAGCCATCAGTCGCGTGGAGTTCTACCGCGTGGTAGGCGGCACCGAGCAGCTCATCGGCACGGCCACCGCGCCGGCACAATCGAATCCCCCGCTGCAGCCTAGCCCGGTTCGCTACAGCGTGACTTGGGCGAATCCACCGGTCGGCCCGCATTCCCTGATCGCCCGCGCGTTCGACAGCGCGCCTACGCCGCGATCGGGAACCTCGCCGTCGGTGCCGTTGACCGTCGCGGCGAACCGCAGTCCGTCGGGCATCGCCGTCAAGAGGCCGTTCCCGGGTCAGAATTGCCCGAGCTCGGGCAGCTTCGAGTACTCGGGCAACATCCGCGTCGGTCCCGCGGCAGGACCGCTCACGGTGGAGGCCAACGTGGCCGATCCGGACGGCGACATCCGACGGGTGGAGTTCTTCCAGTTCTCGCCGAACATCATCACGCCATCGACCTCCGGCAACGAAGCCCAGCAGTTCGCGGCGATGATCTTCGGCGCTCACGGCGCTACGTCCACGAGCCGGATCGCGACGGTTCATGCCTCCGCGCCGGGACAGACGGTCTTCACGACCGACATCAATCTTCCGGCGCTGCGCGTCACGCCGTTCATGACCGGCATCTATGCGGTCGGCTACGACAGCGGTGATCAGGTCGTCAACGCAGCGCTCGCGACCACGCCGGACCCGCCGATCGCCTTCATCGGCGGGTGCGCGACGAACTGGACTTATTGGCGCTGGGCGCCGATTGCCTACAACCCGTCCAACGTGCCGCCGGGCATGGGCAACCCCTGTGGCTCCGATCCGGCGAATCCGGGCCAGTGCGCCAGCCGCCCGCATTCGGTGCCCGGTCGCATCGAGGCCGAGCGCTACAACCAAGGTGGTCAGGGCATCGGCTATTTCGAGATCGATCCCTACACGTTCGAGATCGATCCCTACACGCGCGTCGGTGCGACGACGCCGATCCGCCCGCGCACGGACGACGTGGATCTGCGCAACTGTGAGCGCAGTGATCTTGACCCGAGCTGCACCGTCGGCCGACTGAGGCCCGGTGAATGGCTGAAGTACACGCTGAACTTCACGCAAGGTGGTCAGTACCGTCTCATCGCCTGCCTGAGCCCGTCCAACGGCCTCGGCCAGGCCACCCGTTCGCCCGACGGCGAGACGCGCCTGAAGCTCGATGTGGAGACCATCGGCGAGAGTGGGTGGGTCTACTCGTCGCGTTCTCTCGAGCTGCAGCCGCTTTCCCAGGCAGCGCCCACGGAGCGTGCGCAGATGGAGCGCGCCGCGACGTCATCGCCCTGCGCCGGCAATCCCGAGATCCAGTACGGGATCCTGGGTGTGTTTCCAAGCGGATTCCGCGCCGACATGCGGGTCCGATTCAACAACACGGTCGTGGAGGCGAACAACAACCTCGACTGGTTCCAGCTCGACCTCGCCGGCCCGGAGTCGCTGGCAGTCCGCTTCGAAACCCCCAGCAACGGCGACTCGGTGGCAGTGGGAACCACCGCTCGGCTGCCGCTGGTGGCGAACGTGACCTCGAACAACGGCAGCACGGCGGGCATTGCGGTCGACTTCCAGGTCCAGCGCCCGGGTTCGTCGGGCTTCGTGACCTTCCAGACCGCGGCGAGTGCGCCGTTCGTGGCGGACTTCCCACCGGTCGGCGGGTCCGTGCCTGGCTTCACGGTGCCCGGAAACTACGTGTTCAGGGCGGTCGCGCGCGCCGGCGTGCTGTCTGCTGAAACGCTGGTCACCGTGACCGCCACGGCGAACCCGGCCAATCAGGCACCGGTGGTGACTCTGGTGCCCCCGGCCAACGGCGGCATCGTGAACATCGGCAGCACCACGACGTTCGCCGTCGACGCGCGCGATCCGGATGGCACGGTGACGGAGGTCGAGTTTCTGCGCAATGGCATTTCGTTCTCGCCGCGCCTGGTGGCGACTCCACAGGGCTTGACCGACCGGTACACGGCGAACTGGACGGCCGGCACGACGCCCGAGACGTTCCGCCTGTCGGCGCGTGCGCTGGACAACCGCGATCCGCCCGGTGTTGGTGTTGCCGTGACGGGCGCGGACATCATCGTCGCGGTTCCCGGCAGCGTGCTGGCCCAAGAGACGCCCGACGCGATTCCATCCACCATCGCACCGGAATCGGACGGTGTGGGCGCTACGGCCGGCACGTTCCGGGTCGACGAGACCGGTGCGGCTACCTATACCATCCCGCTGGCCACTGTGCCCGGGCGTGGTGGCGTCGTACCGGAGCTGGCTGTGTCCTACTCCTCGCAGGGCGGGCTGGGCGTGCTCGGTCGCGGTTGGTCGGTGTCCGGTGCGTCGGCGATCATGCGTTGCCGGCAGACCCGTGAGAACGGCGATGCGGCTGCGGCGCTGTCGGGCAGCCCGCCGCTGTCGTTCGATCAGCGCGACCGCTACTGCCTCGATGGGCAGCGTTTGCTGCTGGTGTCCGGCAGCTACGCCGGGCCGACGGCGGAGTTCCGCACCGAGCTCGATCAGTTCGCGCGCATCCGCGCCTACGACGTCGACGCGACCAATGGCTTCGACTACTTCGTGGTGCAGCGCAAGGACGGCACCACGGCATGGTACGGCGACCGCATCGCGGTGAACGGCCTGCCGTTCCTGCCGTCGGCCACGCAGACCATCCAGCGTCCGGATGCCGCACTTCGACGCAACGCCGGTAACGGCGTGCTGCCGCCCAACAACGCACCGATCCTGACCTTTGCGCTCGCGCGCAGCATGGACTCGTTCGGCAACTACGTCGACTACACGTATGTGACGGACCAGGTCGCCGGCCAGCAGCTGCTCGCGAGCGTTCGCTATACCGGCAAGGTCCGCCTCGAGGGGCAGCAGGCTGCGCCCGGCGACCAGGAACCCTTCGCCGAAGTGCTGTTCAACCATCTCCCGCTCCCAGCGGCGGAACAGACTGTGGCTTGGCAGGCCGGTATGGCGATGCGGCGTACGCGCTATCTGGACTCGATCACCTCGCGCTCGGGAAGCGCCGACATCCGCCACTATCGTCTGGCCTACCAGATCAGCGGTTCGGGTTCCGGACACCGCCTGCTGACCTCGCTCACAGAGTGCAGCAATCGTCTCGGCGGTGCGGTCTGCTATCGCCCCACGGTGTTCGCCTACACCCAGGCACAGTCGCGCTTCATTGGCAGCAGCGAAAGCGCCTTCCCGAACACGACACAGTTCAAGTCGTCCAAGTTGGGTGATGTCGACGGCGACGGGCGGCTGGATCTCGTGTGGTTCGACACCCGCCCGGCGGAGCCCGGCCCTTGCCCGGCCGGTTTCCCGACCGGCACCCAGCGGATCTGGACCGAGTTCGGTGGGCTGGACGGCGCCGGCAACCTTCGTTACGACCGTGGTGGGCAGCTCCACGCCTGCAGCCTGCGACCCTACTCGGAGAGTCTCGACGACGCCTGGTTCCTGGTCGACTACAACGGCGATGGTCGCGACGATCTGATGATCGCCGGCAACAACGGCGGGACGATCCGTTGGCGGGTCTATCCGTCGCGCGGCCGGGTCAGCGGCCAACAGGTCTTCAACCAGTCGATCGATCTGTTGTCGGACTGCGCGGGTGGGTCGACCGATGCGGCCGGTTGCGTGCCGTTGCCCGGCAGCAACGAGACGCTGGCGCAGCTTGCCGACGTGAACGGCGATGGTCTGCCCGATGTGCTCTATGCGACGACGGCGAGCTCGAGCGAGTACGACGTCCTGAAAGTGAAGCTGATGGAGCGCGACGGGGCGGGCTACCGATTCTCCGCGGCCTATCAGGCGCGGTTCGAGTGGGACGCGGGCGAGCAGTGCGGCCAGCCCATCGTGAACGATCCCGAGCTGCCTCAGCGGCAGTTCCGCGGCTGCCGGTTCTCGTTTTCGAACTCCGACTCCCGCAGTGGGCGCTCGCCACAACCGATCGACCTCGATGCCGATGGGCGCGCCGATCTGCTGTTGGCTGTTCGCCAGACCTTCTCCGACCCGTGCACGGGGACGAGCTGCCCGCCACCGCCGCAGAGCCGGTCGATCGAGGCGGCGTTCTACGTCCCCGCATCCGCGGCCGACGCCGAGCGGCTGCGGGTGGTCGCCCCCGCGGTTCAAAGCGGCCTCCGGGTCGGGAACCGGCGCGATGTGCATTCGCTTCATCGCTACGGGCTGGTGGTCAGGGAGATCGTGCCTGCCGCTGCCGGAACGCCAGCGCAGATCGTGTTCCGCAAGTACCTCGGGCGCGAAACCCAGTCGACCGAGGGGTTCTCCTACTTCTTTGGCGGACCGACACCGGCCGACGTCAACGGCGACGGCCTGACCGATCTGCTCTGGCGGCAGGACGGCGAGAACGGTGACTCCTTGCTGATCGACATCAACTCGGGCGCCGGCATGCGCGTCGGCACCACGGTGTCGGGCATCACGGGCCGCAAGTTCATGCAGTTGGTGGACATCAACCAGGACGGCCGGACCGACATCGTCCATCTGACTGGAAGCGGCACGAGCGAGCGCTTCCGTGTCCGCATCGCCGGGCCGGATGGCGTCTATCCGACTGTCTCCACGGTCCTTCCGGGTACCGACATCGGTGCGATCGATCCGCAGAGCTGGTTCAGCAACTTCACCGATCTCGATGGCGACGGCGGTGTCGACTTCGGCGCATGGCAGCTCGGTCGCGAGACCAGCAACTTCCGCCAGAGCCGCGGCCTGGCGCGCAACGGCGCATCCGGCGATCGGCACGTCCCACGCGACCTGATCGCGCAGATCACCAACGGCTACGGTGCCGCGACGGTCGTGCAGTACGAGTCGCTCGCCAATGGCGCGGTCTACTGGCGCGACAGCGGCTCACGCAACGAAGTGATCTCGCCGCGCACTGATCGCGGTTCGCCGGTCCAGGACCTGTTGGCATCGATGCATGTGGTCGCCTCGGTCGTGAGTGACGCACCGGGCATCGGGGCGCTCGACCGGAAGAGCCGCGTGGACTACCAATACCAGGGCGCCAAGGTGCAGGGCGGCGGGCGAGGCCTGCTCGGCTTCCGCGAGATCCGCAGCATCGACAGCAACTTCGACAATGCGCACGTGGTGACCATCACCCGGTACGATCAGATGTTCCCGTTCATCGGGATGCCACTGGAGACGCGCAAGATCAGGGTCAACGGTGTTTGGGTGCCGCCAGCCTGCAGAACGGCGGGCCCCGAAGCACCGGGCAGCCACTGCTTCACCGCCGGTAACCAGCCTCCCGAGCCCCCCGGTGCGCCCGCGACCAATCCGTTCTTCGCCGAACCCGTCGGCACGCTGCTGAGCTTCTCGGCCAACCGGCTGGCGCGGCAGACCACCACGACGGGTATCGATGCTGCGCCTGTGCATGCCTTCATCGATCGCTCGTTCGAGGCCATGGGTCATCCCGAATCGGCCTCGGTTGCGACCCTGTCCGAGACCGTGTCCGCATTCCAGTACAACACGTTCGGCGATGCGACCGTGGTCGAAACGGCGACCGCGAACGGCGTGGCACACGGTTCGCTGGCGGCGCTGCGGACCCATGCGTCCAACCGCATGGCGGCGAACGATCCGCTGGGGCGCTGCGGCGGTGTGTGCCTGACCCGACTGGAGACCGAGTCGCTGTTCAGCGCGGACACCACGTACTGGCGGCTGGGTCGGGTGACCGAGTCGTCGGTCGAACACTGGCGCGGCACGCAGGTGCGGCCACGCCTCACGCGCTTCGAGTACGACATGACGGGCAGCACCCGCACGGGCGCGTTGCGCGTGGAGCGCATCCAGCCCGACGTCGTCCCCAACCAGGACCTGCGCACGGTGCGCGTCCGCGACGACTACGGCAACGTCACGATGACGCTGTCCTGCAGCGGCGACGTTCCCGCCAGCGAGTGTGACGACGCCGCCGACGCGAATGCGATGCGGCAGCGCCCTGCCGGCGCCGGCGATCTCGCCCTGGAGTCGGTGCGGCGCTTTGCCGAGACCGGCTATGACGCCA
>DHLY01000103.1:12819-17116 GCA_002405525.1 Proteobacteria bacterium UBA4656
GGCTGACGACGCAGACCACCATCAGCCGCGACCTGCTCGGCAATCCGACGCGTACCGAGGGGCTCAACGGTCAGTGGGCCACGGCGGCGTTCGGCCCGCTCGGTCGCCAGACCTTGAGCGAAGACGCCACGGGCGCGGCAAGCGCCACCGAATTCCACTGGTGCCAGGGGGTCAATGGCGGCACCCGTGAGGCGGAATGCCCCACGGCAATCGGGGCCGTGTTCCGCCAGACCAGCTATGTGAGAGGTGGGCCGCGGTCGATTGCTTACTTCGACCGGCTGGGCCGCCAGGTGTTCACGATGGCGGAATCGTTCAACCGCTACGACACCGATGCCGCCAACGACTGGGTCGCGACCTGCACGACCTACGATGGTCGGGGCCGCACGGTGGCGGTGACCGAACCCTACTTCCTGGCGGGCACCGGCAGCTCGCTACCCGGCGCGCCTGCCGCTCACAACGGTTGCGCCGGCGCACCGTCGACCCGGACCAGCTACGACGTGCTGGACCGCGCCACGCAGATTCTGCTCCCGGAACACACCTCGGGCGCGCCGGCCGGCAGCTCGATGCTGTTCAACGGTCTCACCACCACGACCGAAACCCGGGTGGTCCGCGATTCGACCGGTGACGACCAGCCCGAGCCGGTCGTGATGACCGAGATCCGCGTCAGCGACGCCAGTGGAAAGGTGATCACCGTCACCGACGATGCGGGCATGCAGACCCAGTACGCCTACAACGAGTTCGGCGACCTGGCGAGCGTGACGCGCGATGCCGGCCGCGGGGCGATCGTGTCGACCGTCAGCTACGATGCGCTGGGCCGCAAGACCACGCAGTCCGACCCGGACGCCGGCACGGTCAACACCTTCTACAACGCCGCCGGCGAGGTCATCTGCACGCGCGACGCCCGGGGCTTCGCCACGATCACCGATCGCGACGCGCTCGGCCGCACATGGCGCACACGGTCGTTCAACGGGCTGTGCAGCACCATGACGATCGCCGAAACCCGCACCGACGATCAGGTGCTCGCCATGCCGCTCGGCACCGGCACGTCCGCCGCGATCGATCTGATCACCTACGACCTCGCGACCAACGGCACCGGCCTCGCGCAGCGCAGCGTGCGCCGGCAGACCGTGGGCGACAGCTACGAGAGCGTGGATCGTTTCGAGCAGGTCACCGCCTACGGAATCCTCGGTCGTCCGGACACCGTGACGACGATGGTGCGTCCGCCCGGTGCGGCGAACGACGAGGTCTACACCGCGTCGACCACCTATGACGCACTCGGACGGGTCGCCACGAGCACGGACGCCACCGGTGGGCGGGTCGAGAACATGTACTCGGCCCACGGTTTCCTGCGTCGGGTCCGCGACGCGGCCAACCCAACGCAGCTCTACTGGGAACTGCAGGCCACGGATGCGCGTGGTCAGACGACCCTGGAGCGGCGCCATGGCAACGTGCGCCTGACGACGGCCCGAACGTACAACACGCTCACCGGCCGCTTGCAGGTGATCCGAAGCGGTCTCGCGAATGGCTCAGGCGGAGTCGATCCGACCAATGCCATCCAGAACCTCGGCTACGCCTTCGACGCCCAGGGCAACCTGCTCTCGCGCGAGGACCTGCGCGCGAACGTCCGCGAGACCTTCACCTATGACGATCTGAATCGGCTCGTCAGCGGCCGCTTGCGCCCGGCGAACAACAGCCTCGCGGCGCCGCTGACCACCATCAGCCTCGCGTACGACCGGCTGGGCAACATCTGCAGCAAGAACGGTCACGCCTACACCTATGCCGGGCGCGCCGGCTGCGGGACTGCCGGCGTGCCGGGCTCGGCCGACGGCACTGCTGCACGCAGCCCGCACGCGGTCACCCGTCGCGCGATGCAGACTGGGTTCGTCGACTACGCCTACGACGCGGCCGGTTACCAGACCGCCGCGACCGTGGCTGGCGGCGGTCCGGGTAGCCGCACGGTCCGCTACGATGCGGCCGGCAACGCCGACCGGATCTCGGCCGGGACAACGTCGACAACCCACTTCCGCTACGCCGCGGGCGGTCGCTACCTCCGGGTCGACAGCGAAGGCGGCAACACCACCGTCACGCGCTATCTGGCGGGCGTGGAATGGCTGACCCGCAACGGCGCGGCGTTCGAGCGTCGACGCTACATCGGCGGCTTCCTGATCCTGACCGAAACCGGAACGACCGCGGCACCCACGCGTCAGTTCCGCTACGTGTTCACCGATCACCTCGGGTCGATGGACACCCTGGTCGACCAGAACGGCACGGTGATCGAGCGCTTCTCGTTCGACGCCCACGGCAGTCGCCGCTCCGCCGACGGCGCCAACGCATGGTCGGGATTGATCTCCAACTACACCGCTCCGACCACGCGCCGCGGCTTCACCGGCCACGAGCACGTCGACAGCGCCGGCATCGTGCACATGAACGGCCGCCTGTACGACGCCGCACTGGGCCGCATGCTGTCACCCGACCCGATCGTGCAGGAGCCGTTCAACGCGCAGAACCTGAACCGCTACACCTATGTCCTGAACAACCCGCTGAGCTACACCGACCCGTCGGGGTTGAGCTTCGTCAAGAAGTACTGGCGTCAGATTGCTTCGATTGCGATCAATATGTTTCTGCCGGGTGCCGGGTGGTTCACGGGCCTCTTTGGGCAAGGGTTGGCAAACACTCTCGTCACGGGCTTCATCTCCGGTGTCGTCTCCAGCGGAAGCCTGCAGGGCGGATTGATGGGGGCGTTCAGTGCGGGCGTTTTCCATGGTATTGGCAAGGAATTCGCCTCGATGGCCAAAGGACCGGAGGGATCGGGCTTCTGGGGCACGCGCTTGACGGGCGGTCAGTTCGCAGCCAAGGTGCTGACGCACGGCATCGCCGGCGGCATGATGAGCACGCTGCAGGGAGGCAAGTTCGGCCACGGCTTCGCGAGTGCGGGTGTTGCACAGCTCGCTGCGCCGGGTATCGACGGACTGGACGAGGGCAATGCCGGGTTCAGTGCGACGCGGGTGGCTGCTGCGGCGATTGTGGGAGGAACCGCTTCTGTCCTCAGCGGGGGGAAGTTTGCGAATGGGGCGGTCACGGCGGCTTTCGCCCGCGCCTACAACGATGAGAGGCATAGAGGCGAGGCACTAGACCACAAGCTATTCCTGATTGCGGAGCGAGGAACGGTTGGGCACGTTTTCTTGGGCGGAGTAGCGCCCAATGGGGAGTATGAGGCATGGGGATTCTATCCGACCGAGAAGGGCGTCGACGCGCTTACCGAGGGTGAGGGGATGAATGGTGTTGTGCGAGACGACTCTGCGCTGTTTATGCGAGCTATGCAGGGTGATCGAAACTTTGCCTTCCGAGTCTTCGACGTCACCGCCTCAACCTATAGGCATGCTATGGCCGTAATGAAGGGCTACGCGAGCACCAACGATTATGGCGTTGCAAGGAACAGTTGCGTTTCTGCCGCATTCACAGCAACGTCGAGCGTTGGGCTAACGCCCGGTCTCATCGAAGCCATGCCGTACGTACACCCCAATGCTGTATTTGATGCGTTCCGGTCTATGCCGAATCGCACGGTAGCTTACAAGCATGAGTCATGGAACGACTGGGGGTCATTGGGACCAGGGTCCCGATAGTCTCAAGAGTGAATTTTCGTCGAGGAGTGCGTGCGTGCCTATTTTTCGCAAAACGCTGATGTATCAATGCAAATCGATGAGCGCACGGAGCTTCCGCACTTCAGCCTCTGTTGCACTAATTGCATCCGTTCTTCTCCCTGCCGCCTTCGCAACTACGATCGTGGAGTATGAGGCGGTCGGCTGCGAGCATTATCCGAGATCGCTTTCCCTGGTAATGGCAGCGAAGTACGTTGGTGACGATCGATACAGATCGCTTGTCGTGGACTCAGAGGGCCTGACCTTCCGCATCGACGAGCCATACTTTGCGAAGATGTTCGACATGATGGACGCGATCGATGTCGTTGATGGTCAGTTGCGCGTTTCCTTTGTTGAGCGAAGTGGTCGTAAAGAATATCGCTTTAGTTCAATTGATCACCGAACACAGCAATGCTTTCTTGATGTCGATGCGCTATGGCAGAAGCACGAACGAGGATATCCACCAGATAGCGATCTTCCTACAGCAGCTGACAGAACGCGAACGAGGACATCCACCAGATAGCCTCTGTCCTGCACGACCGCGCTGCAGTGGCTGACAGACCGTCCGCAGAGAAAAGGGGCAGGTCTTGCCTTTTGCCTTTCTGCCGACTAGCGTTCCACCATAGCCCGGCCCGTACGCATTGAATTCGCGGACGCGG
>DHLY01000103.1:17319-21167 GCA_002405525.1 Proteobacteria bacterium UBA4656
GCGCGCGCGAACGAGGACATCCACCAAATAGCATTTTTCCTACACGCCCGCGCTGCAGTGGCTGACAGACCGTCGGTCGGCGCCAGGCGATGCTGTCGCCATGACCTCGCCTCGCAGCCAACTGGTCGACCCCGACGCCCCGGGGTTCTACCACTGCATCTCGCGTTGCGTGCGCCGCGCGTTCCTGTGTGGCGAGGACGCACTGACAGGTCGCAGCTTCGAGCACCGCAAGCAGTGGGTCGAGGACCGGCTGCTCGAGCTGGCGGAGGTCTTTGCCGTGGGCGTCTACGCCTATGCGGTGATGAGCAACCATCTGCACTTGGTCGTCTACGTCGATCCGTCGGCCACACTCGCGTGGTCGCCCGACGAAGTCGCCCAACGTTGGGTCCGGCTCACGCCGGTGCGCGTTGACGGCGAGATCGACGAAGCGGCTTGCGAAGCACGGGCGGCCGCGCTGGCTGGGAATGCCGAGCGCATCGCCGTCCTGCGTGAGCGCCTGGGCAGCTTGTCTTGGTTCATGCGATTCCTCAATGAACCGATCGCACGGCGCGCCAATCGCGAGGACGGCTGCACCGGCCATTTCTGGGAAGCGCGGTTCAAGTGTCAGGCGCTGCTCGACGATGCCGCTGTGCTGGCCTGCATGGCCTACGTCGATCTCAATCCGATCCGCGCCGGATTGGCCCCGGATCTGCCCAGCAGCCCGTATACGTCGGTCCAGCGCCGGTTGGCTCATCCGGAGTCGATCGAATCCGCGGCGACGCTGGAGCCCGTTGCGGGCTCGGTCGCGTGCGTCCTGCCCGCGACGCTGGTCGAGTACCTGGACCTCGCTGACTGGACCGGTCGAATGGCCCGCTCGGACAAGCGCGGGTCCATTGCGGCGGTCGCACCAACTGTGCTGCACAAGCTCGGACTTGCCGAGCAAGAATGGCACGCCCAGGCCATCGGCATCGAGCAGCGCTACTGGCGCGCCGTCGGTGCGGTCGATGCGCTGATGGAAAAAGCCCGCCAGCTTGGACAGTGCTGGCTCAAGGGCGCCGGCACGGCCGGCGCACGTGCGCATAAGCAGGGGATCTGACCGGATGCGGCCGTGGCGCCAGTCGCGGCAGCGTGGACCGCTCCTGCCGGCAGGGCTAACCGCAAGGTCGGGGCCGGCATAGCGGCTCATGGACCCGCCGGATCCCTCCCGTCGGACCGGTGGCGATGCGGTCGCGCGCCGCTTGCTGGCTCGGCCGCGGGCCATGGTCGGTATGCCTGTGGTGCCAAGTGTCGGGCGAGGACACAGCCACTCGGATCGTCGTGACGGTGTTGGTGTTGGTGCTGGTGTGTGGGTGTCCTGGATTGTGTACTCAGTCGCAACCTCGCGCGCCCAGTCGAAGTAGGTAGGCGATGGTGCGGGAGTCGAAGCGGGCGCTTTGGGCGAAGCGGGTAGCGGCGTTCGAGCGCAGCGGGTTGTCGCGGCGGGCATGGGTGAGCGTCCGGCAACCACACCTTGCCCCGCTTCACGCGCAGTCGCAACCTCGCGCGCCCAGTCGAAGGAGGTGCGCGATGTCACGGGAGTTTAAGCGGGCGGTTTGGGCAAAGCGGGTAGCGGCGTTCGAGCGCAGCGGTGTATCGTGGCGGATTTGGTGCGCAGCGCGGCGATTGAGCGAGTGGTCACCGGGCGCTTACGATGATTCCTGACTCCGACGTCGCGCTTCGATTGCGCACTGCAGGCCGCGCGGGCCCACGTTACGCAGCTCCGCGCTGCGGTCACCGAGGCAAAACAACCACCGTGACCTCCTCACGATCGTGGTAGAGCTGCTTGGCGCGCACCGTCCACGCATCGCCCAGCGAATCGCGCAGCAGGGCGATGCAGCGCTGCGTCTCCAGCCAGCGCTTCTTCATCGGCAGCTTGAGGTTGAACACCGCCGCGCGGGCGGCGCCTTCGGACAGCCAGTCGCGCATCAGCGCGGCCACGCGCGCGGGTTGTTCGACCATGTCGCAGACCACCCAGTCGACGCGCTGCCGCGGGCGGAAGCGGAAGCCGTCTTCGCGGCGATGCTCGACCTGGCCGCTGGCCATCAGGGCGTCGTCCATCGGGCCGTTGTCGACCGCGGTGACGCGCATGCCGCGCGCGACGAGCTGGAACGTCCAGCCGCCGGGCGAGGCACCGAGGTCGACGGCGGTCATGCCCGGGCGCAGCAGGGCGCGGCGATCGGCGTCGTCGAGCAGCACGAGGAAGGCCTCGTCCAGTTTCAGCGTCGAGCGGCTGGGCGCGCCGCGCGGGAACTTCAGCCGCGGGATGCCCTGCGGCCAGGGCGCGGCGTGGCGCACGTCGGCCAACGCGAGCAGGGCGTGCGTGCCGTCGCGCAGCACGAGGTGCGCGCGCATCGACGACGCCGGATCGACCAGGGTGCGCTTGCGCAACAGCGGCAGCGCGGCGGCTTCCAGCGCGCGCGCCAGTCCGCGCAGGCCCTCGCCGGCTTCGCTGTCCGGCGCCTCCACCCACCAGTCGGCGACCCGCAGGCCGGCGGCGGCCAGCGCGTCGATCGGCGGATCGAGCCGGTTCTTCGGATCGAGCGCGTCGAACGTCCCCAGCAGCGACAGCGACTGCCGCGCGAACACCAGGTCGCGCCAGGCAGGCGGGGGCGGCAGGGCCTGCGCATCGGCCGGCGCGATTTCCACCATTGCCCCATCGCGCTCGGTGCGCGCGAACGCCGCCCGCCCATGCTGCGCCGCGGCAGCGATGGCCTCCTCCGCGCACTCGGCCTCGAAGCCGGCGCGGCAGTGCAGCAACCATGACGGCCGATCACGCGGCGGCGACGGTTCCTTCACTTTTGATGCCCCGTGCATCGGACACGGCCCGGTGAGCGGTGAAGTCGGTGCGCGTTGGCCGCGCTTCGTGGTTGACACGGAACCATGGGCGACGTAAACGGTCGGAGGTTCATCAATGCCGGGCGGTGCGCGTGGGGTGTGTCGCCGGCTCCATCGGGAGGAAGTGCATGAGTTCGACCCTGGGCAGAAATGGTCTGCGCCTGTCCGCGCTGGGCGCCGCCATCTTCGCATGCGGTCTTGGCACCGCGGCGACGGCGGCAGATGAAACATGGTCGCAGGCGCCGAAGTCGCTGGCGGCGATCGAGCGCGAGGCCGGGCGCGATCTCTACATCGTCGGCCTGAAGTCGGCGCCGGTCGCCTCCTACGCCGGCGGTCGGACCGGCCTCGCCGCCGCTCCGCGGCGCGCCGACGGAAGGCTCGACGTGCGTTCGGCGGCGGCGCTGGCGTACGTTGCCGCGCTGCAGGACGAGCACGCAGGATTCCTGCAGGGCCTGAGCAGCCGCATCGGGCGCCAGGTGGCGCCGCTGGCCCCGCACTTCCAGTTCTTCCACGCCTTCAATGGCATGGTGCTGTCGCTGACGCCCGATGAGGCGGTCGCCCTGGCCGCCGATCCGATGGTCGCGCTGGTCGAGGGATACAAGGAGTTTTCTCTCGCCACCGATGCCGGCCCCGCGCTGATCGGTGCGCCGACGGTCTGGGCCGGGTCGAGCACGCCCGGCAGCGTGGCCACCCGCGGTGAAGGCGTGGTGGTCGGCGTGATCGACTCGGGCGCCAATCTCGGCAGTCCGTCGTTCGCCGATGTCGACTTGGACGGGTTCGACCACACCAATCCCCTGGGCTCCGGGATCTTCCTCGGGTGGTGCAACCCGACCAATCCGAACCACAATCCCACCCGCGATGTCTGCAACGACAAGATCATCGGCGGCTGGGACTTCACCGACCCCGCGTTTCCGGCCGGGCAGTTCGAGGCCGCGGGCTTCGAGGGCGAGACCGGCCCCGGCTCACACACCGCGTCGACCGCCGGCGGCAGTCGC
>DHLY01000134.1 GCA_002405525.1 Proteobacteria bacterium UBA4656
GCGCGGCGTGACTTCGCTGGGCTTGACCAGGACGGCGCTGCCCGCGGCCAGCGCCGGCACGGCGTCGATCAGGGCCAGCAGCAGCGGGAAATTCCAGGGGCTGATCACGCCGACCAGGGCATGCGGCACCAGCGCCTGCCGCACCTCGACGTGCGGCGGACCGGCCGGGCGCGCGCCCGGTTCGCGCAGCAGGGCGGGGGCTTCCGCGGCCCAGCGGCGCAGCCCGCCGAGCGCGCCGTCGACCTCCATCACGGACTCGTGCCAGCGGCCGGTGTCGCGGCACAGGGCCTCGATCAGCGGGTCACGGCGGCGCGCCAGCGCATCGGCGAAGGCCGCCAGCGCGTTGCTGCGCACGCCCGGCGGGCTCGCCGCCCAGGCGGGCTGTGCGGTGCGCAGCCGCGCGGCCAGCGCCGTGATCTCCGGCGCGCCGTCGATCGGCAGCGTGCCGTCCGGCTTTCCCGTGCGCGGATCGCGCAGGGCGAGCATCCGGCTCATGGTTCGCCCAGCACGCCGCGCGCGCGCAGCGCGTCGATCACCGCGCGCTGGCGCTGCACGAACTCGGGCCGTTGTGGCACCCGCACGCCGCCGCCGGGTGCGGCCAGCCAGTTCGCTTCCAGCGGCGCCGGGTCGAGGCCGGCGAGGATCGCCGCGCGCGGCAGGCGCGACAGCGTGTGGCCCATGCCGGGCTTGAGGCGCCGCCGGCGCAGCGCGGCGACGTCCAATTCCGCGTGGGCGACCATGCTTTCGCCGTAGCCGGCCACCGCCAGCACCCGGCCGACGTCGTCGACGACCTTGCTCATGCCGTCGGTCGACGCGCCGGGGAAGGGCACGTCGTGCATGCCGCCGGAATTGGCCGAGACCACGTAGGCGAGGTTCTCCACCGCGCGCGCGCGCTTGGCGATGTCCTTGGGCGTCAGTTCGGGCGAGCCGACCTCGCTGGTCGAATGCAGGAACACCTCGGCCCCGCGCAGGGCGAGCGCGCGCGCGATCTCGGGGTAGAGGATTTCCTCCGAGGCGATGCAAGCCATTCGGCCGAGCGGCGTGTCGGCGACCGGGAACACGGCGGCCAGGCCGTGGCGGTCGAGGTAGGCGTCCCAGACGTCGACGGGCGAAGGGGCGTAAAGCGATACGAGCCGGCGATATCGCAGGATGACGTTCCCCGCGTCATCCAACACAAAGCTGGTCTGGAAGTACAGCGGTGCGAAGTGAGGGTCGCGCTCGTAGGCGTTGCCCGAAAGGTACACGCCGTGGTCCTGCGCGATGCGGCCGAGCTGCGCATATTCGGGCCCGTCGATCTCGAAGGCGGCCCGGTCGCCCCACGCCGGCAGCGGCTCGCCGAGCGGAAAGCCGGTCGCGAAGTATTCGGGCAGCACGACCAGCCGCACGTCCGGGCCGATGAAACCTTTGGCTGCGCGCAGCTGGTGGCCGATGCGGACGATGTTGGCGGCGATCTTCGCCCGCGCCTCGCGCACGTCGGTGCTGCCGTTCACCGCATGGCAGGCCGTCTGCAGCGCCAGCGCGCGATAGGCCGGCGCGAGCGTCACGGCGCGGTTTCCAGCAGGGTGACGCGGAAGCTGCCGGTGCCCTGGCGCAGCTTGATCGCGTCCTGGTACTCGGACGAGAACCAGAAGGCGCGCGCGGCGTCCATGCTCGGCCAGCGCGAGATCACCACCCGCGTCGTGCCCCAATCGCCCTCGAGGTCCTGCCGCTGGCCGCGCATCACCAGATAGGTGCCGCCGAAGCGCTGCACGATCGGGATGATGGCCTGGGTGTAGGCGCGGAAGCCGTCCATGTCGTGGATGTCGGCCTCGATCAGCATCAGGGCCGGCCGCGGTGCGGCATCGAGCGGAGCGGGCGCGGCCTTCGGCGGTTGGGACGAGGCGCCGGCCGTGAAGGCGGCGAAACACAGCAGCAGGGCGGCAAGCGGGTTCAAGAGAGCGTCTCCGAGGCAAGTCCGTCGACGAGGATGACGCGAAAAGTGCCCGTGCCTTCGCGAAGACGCTTGAGTGCGGCGTAGTCCGGCGAGTGCCAATAGCGGCGGGCGGCGTCCATGTCGGGCCATACGCTGACCACCACCTTGGCGCCATTCCAGTCGCCTTCCAGCGCCTCGGTGGCGGTGCGGATGGCGAGGTAGCGCCCGCCGAATCGCGCCACCAGTGCGGGGTTGGCCTCGGCATAGGGGCGAAAACGTTCCAGGTCGGCGATCCGCGCTTCGACGATCATGTAGGCAGGCATGGGGCCTCAGCCGAACTTCGGGGGCCGGCCTTCGAGAAAGGCGCGCGCGCCTTCGGCGAAGTCGGCGGAATGGAACGCTGCATCGAACGCGCGCCCCGCGGCGTCGGCGTCGGCCGTCGGATCGCCGGCCACGTGGGCCAGAACCTGCTTGATGCCGGCGATCGACGCCGGCGACATCGCGAGCAGGGTGGCGGCGAGTGAATCCACCGCGGCATCGAGAGCATCTTCGCCGACCTGCCGCGTGAGCAGGCCGAAGGCTTCGGCCTCGGCGGCATCGAGCACGCGACCGGTGAGCAGCAGTTCGCGCGCGCGGGCCGGGCCGACCACGGCGGCGAGGCGGCGGGTGTCTTCGGGGCTGTAGACCAGCCCCAGTTTCGCCGGCGTGACGGCGAAGCGCGAGCGCGCGGTGGCGATCCGGAAGTCGCAGGCCACGGCCAGGCCCAGCCCCCCGCCGACGCAGGCGCCGTCGATGGCGGCGATGGTGGCCAGCGGCAGCTGCGCCAGCGCGCGCTGCGCATTCTGCACCAGCGCGTTGCCGGCGGCGAAGCGCTGCGGCTCGCGCAGCAAGCCGGCCAGCTCATCGATGTCGGCTCCCGCGCTGAACGCGCCGGGGACGCCGGACAGCACCAGCACTCTCGCATCGCCCGGATCGGCGAACGCGGCGGCCAGCGCGGCCCAGTCGTCGGATGCGAGCGCATTGCGCCGCGCCGGGTGACGAATGCGCACGCCGAGCACCTGCCTGTGCCGGGTGACCAGAACCTTGGGGCCTTCTTCCGCCATCGCTTCCACGCCCGACCTTGCCCGATACCCTGCCGTCCGGCACTGGCGCCCATCGCGGCAGAGCCCACTGCAATTTGCTATATAGTTATAGCATTATGGCAAAGCATGCGATCTTCGTCGTGCCCGCCTTCAGCGCCCACAGCCTGTCGGGCCTGCTGCGCGGCGACCTGCCGACGCCCCTGTACCACCAGATCTTCTCCGTTCTGCGCGACCGCATCGTTGGCGGCGAACTCTCGCACGGAGCGCAGATGCCGACCGAGTTCGAGCTGGCCGACGCGTTCGACGTATCCCGCATCACCGCCAAGCGCGCGCTCGACGAACTCGCGGCCGAGGGTCTGGTCGAGCGTCGCCGGGGCCGCGGTACCCACGTCATCCACCGCCAGCAGCCCAAGCCGGTGGCGGCTCCGCTGACCGGGTTGCTCGAGAACCTGGAGATCCTCGGCGAGCATACCGAAGTCCGTCTGATCCAGTTCCGCCGCGCGGCGCCGCCCGAGCCCGTGCGCGAGCTGTTCGATCTCGACCCGGGCGAGGATCTCGCCCACGCCGTGCGCGTGCGCACCAAGGACGGCACGCCTTTCGGGCACTACGTGTCGTGGACGCGCACCACGCACAAGGCGTTCAACGCCGTGAACCTGGCGAAGACCTCCCGCATCCGGCTGTTCCGCCGCGCCGGCATCAAGCTCGCGCAGGTCGAGCAGACGCTGTCGGCGGCGCTGGCCGATTCGATCCTCGCCCCGCGGCTGGAGGTCGAGCCGGGCAGCGCGCTGCTCACGCTGGAACGGCGATCCTACGACCCCGAGGGCCGCCTGGTGGACCTGCTGCACATCCATTACCGGCCCGATCAGTTCCGCTACCAGATGCGGCTCGATCTCGGCGCACGCGACGGCGGGGTCGCCGGCTGAACATGGCGGGCGCGACGCTCGCCGAGAAGATCCTCGCCCGCGCCAGCGGGCAGCCGCGCGTGCGCCCCGGCCAGATCGTGACCTGCGCGGTCGATCTGCTGATGATGCACGACTCCGGCGGCCCGCGCCGGGTCGCGCAGCGCCTGGCGCAGCTCGGCGCGCGGGTCTGGGATCCGGACAAGGTGGTGGTGGTCAGCGACCACTTCGTGCCGGCCACCGACCTCGACGGCGCGGAGATCCTGGCGCTGACCCGTCGCTGGGCGCGCGAACAGGGCGTGCGCCACTACGACGGCGTCGGCATCTGCCACGTGGTGCTGCAGGAGCACGGCCACGTGCAGCCAGGCATGTTCTGCGTCGGCGGCGACTCGCACTCGCCCAGCGGCGGCGCGGTCGGCGCCTGGATGGTCGGCGTCGGCGCGACCGAGGTCACCGGCGTGCTGGTCACGGGCGAACTCTGGATCAAGGTGCCGCGGACGCTGCGCATCGAATGCCGCGGACGGCTCGGCGCGGGCCTCAGCGCCAAGGACATCATGCTGCACCTGTGCGCGCGGCTGGGGATGAACAACGACGCCTTCGTGGTCGAGTACGGCGGCGACGCGGTGTCCGCCCTGCCGATGGCCGAGCGCTTCGTGCTGTGCAACATGGCGGCGGAACTCGGCGCCGAAACCGGGATCGTGGCGCCGGACGCCACCACGCTGGCCGCGCTCGCCGCAGCGGATCGGCCGTTCGCCGGCGACCCGGCCGCGTGGCGCAGCGACGACGATGCGGCGTTCGCCCAGGTCTGCGTGGTCGACGCCGCGGCGCTGCCGCCCCAGGTCGCCGCGCCGCATTCGCCCGCCAACAGCGACGATGTCGCGCGCGTGCCGCGCGGCACCCGCGTCGACCAGGCCTACATCGGCGCCTGCACCGGCGCCAAATTGTCCGACCTGCGGATGGCGGCGGCCGTGCTCAAGGGCCGCAGGGTCGCCGCCGGCACGCGCCTGCTGATCGCGCCCGCATCCACCGCGATGACCGCGCAGGCCGCCGCCGAGGGCACGCTGGCCACGCTCACCGAAGCCGGCGCCATCCTGTTGCCCACCGGCTGCGGCGCCTGCGCCGGCATGGGTGCGGGCATGCTCGCCGCCGGCGAGACCTGCATCGCCAGCACCGCGCGCAACTTCAGGGGCCGCATGGGTTCGGCGGACGCCCGGGTCTGGCTCGGCTCGCCCTACACCGTGGCCGCCAGCGCCATTGCCGGCGAGATCGTCGACCCACGCGGGCTCCTCGCATGATCCTGCGCGGCCGCTGTCATGTCTTCGGTGACCAGGTCGACACCGATGCGCTGGCGCCCGGCCCGTACATGCGCAAACCGCTGGCCGAACTGGCCAGTCACTGTCTCGAGGCGGTCGACCCGCGCTTCGCGAAGGACGTGCGGCCGGGCGACCTCGTGGTCGCCGGGCGTGGCTTCGGCATCGGGTCGTCGCGCGAACAGGCGGTGCAGGCCCTGCTCCAGCTCGGCGTGGCGGCGGTGGTGGCGAAGTCCTTCGCGCGCATCTTCTACCGCAACGCGCTCAACCTCGGCTTGCCGGCGCTCGCCTGTCCCGAGGTGGCCGCGAATCCGGGCGACGAGCTGGAGCTGCGGCCGCTGGAGGGTCTCGTGATCAACCACACCCGCGGCATCCGTCACGCCGCCGAGCCGATCCCGGCCGCGCTGATGGCGGTGGTCGCTGCCGGTGGCCTGATGCCCTGGCTGGAGGCGCGGCTCGCCGCGCAGCGGCGCGCATGAATGCGGCGCCGCCGCGCCTGGGCCGGATCGCGTCGGCCACCGTCCTCGCGCCGGACTTCGATGCCGCGCTCGCCTCCCAGGCGCGCGCGTTGCACCTGCATGCGGCGTGGCAGGGCGCGCTGGCGCCCGAAATCGCCGCGCACCTGGACCTCGCGCCGCTGGCCGGCGCCCGCACGGCCTGGCTGGGCGGCGCAGGCGCCCCGTGGCTGCGCCTGATCGAGGCGCCCGGTGCGGTGCGCACGCTGCCGATGCGCCGCCACGGCTGGCTATCGCTGGAACTGCTGGTCGGCGACGTCGATGCGCTGGCCGCGGCCCTGCCGCCGGACTGGACCGTGCTCGGGCCGCCGGCCGACCTCGACGTCAGCCCGCACATCCGCGCCTGCCAGGCCCTCGGGCCCTGCGGCGAGATGTACTACCTCACCCAGGTCAAGGCGCCGGTGCCGCCGTTCGAATTGCCGCAGACCACCGCGCGGGTCGAACGGCCGTTCATCGTCGTGCTGTCGACGCCCGACCGCGCGCGCACGCAGACCGCGTGGGAAGCGCTCGCCGGCCGCGACGCCTGGGCCTTCGACACCAAGATCACCGTACTCAACCGCGAGCTGGGTCGGCCGCTCGGCGAACGCTATCCCGTCGCGGTGATCCAGTTCCGCGAGCAATGCCTGATCGAGATCGACGAGGTCGCGCTGCCGGCCGCCGCCGCCGATGCGCTGCCCGCCGGCACCTGGCTGGTCAGTATCGAGCGCGACGTTCTGGATGGCGGCATCGAAGGTCTGGGACCGATCGCGTCCTTCGATGGCACCGGCTACGCCGGCGCGCGCGCGGCGCTGTGGCGCGGACCCTGCGGCGAACGGGTGGAACTGATCGAACGCAGGTGACCGGGCCGCAGTGTCGGAGCGCTGTACGTAGCGCGATCAAGATCTTGCGATGGGCAGCGCCAGGTTGCACGGCTTGCCGTGTACGCACCGCTCCCGCCGCATCGTACCGCTCAGACATCGAGCCGCCGGTCCTTCGTTTCCGGCATCAGCCACCACGCCATCACCCCGCACAACGCGGCCAGCGCGATCGGGTAGTAGAAGCCGGCGTAGGGATCGCCGAAGTGCGCGCCGAGTGCTGCGGTGGCGAACGGCATGAAACCGCCGAACCAGCCGTTGCCGAGGTGGTAGGGCAGGCCCATCGCGGTGTAGCGGATGCGGGTGGGGAAGAGTTCCACCAGGTAGGCGCTGGCCGGCGCGCAGGTCAGCGCCACCGGGATCGCCATCAGCATCAGCCAGCCCAGCGCGGCGAGGAAGGAGAATTCCGGCACCACGGCGGCGCCGAGGCCGCGGAAGACCGGCATCACCAGCAGGGCGGCCAGCGCGAAGCCCGCGATCACCACCGGCCGGCGCCCGATGCGGTCGGCGAGGTATCCCGCCAGCGGGAACAGCGGCGCGGTGAGCAGCAGCACGCAGGCCATCAGCCACGAGGTCTGGCCGACGTCCAGCTTCAGCGTCGACTGCAGGAACACCAGCGGGAAGTACTGCCCGGTGCTCCACACCACGCCCTGCGCCATGGTCAGGGTCACCAGCGCCAGCCCCATCGACCTCAGATGCGAGCGCGACCCGAAGGCCTCGCGAAGCGGCGTGCGCGACAGCCGCCCGGCGTCGCGCTCGCGTGCGAACAGCGGCGACTCGCCCAGCGTCAGACGCATCCAGATCGATGCCGCCAGCAGCAGGATCGACAGCAGGAAGGGGATGCGCCAGCCCCAGGACTCGAAGGCCTCCGCGCCGACTGCCTCGCGCACCGCGGCGATCACCAGCAGGGCCAGCAGCAGCCCGGCAGTGCCCGTGCCCTGGATCAGGCTGGTGTAGAGCGCGCGCCGGGTCGGCGGCGCGTGTTCGGCGACATAGGTCGCCGCCCCGCCGAACTCGCCGCCGACCGCGAAACCCTGCAGCAGGCGCAGCAGCACCAGCAGGATGGGCGCGGCGACGCCGATCTGCGACCAGGTCGGCAGCAGGCCGATCGTCACCGTGGCGAAGCCCATCAGCGAGATCGTGACCAGGAAGGTTTTCTTGCGCCCGATGCGGTCGCCCATCCGGCCGAACACCAGCGCGCCCAGCGGCCGCACCACCCATCCCGCGCCGAAGGCCGCCAGCGCGGCCAGCAGGCCGGCCGTTTCATTCCCCGGCGGGAAGAAATGCCGGCCGAACACCGCGACCAGGCTGCCGTAGAGGAAGAAGTCGAACCATTCGAACACCGTGCCGGCGACGGCGGCGGTGGTGGCGCGGGTGGTGGTGGATGAGGCCATGGGATGGGTCCCTGAGAGCGGACGAGGCCGGCGATGTGGGTTGAGGGGGCGGTGTTGAGGCCGCCGCCTTGAGCGGAACGCTGGCAGCCATCACATGCTGCCAGCAGCGCAGGCGCTTCGCTGGCTGAAGGGCGCGGCGGCTGGCTTCCATGGGTCCTGGGCCGCAACCCGTCGGCCGGTCATCACGGCGCGCTTCGCAGGGGCGCGGGGTACCGCTTCGAGCGCTTCAGGGCCTTCACGAAAAATGTGTTGACTTTCACAAAACGAAAATCTAATTCTTGGCGGGCTGCAAAACTTGAGTCTTCCCGGGGGGGGGGTCGTGAACCGACGCACTGCAATTCTCGCTGTTCTGCTGTTGCCATTCGCTGCCAACAGCGCCCACGCGGCCACCGAGCTACGCGGCATGGTGCGCGTCATCAACGGCCGGCAGATCACGCTCGTGACTTCCACCGGCGAAGTCATCGTCTGGGTACCGGCAGGTACGGTGCTCAAGGTGGGCGATCGGATCACCGTGACCGTCGAACGAAAGAACGACATGGCGAACTTTGCCACCTCCGTCGTCGTGAACCCGAGCTGACGATCCGCTTCCCGCGATGCGCGCCGCGCATCGCGACGTCGAATCCAGGAGTCGAACATGAACCTGCTTTGCTGGTGGGACGGCCGTCTTGTGCCCCGGATTCCGGTCGCCGGCGGTTTGCTGTGCGCGGTCATGCTGCTTTCCGCCAGCGGGGACGCTTCCGCGCGGACCACTTCGCCCTTCGCCCCCCCCGAGGCCACGGACACCACCTTCGTCGTCAACGCGGGCCCCGGCCTGGATACCGGCTGCACGTATCGCGAAGGGGGGCCGCTGAGATTCTCGGTGCAGGTCACGCGATATGTCGGGGAGATCAATGCCGATGGCACCCTGCGGGACGCCCGGGCCCTGGTGGCGGCCGGCGCCATCTCGCCGACCGCCCGGCTCACGATGCCGGGCTATGACGTCGACTATGCCCAAGGCGAACGCGACCGGGTGCTGGTCAACGGCCAGGTCGTGGGCCTGCTCAATGGGTCGGACGGTAGCTGGGTGTTGAACTCGTTCGAGATACCCATCGAGCAGCTGAAGTTTCCGGCCAAGGGCGTCGGAGGCGCCGCGCCGACACCGCGGAACAACGACATCGAAATCGACATCGACATCGCTGACGACGGGTGGTGCACTGCGGTCGACTGGGCGGCGATCTCGTTCAAGGCCCTGTCTCCCATCGTGCTGGTGCATGGGAACATGTCCAACCCCGCTTTCTTCGAGCGTCAGGGTTTCACGCCCGCGCTGCGCAACAGCGGTATTCCATTCGACGATTCGATCCTCACGGTGACCAGCACCGTTTCCAACAATGGCTGGCTGCTCGATCGCCACTTCCGTGATATCGCCCGCAGGTTCGGTGTCGACAGCATGCATCTGGTGGCGCACAGCAAGGGTGGGCTCGACTCGCGCGAGTTCCTCGCCCGCTATCACGCGTCCGCGCCGTTCAAGGTCCTCTCGCTGACCACCTTGTCGACCCCGCACAACGGCAGCCTGCTGGCCGATCTGCAGGTCGAGGCGCGGGTTGGTCCTGAGTTCGGGCGCCGCGTCTCGTTTCCCGGTTTTCCGGCCATGACCGGGCTGCTCACGCGGCTGGTCGCGCTCGACACGGGCACCACGAATCTGACGACGACCTGGGCGGCGGCGTTCAACGGCCGCAATGTGGCCGCGCTGCCTGGATCGACCGTGTTCAACACCGTCGCCGCGGATGCCGATCTCAACGGCAACGGGCGCATCGACCAGCCGCCCCTCAGCCTCAACGACGAGGTGGGCGCGCTGGCCGTCGAAGACTGGAAGGCCCGGACGCCCTGGGGGGTGGATACGGCGTATCAGATCCTGCGCAACTCGAGGGCGGTGAATGTCCGGCGCGTCGAGAGAACGCTGGAGACCAGCCCCGGGGTCACGCAACGGGTGACCATTGTGACCATTGCGTCGGTGCCCAACGTGCAGCCCCTGGGCAATGACGCCCTGGTGACCATTCCGAGCGGGCTGGGGCTGGGCTGGATCGCCCGGCGGACCAGCAACAGCAGGACGTTCACCGGCAGCATTGGCCGAAACCACGCCAGCGTGGCGGATGGCGCCATGGCTTTGAACGTGCTGCCCTGGATCGTCGACGTCGAACGCCGGACGGGCGACCTGAGGCCATGACGCCGTGCAACTCCGGCGTCCATGCAACGCGTTCGCACGCCCGCTGCCTTGGCGGCGGGCACGCGCAGCGGTTGCGGCGCGTCATGGATGCATCCGCCGGCCGTGCGTTTGCCATGAGGCAATCATCGGTTCGTGAATCATCACCTGTTGCAGAAGGGGCCGTCGGTTCCGACGGACGCCCTGGGGGAGTGGATACCATGAAGGCGAACAATGCTTGGTTGCGTGGGGTTCGAGAGCCGATGGCCAAGGCGTTTCTCCTGATGCTCGCAGTGGCGGTCGTTACGGGGCTGCCGTCTCCGGCGGTGGCCCAGGAGCAGTCGGTGGCGCTCGGCGCCAGCAGCACGCAGTTGGCGCGGCTCGGCAGCGGGGTCCAGTCGGGCTCGCTGACTTTCACCGTGGATGGCGCGGCGCGTACGCTGATGCTGAACATCGCCAGCACCACGCCGATCGTCACCGAGCTCACGCTGCCGGGCGGCGCACGGGTCACCGAATCGAATGTCGGCAGTTTCGGCGGGACTTTCTTCAAGACCGACGCCACCGCGTCGACCGGTCCGCTCCTGTATCCTCTGAGCGGCGATGGCTTTCAGTATGTCTACCGCATCCCGGTGACGAGCCAGGGGCCGCTGGCCGTGCGCTTCAACGCTCCGGTCGCGCTGTCCGCGGACGCCGCGGTCGTGGCGCAGTTGTTCACCGACAGCCCGGTCGTGACGAACCTGATGTTCACGGAGACGGTGGGGGTCGTCGGACGCCCGTCGGTGCTGGTCGCGATGGTGTTCGATGGCGGCACCCGGGTCGCTGGCGCGGCGGTGCAGGCCCGGGTGTTCGCCGCCACCGGGTCGGTTCAGTCCGTCACCTTGCGCGATGACGGCAGCGGAGCCGATGGCGCCGCGGGCGACGGTCTGTACAGCGGCGTCTTCACACCTGCCGCGACAGGGACGTTCAGCGCGCTGGCCGAGATCAGCGGGACAGCGAGCAGCGGGGCGTTTCGGCGCCAGTCCGGAGCCGAAATCGCCGTGGTGGCCAACACCGCCGCCCTGACCGGCGCCGTCCGCGGCCGCGGGATCGATCTCAATGCCAACGGGGCATTCGACCGGGTCGCGGTCGACGCCGACATCTCGGTCACGATGCCCGGCACCTATCGGCTGTTCGCACACCTGCGCGCCGCGGGCAGAACGCTGATCGGCAGCGGGGAGGTCACGGTCACCGCCGGCGCGCGCACCGCCACGGCGTTTTTCGACACGTCGGCGCTGCTCGCCGAGGGCCTCGGGCAGGGTCCGTACACCGTCGACGTGCTGGAACTTCATTTCGTCGAACCGGATCGACGCTCGGTCGATGCCGACCGTCGCATCGACGCCGGGACGATCAGCGTCGACGGCTCGTTCGAGCGCCCGCCGCTGCGGCTTACCGGCGTCTTCTCGGAGACTGCGGTCGACCTCAACGCCAACAGCCTGTTCGATGAACTGCGGGTTTCCGTGCAGATCGACGTGCAAGTTGCGGGTTACTACGATTTCAGCGGCCGCCTGACCGATGGCCAGGGGACGCTGCTTGCAGTGGGTGCCGGTTATGGTGAGCTCAATGCGGGCCTGAACACCGTCACCCTAGCCTTTGTCGGCCGCGAAATCGGCATCCGCGGCATCAGCGGCCCCTATTCGGTCGACGGCCTGCTGGTCACCGATAACGGCTGGAACGACGGAGTCGTGCGATCCCTTTCCGTCCTCGGCGAAGTTGCACGAACCCGCGCGTACGCCTACACGCAGTTCGAGGGTGCGGCGCGCAATCCCGGTGATGTCGACAACAGCGGTCGGGTCGATTGCGTCGACGTCGGCATTGTCCGCACCGCCCTCGGAACGCGCACCGGCACGCCCGGCTTCGATGCGAGGGCGGACGTCGACCGCAACGGCGTGGTGGACAATGCGGATCTGTCCGCCGTCACTGCCAGACTGCCTGTCGGAACGGTCTGCCCCGTCACCAGCGGCTGGGCCTCGCGGACATCCGCATCCGATCTGAACTGGCAGAGCGTCGCGCACGACGGAGCGAAGTTCGTTGCCGTCGGTCGGCCATCGGGCAGCCTCGTCAACGCGGTGATGACTTCCCCCGATGGCGATACCTGGACGAACGTCCCGCACAATCTGGGCGCGCGCAACATCAACGACGTGCTGTATGCGAAGAACCTGTTCGTCGCCGTCGCCAGCGACAATGTCGGCGTGACCAACGGTGGCGCGATGTACTCGACCAACGGCACGACATGGACCAATGCCAACGCGCCGCGCGGCGACTGGCAGAGCGTAGCGTTCGGGAACGGCACCTTCGTCGCGGTCGCGTCCTTTACGGTCACCACCCTCGTCATGACCTCGACCGACGGTATCAACTGGACGAGCCGGACGCCGGCGTCGACCTCGAACAGCTGGCGCGGAGTCGCGTTCGGGAACGGTCTGTTCGTCGCCGTGGCTGCCGGCGCCCCTTCCGGCAACCCGAGCATCATGACCTCGCCGGACGGGATCACCTGGACAGGCAGGAGTCCGCCCGGCAATCTGGCCGCATCGAGCGTGGCATTCGGCAACGGCATGTTCGTCGCAGTTGCCCAGTCGGGCGCCATCATCACCTCGCCGGACGGCATCACCTGGACCACGCGTTCGGTGCCGGCGGCCAATGCGTGGAGAGACGTGGCGTTCGGCAACGGCAGATTCGTCGCCGTGGCGGCGTCGGGTTCCGGCAACCGGGTGGTGAGCTCCACCGATGGCATTACCTGGACGGCGGAAACATCGGCAGCCGACAACAACTGGAGAGGCGTGACCTACGCCAACGGCAGGTTCGTCGCGGTGGCGGATACCGGCGCCGGCAACCGGGTGATGATTTCGGTCCGGTAGCGGAACGTCGAGCATGGGTTGGCCGTCGGCTCCCAAGGCGGCCGACGGCTCCGGGCCCGACCACTGGCCCGACACGGAACGACGGATACCGTCGCCCCGTTTTGCGAGCAGCGATGCAGTGAGCTTCTGCATTCGCTCGAAGGCGGCGGGTCCCTCCCTATGGCCGAGCCAGGACGGAAGCGCAGCCTTCCAGTCGGCCGTGCGTGCGCAGTTCCGTTGCGCGTCGCTGCCGCGGCGCGATGACGTCGCCGACCCGTTCGAAGGCCGCCGACCGCGGGCTTTATTGTGGGCTGGACATGGTCGAGGGGGCGGCCGGGAAAGGCCAGTCCTCCGGGGGCGGCGCCCGTCGCTGCGGTGCCTGTTGTTCAATCCTCACCGCTCACGCCGTCTCGATTCCGCCTCCCGCACGGGCGCTACTCGTCCTGCGCCGCGCCGCCCAGAAGGAACACCTCCCGAGCGATCGGCGCATCCACCACCGCATCCGTCCACGTGATGTCATTGGCCAGCGCGCCCCGGTAGTAGAGCCGCACCCGGCCGGGCTGCATGAAGCCCGAGGGCTCGACGCGGTAGAAGTCCGAATAGATGCGCTCGTGCCAGCCGCGCGGGGTGTCGAAGCCGACCTTGCGGATGGCGAACGACTGGCGGTCGATCCAGAACGTGGTCTCGCCCCCGGACGGGTCCGCGACACGCACCACGTGGCTCGGGTGACCATCGACCTGGTCGTCGGGCAGGCGCGCGAGCCGGAAACCCTCGTCGAGCGCGAAGCGGATGATGCCGAAGCCGTAGTTCTCGCTGGCCTCGCGCGAGGCCAGCGCCTGCGGCACCTTGCCGTTGGCGTCCCAGGTGTCGGTGCCGTCGAAGCTCTGCCGGATCACGACCCGCTCGCCGGCGCGCGCCTCCAGGCGGAACTTGCCGTTGGCGCCGTGCGCGGCGTCGTTCCAGGCCGGGAACACGCGCCACATCTCGTAGTGGTCCAGCCGCATCGCGTTCGCCGCTAGCCCGTCGCGGTAGATCGTCGCCTGGCCGGTGAGGTGCAGGGTCCTCGGGCGCTTCCAGACCGCGCCGCCGGCGGCCTCGTGCGCGCGCTGAACGATGGCTTCCGCGGTGAGCGCGTCGGCGTGGACGGGCTGCGTGGCGGCGAGGGCCAGGACGATGGCGAACAGGCGGCGGATCATGGGTCGTCTCCGGGCGGATCCGTTCGGCTGCAGATGCTATGCGGGCCGTCCG
>DHLY01000027.1:0-413 GCA_002405525.1 Proteobacteria bacterium UBA4656
GCACCAGCAGCTTGTGCTGCTCGGCGAGCTGTTAGAGTCGGTGCACGCCGGTGGCGGTGTCCTCCGACACGCCGCGCCACTCCTTGACCACGTTGGTCCAGTAGCCCGGGCGCTCCTTGGCCACGCGCTTGAGCAGGTTCTTGATCACCTGCTCCTCGTGCGAACCGCTCGGCGTGTCGACCCAGTTCGAGCCGTGCTCCAACTCGTAGCCCTTGTGGATCAGCAGCGTGACGTCGCCGCCGTCGTCGACCACCAGCTGCGGACCCTTGCCACCCGGATGGGTGACGGCGTCCAGCGTCAGGTCCCAGTATTCCTCCAGCGTCTCGCCCTTCCAGGCGAACACCGGGGTGCCGGACGCGGCGATCGCGGCCGCGGCGTGGTCCTGGGTGGAGAAGATGTTGCACGAGGCCCAG
>DHLY01000027.1:532-9395 GCA_002405525.1 Proteobacteria bacterium UBA4656
GATGTTGCACGAGGCCCAGCGCACGTCGGCGCCGAGATCCTTGAGCGTCTCGATCAGCACCGCGGTCTGGATCGTCATGTGCAGCGAGCCGGTCACGCGCACGCCCTTGAGCGGCTGGGTGGCGGCGTACTTCTTGCGGATCGACATCAGGCCCGGCATCTCGTGCTCGGCGATCTCGATTTCCTTGCGGCCCCAATCGGCCAGCCCGATGTCGCGGATCTTGTAGTCCGTGGGCAGGTTCTTCACGACTGCGTTCATGGCTTTGCGCTCCGTAATGTCAGCGGAAGCGGGCGCCGTTTTCGGTAGAGACCCGAAATCCCGCCGAGCCTGATCCCTTGCCGTGCAGTGCACGGCCGGGCTTGCAGCGCCCCTCGGCGGGGAGGAGAGGGCCGTGATTATAGGTTGCCCGCGTGACGGGACGGTACCGGCGCCTGTCGGGGCGGTCCTGAATTGGTGCACCAGCATCTGATGCGATAGCATCAACCGCATGCGCACCACCCTCGACATCGACGACGACGTGCTGGCCGCCGCCAAGGCGCTGGCCCGGCGCAGCAAGCGCAGCGCCGGCGCAGTGATCTCGGAACTCGCCCGCCGCGGGCTCACCGAGCCGGCGGCACGCCCGCGCGCGTCGGTGGCCGAACCGAAGGCCTTCTACGGCTTCCGTCCGCAGCCGGCCGAAGGCCGTCCGGTGACCGACGACCTGATCGACCGCCTGCGCGAGGACGCCGGCGACTGATGCGCGCGCTGCTGGACATCAACGTCCTGATCGCGCTGCTCGATGCCGACCACATCCACCACGGCCGCGCGCGCGACTGGCTGTCGTCGAACATCGCCGCCGGCTGGGCGTCCTGCCCGCTGACGCAGAACGGCTACGTCCGGGTGGTCAGCCAGCCCGCGTATCCGAAGCCGCTGTCCCCCGCGGCGGCGATCGGCCTGCTGCGCGAGGCCTGCGCTACGCGCCACCATGCGTTCTGGCCGGACGACGCCAGCATCCTCGACGAGGCGCGCATCGACGCCAGTCGCATCCATGGCCCGCGGCAGCTCACCGACGTCTACCTGCTGGCGCTGGCGCAGGCCCACGGCGGGCGCTTCGTGACCTTCGACGCCGGCGTGCCGCTGGGTGCGCTGCGGCGGGCGGCCGGCAAGCACCTGGTGCAGTTGTAGCAACCGCCTGGGGCGCTCGTCGGAACCCAGCGCCATGGTGCCCGCACCGCGGGGTGGTTTCGCGTCAGCGCATGCGCGTGCGGATCGCCATGGCAGCGAGGACGAACAGCGCCATCGCCATCGCCCCCCAGCCCACGCGGGTTCCGGCGTCAACGGCGATTGCTGGAAACTGGAGGATCAGTCGTGCGCGGTTGTTCGCGAGGTTTTCGTCGAAAACGCCGTGGCCCTCGGCCCAGTTGTAGAACTCGAGCGTGCGCACGCCGCTTGCGCCGGAAAGCACATGCACGCGCATCGTGCAGGTGCGGCTTGTGCCGGGAGGCAGTGGTTCGAACACGAGTTCCGAGGACCGGCTGAAGGTGTCGCCGCCGAGGTCGGTGACCCGATATCGGCAGTCCGGGTCGCCCGTCTCCGAGAACCCGAAGCGATCAACCGCTTGTAGGCCCGCCTCGTATCGTTGGCTGTAGGCGATCTCGCCGGGGCGCACACCTTCGGGTCCGGGGCCTCGGTTGGTCAGCGTCACATCGAAGAGGTGACTGGTGCCCGGCGCCAACACGCCGGTCGGCGAACGGATCGACAGGTCCATGTCGCGGATGTAGTCGTCGAGCGCGCCGAAGACACCCAACCTGACTTGATTGTTGGCCGACGCCGGATCCGTATTCATTACCGCCATGGCTGTAGCGGTCAGAGGAACCGTAAAGAAGGCGGGCGCTCCGTCGGCCGGACGAAAGTCGACCGCGCAGTCTCGCCGCTCACCGACGGCGACCGGGCCGACATCCAAGCGCAAGCCGGAAAGTGGCGTGGTGCGGTCCGGTGGGCACGCAACCTCGTTGACGGCGAGGAACGCGGAACGGTCGGCAGGCGTGAAGAACTCCAAGTACACACGATCGAGCGGGTTGGGGCCCTGATTGAAGACACTGATCGTCAAGCGCTGCGGCCGCGAGCGCGTAATGGACCCGCCGCTGCTGGTTGGCGGTGGTAACCAAAACCCTGCGAGGGTTCGATCATCGAATCCCGTGTAGGTCATGGCCACGGAGAGATCGCTGGACGTCTGCGCGATGCTGGCGCCGGCAAGCAACAGTGATCCGATCAGAACCAGAGCGGACTGCGCGCTGCGATTCACCACACCACTCTCGTACCGCAGGTGGAAACGGGCAAGCCTGGCGCCTCGAAGCCGCCCCAGAAGATGTCCGGCGCGACCTGGCGCGGCGTAATCGGGTATAGATTTCCGCTGGGCTCTGCAAGACAGGTGATCGTTCGGGTTGCGTCGGCGCCCGCCGCGCCCGCCGCCAGCCCGCTGCCGATGAATGTCGCGCGTGGATTGGCGAACTGCCACTGCCTGTTGGTGCAGGTCACGCTGGTGCCTGGACCACTACCATCGTCGTCGATGCACTGCGGGTCGGCCATCACGTCGCGCGCCACGCCGGGCACCCTGTAGCCATAGGAATGCGTGTATGCGCCTCGCAGCCCAGATAGCGGATACTCGATGTTGGGGTCGTGATTCGCTCCCAGCATGTGGCCCATTTCGTGGCTGAAGGTCAGGTTCTGGGCCGTCGGGTTGACGGTGAGGGCGGCGTAGGCGAAGTCGCGGTAGCTGCCCACCGCGACAGGGAAAACGCCATCCCCTACATCGCATTCGGTGCCGAAGCACTTGTTCCGTTGCGTGTATGCCGCGCCCCATACCCGTCGGCTCGGGTTGCCGCTGTCTTCGACCATCAGCACCGCGAAGTCGGCTCCAATGCTCGATCGCGAGCCAGGGGGTCCGAATCGGTCATGGTCGCGGGCAAAGAACAGATGCCCGGCGAACCGCAAGTCTGCATCGGGCTGCTGCTGGGCGGTCAACTCGGTGTAACTGGGGTGGAGGGTGATCCCGCCGACCTGTTCGAACGTCACGTAGTAGGTATCGCCCGAGTTGCGCAGCGTGGTGTTGACCTGGTCGATCCAGTTCGTCGCGATCGTCTGCAAACCCGCTACGCCCAGCGCCGTGGCGGGATCGTTGGGGTCGGTGCGGAATTGCTCGGCCGCCGCCGTGTAGTAGAACAGCACGCCAATGCGTGTGAAGTGCTTGCGCTGCACGGGCGCCGCACTCCAGCCCGTTGGTGCTGGCTTGCTGGCCGGGCTCGGGACCACCTCCGGCTGCATCGCGCCATCGGCAACCTGTCGCGAAAGCTGCGAGGCCGCCGAGAAATCGGGCCGATCTGCGATCCGGTTGCTGGCGCAGCCGCCGGCGTCCACGGCATCCGCGTCCAGTGCGCGCAGCAGCGTACGGCTGCCATCGGTGCTGATGCCCAATCGGCGCCCGGGTCCGTGATACATGCCGCGGACCTGCCCGCGCACGACCGTCAGAAGCAGGTGGTGCGACCCCTGCTGTCCGTACCACATGTAACTGACGCGCCGCGGGTCGTCGTCGACGATGATGTTGCCCGCGTCATCGACCCGGAAGCCCTCGCGTGGCTCGAAGTGCGCCCGTTGGAACACGGTGCGCGGTACGTCGGCGACGGCTGGTGTCTCCACCGCACCGTTGCGTCGCGCGATCCCCACCACGTTGACGGTCACCATCAGGCTCTCGCGAACCAGTGGTAGTCCCTCGCGAATGCCGACTCCGACCGCGCCGTCGCTGCCCGTGATCAGCAGCGGCTCAGGGGCATCAGTGTCCGGCGCCGGTTGGGGGGGCATCGATTGCCGCCGTGGCTGATGCGGTGAGGCAGAACCACATTGCCGCCAAGAATCGCGGCGCGGCGGATCGAACCGAGTCTCGCCGACTGCCGACCTTGGTCTGCCCGAACATGGACCGCTCCTGAGTAGCATCCGTTGCAGCCCGAGGATACGCCTGTTCAGCGTCAGGCCGTCAAGTGCACACTCGCAGAGCACATGGGCCCGATCGGACGAGCAAAGGCTCGAGATGACCTTGGCCCCCGGATCGACGATGATGCGCGGATGCGCCTGAACAAATTCATCAGCGAATCCGGCCGCTGCTCACGCCGCGAGGCCGACGAGTGGCTGGCCGCCGGCCGGGTCACGGTCAACGGCCGCATCGCCGGCATCGGCGACGTGGTGGAGGCACACGACGAGGTGCGCGTCGACGGCGACCTGGTGCGCTCGCGGCAGGGGCCCGGCGCGAAGTCGCGCGTCTACATCGCGCTGTACAAGCCGCGCGGGATCACCTGCACCACCGAGTCCGGCGTCGAGGGCAACATCGTCGATTTCGTCGACTATCCCGAGCGCATCTTCCCGATCGGCCGCCTCGACAAGGACAGCGAGGGCCTGATCCTGCTGACCAACGACGGCGACATCGTCAACCGCCTGCTGCGGGTCGAGAACCGGCACGAGAAGGAATACGTGGTCACGGTCAACCGCGAGGTGACGCCGGCGTTCGTCGCGCGCATGAGCCGCGGCGTCGACATCGGCGAGGCGGTGACCCGGCCGTGCAAGGTGCAGCGACTGTCGAAGTTCGCCTTCCGCATCGTGCTCACCCAGGGCCTGAACCGTCAGATCCGCCGCATGTGCGAGGCACAGGGCATGTGGGTGCGATCGCTGGCGCGGGTGCGAATCGTCAACCTGCGGCTGGGGCATCTGAAGCCCGGGCAGTGGCGCAAACTGACGCCGGAGGAGGTCGCGGGGCTGCTCGCCGCGCCACCTGCACCGGAGCCGAAGGCGTCGGCGCGCACGCGTCCGGCGCCGCGCGGCGTCGACATCGCACCGGCGCGGCGGCCGCGACCGCCGCGATCCGAGGCCGTGTCGGCGCCCCCGGGGCGCTCACCGCGCCCACAACCCGCATCACGCCCGCACGACGGCGCGCGTCCACCGTCCCGGCGCGGCGCAACGGCGGCCGCGCCGGCCCTCGGCCAGCGGCGCGGCGCGACGACGCCGGGATCGGGGCCTGGCGCACGGCGCGGCGCCGCGGCACCGGCGCGGCGCGACGGCGCGCGCCCGGGGCGGCCTGGGCGCGGCGCGTCGGCAGGTCGCGCCGGTCCGAAGCCGCCGCGCCGTCCCGGCGCCCGATCGGGACCGCGCGCGCGCTGCCCCCCGCGCGCGGGTCGGCGATTCAGCCGATCTTGCGCACCCGCAGCGTTCGACCCTTGATCTTGCCGGCGCGCAGGCGCGCGAGCGCGGCATTCGCCTTGTCGGCCACGACGGCGACATAGGTCCGCGTCGGGAACACGTCGATCTTGCCGACCGCGTCGCCCGTCAGGCCCGCGCTGCCGGTCAGCGCACCCAGCACGTCGCCGGGGCGGAGTTTGTCCTGCCGGCCGGCGTCGATCGCCAGCGTGGCGAAGCCCGCCACCAGCGCCTTGCCGCGCGCGGTCGGCGCCTTCGCCCAGCGCAAGGGCTTGCCCTGGCGGGCCTCGATGACATTGGCGCGGGTCGCTTCCTTGGGCGCGCACAGCGTGATCGCCACACCCGACGCGCCGGCACGACCGGTGCGCCCCACGCGGTGCAGGTGGATGTCAGCATCCGAAGCCACGTCGTAGTTCACCACCAGCGGCAGGCCCACGATGTCGAGCCCGCGCGCAGCGACGTCGGTCGCCACCAGCACGCGCGCGCTGCGGTTGGCGAAGCGCACCAGCATCTCCTCGCGCTCGCGCTGGTCGAGTTCGCCGTGCAGGGCCAGCACACCGAAGCCGCGCCGTTCGAGGTCTTCCGCCACCGCGCGTGTGTCGTGGCGCGTGTTGCAGAACACCAGGGTGGACTCGGGCGCGCGCTCGGACAGGATCGCGGCCAGCGCGTCGGCCTTGCGTGGTGCATCGACCTCCACGAACCACTGCTCGATGTCGTCGCCGCCCTCGGGCGCGGCGACCGTGACCTCGATCGGCTCGCGCTGGAAGCGCCGGCTGAGCGCGCGGATGTCGTCGGGGAAGGTCGCCGAGAACAGCAGGGTCTGGCGCTCGTGCGGCAGCTTGCCGACCACCGCGCCGATGTCGTCAGCGAAGCCCATGTCGAGCATGCGGTCGGCCTCGTCGAGCACCAGCACGCGGATGCCGGCCAGCGGCAGCGCGTCCTGTTCGATCAGTTCGAGGATGCGCCCCGGCGTGCCGACCACGAGATGCGGTTCATGCGTCAGCGAGGCGAGGTGCGGGCGCAGCGGCACGCCGCCGCACAGGGTGAGCACTTTCACGTTGGGGATGAAGCGCGCCAGCTTGCGGATCTCGCGGCTGACCTGGTCGGCGAGCTCGCGAGTCGGGCACAGCACCAGGCCCTGCAGGCGCGTGGCGCCGACATCCAGCGCGGCAAGCAGACCGAGCGCGAAGGCCACGGTCTTGCCGCTGCCGGTGCGCGCCTGGCCGATCACGTCGCGGCCGGAGAGGATAGCGGGCAGCGCGGCGGCCTGGATCGGCGTCGGTTCGGTGTAGCCGGCGGCGTCGATGGACTGCACCAGCGGCGGCGGAAGTGCCAGTTGGGCGAAGTTGCGCATCCGCCATCATGGCACCCCGGCGACGGGTGTGTCCCTTGCGCATCGCTCCCGCCGCAAGACGGCGCCACGGAGCACGCGCGCGAACGGGGCGGTGAAAGAGGGCGGGCCGCACATGCCGACCCGCCGGTTGTCGCATTTGCCTCGCACGGCCGGAAAGGCCGGGGGATGCCGATTCAGGCCGGTTTCCGAGCGCTCCAGAGGTCGAAGGCAAACGCCTCGCCGAAGACGGCGACCCCGCGCAGCGTCACTCACTGGCCTCGTTGTTGGACAGGTCCGGATCCTCGAGGTACGACGGCGGCTCCACGAAGGCCGAATGGCTCCCGTCGCCACCCAGCGTCGTCGCGCCATCCACGGTGAACACCACCATGCCGCCGTCGGGAAGATCAACGCCGGTGTCGACGGCGCCGTGGCCGACGAGAACCTTGGGACAGCTCGCACCGCCGAAAGAACTGCAGCGCCAACTCAGGCCCGTGCCGCCCTCGGCGGGAACGTCGACCACTCGCGCACCGGAGGCCACGGCCTTGCCCAGATTCCTGACCACCAGCTGGTAACTGCGCGGCTGCCCCAGCTCGGGCGGCAGCTCGAGCGCGACGATCCTGATCGCGAGATCGGCGGTCAGGTCGACGCCGATCGCGATCTCATGCGCATCGGAAGCAGAGGACCCACCGTATTCGACACCGCCGTCGTCGTACGCACGCACGGACCAGCGGGCGACGCCGGCGCGGCCGGTCAGCGCGTAGGACAGGGTGCCTTCCTTGTCGACCTCCAGCCACGCCAGCACGCCATCCGGGTCGGCGACCGCTTCGGTGCCGAACCACAGACCCTGGGCGATGGCTTCGCCGTCGGGGCCCGCGGAGATTCCGGTGGCCCAGCCGGGCACCACGTGCACCATCTGGTCGGGGGCGAGATGGCTGGCTCCCGAGCCCGGGGTGAACCGGGGCGGGTCGTTCACCGCAACGACCTTGACCACCAACTCCACGGTCTCCAATCCGGTTGAGAACGCCATGCGATCCTCGCCATGGAAGTCCGGATACGGCACATACACCATCGGTGCACTCCCGGTGAGCAGCGTGCCGTGCTTCGGTGGCACGACCAGCTTGCTCTCCGGCGGAGCCAGAGCGGGCTCGATCGTCAGCGGCTGGTCTTCGAAGGTGTACAGCGGTTGGGCATGGCGCGATGCGCCGGTGGCCGGCGCGGCCCGGGTCGTCTCCGCGTGGCGCGCCCCCGAGGGCTTGGCGCGCTCCATGCCGTCGGTCGCCGGCTTTGCCGCGAGCGGTGTCGATGCGGCGGCGAGCGCGAGAGCGAGGGCTGCGGATGCGATCCGGGACATGGTCTGCGGCATGGAGCTTTCTCCTGTCGTGCCGGCCCCGCCATCCGACATGGCGGCTGGGATCCGGTGTTCACGGGGCTACTGCGCTCGCACCGCCGCATCTCGCACGCAGGCTGCCGGGACTTTCCCGACCAGGATGTCGGGGGAACATCGGGCGGATTGCGGGCAACGATCGTGCCCGCGGGGCCGCGGATCGCGGCGGCCAGAACGTGCCCAACCACCGGATGAAGCAAACCGTGGGCCGCCTCGAGCGCCTCCCGACCGGTGCCGATACGGTCGGGCCTCGTCCATCATTTCGCGCGTTCGGGCGAATGCGTCGGCCAGTTCGGGCCGCCGGGCGACCACGGCACGGATCCATTCATCGCGGGTGCACTGGGTCCAGTGCGCCCGGAAGATGCCGGTCGTGGCGAGGTGCAGCAGCAGGTCGCGCAGCGGTGCCGGGTAGAGCACGCAGGCGTCGAACACCACCGTGAAGTGCGACACGGCTCAGTCGCCGAGACCGAAGCTCTTGCGCCTGTTCGGCCAATGCGTCCAGCGCCGCGCGGCTGCTCGCCATGCGCTGCTCGCGGTACGCCATCAGGTCGCGGAAGCAGATGCGGCGGTGCGTACCGACCTTGTGATGCGGCAGTTCGCCGCGCTCGACCAGCGACACCAGGTGCGGGCGCGACACGCCGAGGAAGTCCGCCGCTTCCTGCGTGGTGAGTTCGGCCTGCGTCGGCACGATGCTGATCGCATGACCTTCCGCCATGTGGGCGAGGATGTCGACCAGCATGCGCGGCGCCGAGACCGGCACCTCGATCTCGCCGTTGCCGTCGATCACGCGCAGGCGCGCGGTCGGCCCCTTGCCGATGCAGGCCGCGAGCAGACGGCCGCTGGCGCGGGCCAGTTCGGCGTCGCGGGGGTCGGGCAGCGAGAGAGGGGGCGTGGGGGCGGAGGCGGACATGGCTGGGGCCCGGCTT
>DHLY01000095.1:0-1360 GCA_002405525.1 Proteobacteria bacterium UBA4656
CCCGCGCCGCGCCATGCGGGCGCCAGCAGGATGTCGACCACCAGGTCGCGCGGAGCGCGCGCGCTGCGATCGACGTACAGGCGCCCGACGACCTCCGGGCCGCGGACCAGCACCAGGAACTCGGCGTCCGCGTAGTGCGCGACGAAGTGGCGATGCTGCAGGTCGTACTGCTGCGCCACGAACTGCGCCCGGGTGGCTTCAGGCCACGGCTGGGCGGCGAGTTCTTCGGCCCGCGTGGTGGCGTAGAGCGCGAGCAGCGCGGGGCGGTCGCCGTCGCGGGCCCAGCGAAGCGCGATGTCGAACGGCGCCGCGGCACGCGCCAGCGCGGGCGGTACCGCGCGCGCCCGCGGGAACCCGACGGCCGGCAGGCTCACACGCTCAGGGGAAGCTGGGATAGATGCCTTGCAGGGCGATACAGAAGTTGACCCCGAGGTAGGGCTGCTGGTTCTGGTGCGGCTGGCCGCCGCCCTGGCTGGGCGAGAGCATGTTCGGCGCGAACGTGGTGTTCGGCGCGGCCGAGGAAAACGGCCTGTTCGCCGAGAGTGCGGGTTGCGACAGGCCGCCGTTGGCGAGCGGCGAGCTCGCGGCGGGCGGCACGTACGCGTTGATGCCGTGGTTGTGCTGCGGAATCTGGTTGCTGGTCAGCGTGACCGTGTTGGCGCCGAAGGTCTCGCCCAGCGTCCGTGGCGACAGGCCGGGGCCGTTGCCCTGCTGGCAGCCGGCGCGACCGGCGAAGTTCGGCAACTGGAAGGTGGTCTGGCCGTTGCCGCCGAAGATCGTGCCGATCAGGGAGAACAGCGCGGTGTTCTGCGAGATCGGCAGCGTGGCGCCGTTCGCGAACGCCCAGCCGCGCGGGTTGAAATTGAAGCCGAACAGCTGGAGTTCGCCGATGAAGGGTTGCGTCACGAGATGTTTCCTCCGATGAGGTGCCGCGCGATGGTCGCAGCCGCGCCGGCGAGGCGCCGTGGAATGTCGATGTGGGCCGGGAGGGTGCTCATCCTTGCGACGGGAAGATGCCCTGGGTCGCGATGCAGTACTGCACCGTCAGCGTGGGCATGCAGTTCTCGTGCGGCTGGCTCCCGCCGGCGAGGCTCGTCGACTGCGCGGACATGGCGACCGCTGTCGCGCCGGTGATGTCGGAGAGGTAGAAGCTGTCGCCGCTGACCGATCCCGGAAGCAGGGTGGTGCCCGGCGTCAACGCGGAGGCCGCGGCGGTGGTCGTCACCAGGGTGTGCGTGTGCGCGGGCATCTGCGTGGGCAGCACGGTCACGGTCTCGGTGCCGGCGCGTTGGCCGATCACGTAATTGCTCAGGCCGGCGCCCTGGCCCTGGTGGATCGGCACGCGGCCGCGCAGGTCGGG
>DHLY01000095.1:1586-7989 GCA_002405525.1 Proteobacteria bacterium UBA4656
TCGGGGCGCCGCGCGTGCCGAAGGCGAACATCCGGATCTCGCCGATGTAGGGCGTGCTCATGGTCGAAGGGTTCCCAGATTCGGGCCGCGAGGGCGGGTTCGGTTCGGGTCAGTTGCGCGACGGGAAAATGCCGCTCAGCGCGATGCAGAAATTGATCACCGAGTACGGTTGCAGGTTCGGATGCGGCTGGTTGCCGCCGGACGGGGCGACCGTCTGCGGATTCATCGGGACCAGCGGTCCGGAGCTCGCGGCATAGAGATTCGGCGGCGTCGAGCCCGCATTCGTGCTGGTCGCGAAGACGCGGCCGCCCGCGCTCCGGCTCTGGCCGTTGGCCGTGGACGCATTCACGGAATGCGAGTGGGCCGGCAGGTTGGTGCTGAGCAGCGTCACGTTCTCGACGCCCGAGGCCTGGCCGATCTGCACCGACGGCGGTTGCCAGCTCGGATCGACCGAGGACGCGTAGCCCACCGGCGTGCGGCTGCGCAGGTCCGGCAGGGCGAAGTTGGTGGTGCCGTTGCCCCCGTACTGGGTGCCCAGCAGCGAGAACAGGGCCTGGTTCTGGTTGATCGGCAGCAGCTGGCCGTTCGCCAGTGCCCAGAACCTGGGCGCGAAATTGAAACCGGCCATCATGATCTGGCCGATGAAGAACTCGCTCATCGCGATCCTCCCCCTGGATGGTTGGCGCGGCGCTTCAGCCGTCGAGCCCATCTACTCTGAACCTGAACCGGCGACCGGGCAAGGGCCCTCGCGACCGGAACCCGCGGCGCATCTCCGGGAATGCGGTGCGTCGGCCGTCGAGCGTCCGCCCCTTCCGCCATCCGCCGAATCCTGTTGCAATACCGGACCGCCGTGCCGATGACCGGGGGCCTCCGGGAACCGGCAGCGACGTTCGATCGACGCAGCCCGCGAATCGCCGCCGGCCCGCCGCCACGGGAACACCAGGGGAGCAGGGACATGCAAGCACGTTCGTCGCAGCACAGCCGTCGTGGCCGTTTCGCGGGCTTCGGCCTCCTCGTTGGCTGGCTGGCCTTCGGGTCGCTGTGGCCCACCCTGGCGAGCGCCCAGCACACGTCCGCGGAGTGCCCGCCCCAGACCGGTACGGTTACCAGTGGGGGCACGGTCACGATCAACATCACGGATTGCGCATCGAACATCGCGTTCGCCGGGATCGGCGTCATCGACGGCGGCAGTTCCGGCGCGGCGGACTTCGAAGACCACGGCACGGCCACGACCCGGATCACCGGCGGCCAGTGGTTCCTGGACTACAGCCACAACGGCACGACCGGCGTCGGTTCGACCGACGTCTTCGAGATCACCGAAGCCACGGCGACCGGCAACGGCGACGTGCAGGTGACGATCACCATCAACCCGTCGGCTTCGCCGATCACCGTGTTGCCCGCCAGCCTGCCGACGCTGACCGCCGGCACGCCGTTCTCGCAGACGCTCACGTCCTCCGGCGGCCTCGCGCCCTACACCTACACCCTGCAGAGCGGCGTCCTGCCGATCGGCGTGACCCTGTCCAGCGGCGGCGTGCTGAGCGGCACGCCGACCCAGCGCGGCGCGTACAGCTTCAGCGTCCGCTCCACCGACGCCACCGCGCCGACGGGGCAGTTCGTCGACCGGGGCTACACCGGCAGCGTGCAGAACCCGATCCTCGCCATCAGCCCCGCGACCGGCACCGCGATCCAGGGTGTCCCGTTCTCGCAGAGCCTCGTCATCACCGGCGGCGTCGCACCGCACATCTGCCAGCTCGAAACGGGCACCTTGCCGGTGGGCATCAGCGTTTCCAGCGCTTGCGTGATCAGTGGCACCACGGCCGCGGCGCCCGGTAACTTCCCGGTCACCATCCGCGTGACCGACGCCAGCACCGGTCCGGGAACCTACTTCGAAGTCGAGAGCTACACGTTCACCGTCAGCCCGCCGCCGAGCGTCGACATCGCGGTGTCGCCGGTCTCGGTCAGTGAAGACGGCGCGACCAACCTGACCTACGTGGTCACCCGCAGCCTCAGCATTGCCTCTCTCACCACGGTCAACATCACCATTTCCGGTACCGCAACCTCCGGTACCGACTACACCGGCGGTGTCGCCACCGTGGTCATCCCGGCCGGCGCGACCACCGCGACGTTCACCGTCGATCCGACCGTCGACGGCACCGTCGAGGCCGACGAGACCGTGACCATGACGGTCGCGGCCGGCACCGGCTACACCGTCGGCGTGCCCGCCAGCGCCACCGGCACCATCCTCAACGACGACGTGCCGAGCGCGACCATCAGCGTCTCGCCGGCGGATGTCGCGGAAGACGGCGCGCCGAACCTGACCTACACCGTCACCCTGAACCAGGCGTCCTTCTCGGCCCTGAACGTCGGCTACACCATCGGCGGCACCGCCATCAACGGCACCGACTACGCGACGATCGCCGCGCCGCTGGCGATCCCGGCCGGCAACACCACCGGCACGATCACGGTCAACCCGACCGCGGATGCCACTATCGAGACCAACGAAACGGTGACGCTGACGCTGAACGCCGGCGCGGGCTACACCGTCGGCGTGCCGAACGCCGCGACCGGCACCATCCTCAACGACGACCTGCCGAACCTGGTCATCGATGACGTCACCGCCAACGAGGGCGACGCCGGCACCACCAACTTCACCTTCACGGTCAGCTTGAGCGCGCCCAGCGGCCCCGGCGGCGTCACGTTCGACATCGCCACCGCCAACGGCACGGCCACGGCCGGCTCCGACTACGTCGCCAACACCTTCACTGCACAGACCATCCCCGCGGGCAGTTCGACCTACACCTTCACCGTGCAGGCCAACGGCGACGCGCTCAACGAGCCCAGCGAGACGTTCTTCGTCAACGTCACCAACGTGGTCAATGCGGTGGTCGTCGACATCCAGGGCGTGGGCACCATTGTCAACGACGATCCGCTGCCGTCGCTGTCGATCAACGACGTGACCGTGGTCGAGGGCAACAGCGGCACGACCAACGCGGTGTTCACCGTCACCCTCAGCGCGGCCAGCGGCCAGACGGTGACCGTGAACCACGCCACCGCCGACGGCACCGCCACCCAGCCGTCCGACTACACGAACACCAGCGGCACGTCGACCTTCACGCCGGGCCAGACCACGCGGACGATCACGGTGCCGGTGGTCGGCGAGATCGTGCCCGAGGCCGACGAGACCTTCTTCGTCAACCTCAGCGGCGCCACCAACGCCACCATCGCCGACAACCAGGGCCTGGGCACGATCACCAACGACGACGTGCCGATCACGGTCAGCCCCGCCACCCTGCCCGGCGGCGCCGTCACCGCGGCCTACAGCCAGACGCTCGCCGCCAGCGGCGGCGTGGGCCCATACAGCTTCGCGGTGACCGCCGGGGCGCTGCCCGCGGGCCTCACCCTGTCCCCCGGCGGCGTGCTCAGTGGCACGCCGACGGCGGGTGGCACCTTCAACGTGACCGTGACCGCCACCGACACCAGTCCGGCGCCGGGCCCGTTCACCGGCAGCCAGGCCTACACGCTGGTGATCGCGTCGCCGACCCTGGTGCTGCCGCCGACCACCCTGCCGAATGGCGCGCTGGGCGTGGCGTACAACCAGACCTTGAACCCGGCCAGCGGCGGCACCGCGCCGTACACCTACGCGGTCACCGCCGGTGCGCTGCCGAACGGCCTGGCCCTGAATCCGACCACGCGCGTGATCAGCGGCACGGCCGCCGCCGCGGGCACCTTCAATTTCACGGTCACCGCGACCGACAGCAGCACCGGCACCGGTCCGTTCACGATCAACCAGACGTACTCGATCGTGGTGCCGCCGATCGCGCTGGCGCCGACCACGCTGCCGGCGGGCACGGTGGCCACCGGTTATTCGCAGGCGCTCACCGCGAGCGGCGGCAACGGGCCGTATTCGTACACCGTGACCGTCGGTGCGCTGCCGGCCGGGCTGACCCTGTCCACGGGCGGGCTGCTCTCCGGCACGCCCACGGCGGGCGGCACGTTCAACTTCACCGTCACCGCCACCGACAGCAGCCCGGCGCCGGGCCCGTTCACCGGCAGCCAGGCCTACACGCTGACCGTGGCCGCGCCGACGATCACCCTGCCGCCGACGACGTTGGCCGGCGGCACCACCGGCACCACCTACACCGCGACGCTCAACCCGGCCACCGGCGGCACCGCGCCGTACACCTACGCGGTCACCGCGGGGGCGCTGCCGGGTGGCCTGACGCTGAATCCGACCACGCGCGCGATCAGCGGCAATCCGACCGCCGCCGGCACCTTCAACTTCACCGTCACGGCGACCGACAGCAGCACCGGCACGGGTCCGTTCACCGCCACCCAGAGCTACGCCATCACGGTGGTCGCGATCGTGCTCGATCCGGCCACGCTCCCCGGCGCCACCGCCGCGGCGCCGTATTCGCAGACGATCACCGCCAGCAACGGCACCGCGCCCTACGGCTTCACGGTGACCGCGGGCGCGCTGCCGGCGGGGCTGGCGCTGTCGACCGGTGGCACGCTGTCGGGCACGCCGACCGCCGCGGGCACGTTCAACTTCACCGTCACCGCCACCGACGCCGCGAGCAACAGCGGCTCGCGCGCGTACACGCTGGCGGTGGCCGCGCCCACCGTGTCGATCGCCCCGGCCAGCCTGCCGGGCGGCAGCGCGGGCACGGCGTACAGCCAGGCCTTGACCGCGAGTGGCGGCAACGCGCCGTACGCCTTCACCGTCAGCGCCGGCGCGCTGCCGGCCGGCCTCACGCTGTCGGGTGCCGGCCTGCTCTCGGGCACGCCGACGGTGGCGGGCACGTTCAACTTCACGGTCACCGCCACCGACAGCACCAGCGGCACCGCGGGCACCGCGAGCCGCGCCTACACCCTGGTCCTCACGCCGCCGAACATCGTGGTCAACCAGCAGACGCTGCCGACGACCTTCGTCGGCCAGCCGTACAGCGCGACGCTGACCTCGAGCGGCGGCACCGCGCCGTACACCTATGCGGTCACCGCGGGCGCGCTGCCGCCGGGCCTGACGCTGACGCCGGCCGGCGTGCTGAGCGGGACGCCGACCGCGTTCGGGACGTTCACCTTCACCGTCACCTCGACCGATGCCCTCGGCTTCACCGGGACGCGGGTCTACGCCCTGATCGGCGTGTCGGGGTCGATTCCGGCCAACTCGCCGTGGGGCCTCGCGCTGATGGCCCTGCTGCTGGCCCTGCTCGGCGGCGCCGCCCTGCGGCGCCGGCGCGACGCGATGGGCTGACCCCCGCGACACGGCCCGTGCGGCGACCCCGCTCGGGCCGTGCACGCCGAGGTCACCGCGCGCGCATCACGCCCGCGGATCGAACCACTCGGTCGTCTCCATGCGGATCCCGCGGATTCGCGCCGTCGCCAGATGTGAGGCATGGCGCGCCCCGGCAAAGTAGCCGATCAGGATGGAGCGACGGCGCGCACCCGTTGGATTCAGGCTGGCCGCATGGACCAGGTCGGCATCAAACACCAGGATGTCACCCGCGGTGCCCGAGAGCACCAACGAACGAGCCTCGTCGCGGTCGTCGATGGGCCGCGCATCCGGCGCCGGGCGATGGCTGCCGGGGATCAGGCGCGTGGCACCGTTCCAGGCGCCATAGTCGTCGAAGAACGCCAGCGCACTCACCGTGTCCCCGGAGCGCTGGTCCGAAAGATCGCGATGCAGCCCCTGGTGGCCACCGCCGGCCAGCGGCTCGCGCCCTTCCACCTGGGCGAGGAAAAAGCGCTGGCCGATCAGCGCCCCGACCGCGGCCAGCAACTGCGGCAGGCGGCACACCGCCCGAACCGTGGGATCGAGGTCCAGCATCGCATGGCGCCAGTCCGCCCCGCGCGGCGCGGGCCATTGGTCCGACGGCCTGACGCCCTCGTCGAACGCGGCGCGGAGTGGGTCCAGCCACTCGGCCGGGATCGCGCCACGCAACAGGACGTAACCGTCTCGATGGAGTTGATCGCGATCCACGACTTCCTGCCCGACTCGAATATCCGTGGGCGGCCCCGACAGACCCGCCGGGCACCCGGTGCGTCGGCGCAAGCCGCCGGACCGTACCGACCGTGCACGCCGCTTCGCGGAGCGGGTCGTCGCAGGGACCCGCGCGCGCAGACGCCGGACGCGTCCGCGAGGGATTTTGATCGAGGGCGCAGGGAATGTGTACTGTGGCACCGACTCCACGAGCCTTCCTGCCGTCCATGCCTTCGCCACACCGGGCCGCAACGCGCGGCGCCATGCAGAGCCTCGACCGGATCCTGTCCTTCCTCGACGAGATCCGACTGCCGGTGGCCGAAGGGCCAGTGCCGGAACACGCGTTCCTGCCCGGTGTCCGAATCGACGGCGGCGTCGTGGTCTACGATCGGGCCGCATTGCGCTGGCCGGGCGACCTGCTGCACG
>DHLY01000095.1:8164-14286 GCA_002405525.1 Proteobacteria bacterium UBA4656
TGGCCTCGACGCCGTGCCGGCCGCCGCGCACGCCGGCGAAGCCGAGGCCACGGCGTGGGCCTACGCGGCCGTGGTCCATCTGCGTCTCGAGCCTTCGGTGCTGTTCCATGACGGCGGCTACGGCGGCCACTCCGAAGGCTTGATCCGCTCGTTCGCGCATGGCGTCTACCTGGGTGCCCATGGCTTGGCGCAGGCGGGAATGACCGCTATCGGCACACGGGCGCAGCACGTGGGCGTGGCGCCTTACCCGCGGATGCTGCAATGGCTGCGCGATTGACCGCCCCGCGGCCCGCAGCGGGACGCGCATGAACTTCGCCGCCTTCATCCTCTCGACCGGCCGCTGCGGGACCCAATGGCTTGCGACGGCGCTGGCCGAGGCCTACCCGGATCGGTTGGCCGTCGAGCATGAACCCCTGCACGCAGGATACGAGGCACGCAAGGTCTTGCAGCACACCGCCGTGGCGAACGATGCCCCGCGGCTTCCGCCGGAAGTCGTGGGTCACATGGAAGCGATCGAGGCCCGTCTCGCGACCCATACCTACATCGAGTGCGGCCACCCGAGCTGGAGCACGATCCCCTGCCTGGCCGAGCGCTTCAGCGGTCGCGTGAAGGTCATCCATCTCGTGCGCCATCCGGTGCCGACCAGCTGGTCGTGGCTGACGCTGCGGGCGTTCCAGCCGCCGCTCCTGCCGCATATCGCGCCGCGAACGCTGCTGACGCCGTTCGACGACGGGATCCGGTTCGCGGAGTATCGCGCGCGCTGGGAGACGCTCGCGCCGTTCGAGAAGTGCCTCTACTACTGGAGCGAGGTGAACGCCTTCGCGCTGGCGCTGCAGCCGCGGCTGGGCGCGCCCTGGCTGCGCTTGCGCTACGAGGACCTGTTCCACGGCGACGGCCTGCAGCGGCTGCTCGAATTCCTGCAGTTGCCGCCGCTGGAGTCGATCCTGCATCGACGTGGCGACGTCATCGACGACAACCATTCGGTCCTGGCCGACCGGGAGGACTGGCGGGTCATCCGCGACCACCCGCGGGCCGTAGCCATCGCGCAGCAGATCGGATACGACGTCGACGCGGTGGACGAAATCGCGCTGGATCGCCGCTATTCCAGCGTCTACGCGGGTCCGCCTCGCTGAGCGATCCGCGATCCCGGTTGGGGTCGGCGGCGCGGAAGGTATGCCGGACGCGGGTTTTCGACGCGCAGCCCCGCGCGGTCTCTCGCGAGCCTGCCAGCAGCCGTCGCAAATGCTCAAGAACACCAAGCACCTGAAGTCCTGGCGCCAGCGCGAGGGCTGCTGGCGCGCCTACGACGCCTACCTGCCCGAGTACTCCGCCGCGATCGACGTGTACGAAGGGTGGCTCCGCATCCAGGAATGCGAGGCGCCCGAGGACATCCCGCAGGAGATCGCGCGCCGGCGTTTCGGCGAGATCGTGCGGGTGGCCGGCGAGTTCTTCGCAGTGCCGCGCGAGCGCATCGCGATCAAGCAGCGCCGGGTGCAGACCCGCGACGACCGCTATGGCCGCCAGGCCGAGCGCCGCGAGCTGATGGTGGTGACCGAGGGCGGCCTGGGCTTCGAGGTGAACCTGTTCGATTGCCTCGACACCGGCTTGTTCCGCGACCACCGGCCGATGCGCGCGCGCCTGCGGCAGTTGGCGCGCGGCACCCGTTTCCTCAATTTGTTCTGCCACACCGGGACCGTCAGCGTGTACGCGGCCGTCGGTGGCACGCGCAGCACGACCCTCCGATATCTACCTCGATGGGGCGGGCCGCAACCTCGCGCGCAACGGCTTCACGGGCGCCGCGCACAAGCGGGCGCAGGCCGACACCATTGCCTGGCTCGAGGCTTGCCGCGGGTCCTTGGACCTCGTGTTCGACGACCCGCCGACGTTCTCCAACTCCAAGCGCGCCGAGGACTTCGACCTGCAGCGCGACCACGTTCGCCAGCTACAGCTTTGCGGCGAGCACCTCGCGCCGGATGGCGTGATCGCGTTCCACAACAACGTCCGTCGCTTCCGGCTCGACGCGGGCGCCTTGGCCGGCTTCGAGGTGCGCGAGATCACCTGCGCGACCATCCCGCCCGATTTCGCCCGCGATCAGAAGATCCACCAACCGTTCGAACGGCGGCTGCGCTGAGCGCGACGCCCGCTCCGTTCACGGGCCCTGCCACTCGCGCTGCAGCGCGGCGAGCTGATCCAGCAGCGCGCCGAAGCGCTCGCCCAGCGCCGTGATCCGATACTCCACCCGCGGCGGGACCTCGGCGAACACCCGCTTTTCGAGGATGCCGTGGCGCTGCAGCTTGCGCAGGCGCTCGTTGAGCACTTTCTTCGATACCCCGGCCACGGCGCGCTCGAGTTCACCGGGGCGGTGCACACCGGCGCGGATCCGCATCAACACCGCCAGCGACCACTTGCAGCCGACGACGTCCTCGATCACGCCGATGGCCTCGCTGCCGCCGGGATTTCTCTTTTGCCGCTCGATCATCGATGTACACCAAAAAGTAACCGGGCGACTGTTTCCTGCCGACTGTCGCGCACGCCGTTTCGCGTCGACGATGTGCGGGCCGGCAAGTCGCCGGCGTTCCGAGGAGAGCCACCATGCGCACGTCGATGCTGGGGTTGCTGCTGTGTTCCGGTCCAGTGGCATTCGCCGCCAATACCCCGCCGCCGGTGCCCTATCCAGAGGGATATCGCGACTGGAAGCACGTGAAGTCGATGGTGATCCAGGAAGGCCACGCCCTGTACGGCGCGTTCGGTGGCATCCACCACATCTACGCCAACCCGGCAGCTGAGCGCGGCTACGGCAAGAAGCCCTTCGATGACGGATCGGTGATCGTGTTCGAGCTGCTGGAGGCCAACGCCTGGGGCAACGCGATCCAGGAGGGCGCGCGCAAGATCGTCGGCGTGATGCACAAGGATGCGACGCGCTACGCGCGCACCGGCGGCTGGGGCTTCGAGGGCTTCAAGGGCGACTCGCGTACCGAGCGCGCGGTGGGCGCGAATGCGTTCGACGCTTGCTATGGGTGCCATGCACCGCGCAAGGACGCGGATTACACCTTCAGCGACATCCGTCGATGAGCCTGGTGCTCGGACGGCCGGCGCCACCGTGGCGGATTTCCGGTTGGCTCAATGTGACCGGCGAACCGTCGATCGCGTCGCTGCGTGGCCGCGCGGTGCTGGTGCATGCGTTCCAGATGCTGTGCCCGGGTTGCGTGCAGCATGCGCTGCCGCAACTGCTGCGCGTGCAGGGCCTGTTCGATCCGGCCGAGCTGGCGGTGATCGGACTGCGCACGGTGTTCGAGCATCACGCCGCGATGGGCCGCCTCGCACTGGAGGCCTTCGTGCAGGAGTACCGGCTGGGTTTTCCGATCGGCATCGACGAGCCCGCGGTGGACGGACCCTTGCCGACGACGATGCGCGCATGGGGCCTGCGCGGGACGCCGACGCTGGGATTGCTCGACCGCGGGGGCGTGGTGCGCCTGCACCAGTTCGGCGCGGTGCCGGACCTTCGACTGGGGGCGGTGATCGCGTCGGCATTGCAACGCACGGCGCTAGTCGCGGGTCGGTCCGCACCACGCGAGGGAATCGGCATTTGGGAAGTTCAAGGGCTCTCCATTCAACCGGACTGATCTGTAGACCGCGCCGGTGAGTCACAACGTCGCGTCTCCTTGCCCAGGAAGGGACTACCGAAGGTCACTGGGGGAGTTTCAGGCTAGGTTTCGATCCAACGCCGACTGCCTGGACGATCTGGAATGGCTGCGTTGGCCCGCCGGGTTCGTCTGCCGGCGTGTCGGCAGCGAGACGGCTGGCGCCCGGGCGACGGGCGCTGCAAGTGCTCCGCGTGCGGCTCGCGAACCTCGGTGATGGCCGACACGATCTTCGACTGCTCGCACACGCCCCTGACCCTGTGGGTTACCGCCTGCTGGCTCTTCGCCACAGGAGAGGACGGAATCGCTGCGCTCAGTCTGAAGCGCACGCTGGATGTCGGTTCCTACCAGGAAATTTGGGCCATCCTTCACCGGCTGAGGGCCGTGCTTGTGCGCCCGGCGCGCGAGCGCCTGATGGGCACCGTCGAGGTTGACGAGACCTGCATCGGTGGGCGAGATCCGGGAGTTGGCCGCCGCAAGGGCCGGGGCGACAAGGTGTTGACGGGCATTGCAGTGGAGATCAAGCAGCCCAGTGGCTACGGTCGGTGCCGGATTGCTGTGCTGGCGGACGCATCGACGGCATCACTGCGCGCCTTCGTCTCCGATCACGTCGAGCCAGGCGCCACCGTCATCACGGGCGGCTGGACAGGCTGCCTTGGACTGGACCGAAGTGGCTACACCCATGAAGCGCGCAGTCAGCGCGCTGCCCGGCCTCGAGGCGATGAGCAGGCTGCGGAGTTGCTGCCCGCCGTTCATCGCGTCGCCTCGCTCGCTAAGCGGTGGATTCTCGGCACTCACCAAGGCGCCATTGACCACGCCCATCTGCACGACTACCTCAACGAGTTCGTGTTCCGCTTCAACCGGCGGCACTCCCGCAGCCGGGGCATGGTGCTTTATCGAGTGCTGGAGCTTGCGGTGCGGCACGCCCCGGTGCGCTACGAAGACATCGCCGCGGGCCATCGACCGCGCAAGACGCCGCCCACGCCACCCTCCTTGCGTGGCAAGCCGGCGAGCCTCGAGCGCACCAAGGCCGGTCGACCCTGGCGGTCCGGTTGAACGGAGAGCCCTGGGAAGGTCAACCGCGCTTTCCGGACAGTCTGCCGGGCAGGCGGAGCTCGCCGCAATCGGCGCGGTTCGACGGGCTGCAGGCGTGTTGCGTCGCCGGCAGGGGCGTTCCGGCGCGCGCCCGTCCCCTTTCTTGCGGCCGCTCCCGCCAGCGGCCCACGCACGTCCCTGCGGGGGCGTTGCCGCATCGTGCTCGTTGCCGGGCTTTGCCGCGGGCGTCGTGCCCGCCGGCACTCACGCGACGGCCGCTGGCGGTGCGCGCGGTGCGGGCCGGTAGTCCGCGGTCTTCAGTGCGCCGTGCTTTGCGAAGTGGCCAGAATGGCGCGGATCGCGTTTGGCTCTTCGATGCTGGCCACGATCCGCACCGCGCGGCCGCAGCGGATGCAGGTGGTCGGGTCGATGTTGAACACGCGCTTGAGGCGTTGGGCCCAAGTCATCGAACGCTGGCGCTCGGCGGGGTTACGGTGGTCGGTGGGCGCAGTGCCATCGGCCGGCGCGGCATCGGTCGCAGGACGCCGGCCACGACCCGATGGCGTGAGCTGCGCGCGCAGGCTGGCATTGGGGGCGAGGATGCCGTGGAAGCGGGTCAGATGGGCGCGGGGTGGCGGGGCCAACGCCGCCAGCTTGGCGATGAAGTCCACGGGTTCGAACTCGACGTGCGTGGTGCCGTTCTTCCACGGGGTCTTGAGCTGGTAGCGCGCCCGGGCCTGCGTTCGACGCCAACGAGCCGATCGAGGGTGTGCCCCGACCGGCCGGGGCCACCCCATTCCGGACGCCCGATCTCCCGGAGGCGTCAGCGCCAGACGTGGGCGTGCTCGCGGACGAAGTCGGTGAATCGCCGGGGCGGACGTCCGGTCAGGGTCTGCACGCCGTCGGCGAGTCCCGCGCCCCAGCCGTTGCGCACGATCGCGCTCAGGCTGGTCAGCCAGTCGACGACGGCGGGCGGCACGCCGGATGCCGCCATCGCATCGCGGGCGGTGTCCAGAGGCACGTCGACGTAATGCACGGGACGACCGAGTTCCTGCGAGATCAGCGCCATCTGCTCCGCCTCCGTCAGCGCCTCGGGGCCGGTCAGATCGTAGGTGCGTCCTTCGTGCGCGGCCGGGTCGGCCAACACCACGGCTGCGGCCGCCGCGATGTCGCGGACATCGACCACCGCCATCGCGCCTTCGCCGTGTGCGGCGTAGAGCGTTCCGGCACGGATCGCCCCGGCGTTGAAGTTCAGGTGGTTCTGCATGAAGAAGGTCGGTCGGAGGATTGTCCACGGCAGCCCGCTCTGCATGACGAGACGGTCGATCTCGCCCTGCACACGGGCGATCGCCATCGGGCTGTCCGGGTCGGCGCCCGCGCCCGAGGAACGCACCACGTGGCGGATGCCCGCGTCACGGGCGGCCTGCAGCGCGTTCGCGGCCCACG
>DHLY01000095.1:14546-15430 GCA_002405525.1 Proteobacteria bacterium UBA4656
GCGCCGTGACGTCGGCGCCCTGACGGAGGAGTTCGGCCACGAGGGCCGAGCCGATGGTGCCGGATGCGCCGGCGACGAGGATGCGATGGCTCATGACGATGTCCTTGCGGGTGTGGGGGTGGCACACATCCTGATCCGCGCGGGAGAAGACAGAAAGCCATAGAATGGAAATTCATCTTCAACTCTGATTTGAAAATGAGCGCCCCCAAGCTCCAACGACTGGTCGCCTTCGTCGAGTCCGCGGCGAACGGCGGGTTCAGTGCGGCCGCACGCCGCCTCGACCTCACGCCCGCGGCCGTCAGCAAGAGCGTGCAGCGGCTCGAGGACGAGCTTGGCCTGCGCCTGTTCAAGCGTTCGACGCGCCAGTTGCGCCTGACTCCGGAAGGCGAACGCTTCCTCGCGCAGGTCGCCCCCGGCCTTCGACAACTCGACGAGGCGGTGGCCGCGATGGCGCAGGACGCCAGCCTGCCGCGAGGCCGCGTGCGCATCTCCGCGCCGCCGGGGTTCGGGCGCCGCTATGTGCTGCCCTGCCTGCCGTCCCTCGCCGCGCGACACCTGCAACTGGACATCGAACTGAGCCTCGAGAACCGCAAGGTCGACCTGATCGGCGAGGGCTTCGACATCGGCGTGCGCGGCGGAACCCTCGAAGATTCAGGCCTTGTCGCACGCCGTGTCGCACGCCTGCCCCTCGTGCTGGTGGCGTCGTCGACCTACCTCCGCCGGCACGGCGCTCCGCCTTCCGCCGACGCCCTTTCCAGCCATCAGTGCATCGGCATACGCCTCGATGGCGGCGCCGAGATTCCGTGGCGGTTCCGCCGCGGCGACCGCAGCCACGATCTCCGCCCTCGGGGCGTGCGCCTGTGGCTCTCCGACCCCGAGGCGGC
>DHLY01000095.1:15818-19712 GCA_002405525.1 Proteobacteria bacterium UBA4656
CGCCCCGCTCGCGATCGTGGCGGCGGGCGATCGGGCTAGTCGCGCTTCGCCGCGGGCGGCTTCGATCGGCGCTCGCGTTCGCGGCCGTACTCGACGCTCGGGGTCGCCCGCCTGGGCATCGGGTAGAGGCTCATCATTTCCAGGATGGCCGGCGGCATGTCGGTGGACACCGGCAGACCCATGCCCTTGGCCTCCTCGGGCGTGATCGGGTAATCGTGCGTCCATTGCCCCTGCGAGAGCTGGCCGGCCACGGCATCGGCGATGTCGGCCCGCATCGTCGGGGCGAGAAGCGCGGCGACCGCGCGCCGCAACTGGGCGATCGCCATCGCCGCCTGGTCCGCGAGGATCAGGGTGTCGTCGTCGATGTCCTTGTCGTCCTTGCGGGCGACGGCCCGCAACACGGAGCCCGCCGGATAATCCCCGACCTGCGGGTCGATCGGCCCGAGCACGGCGTGTTCGCACATGACGATCTGGTCCGCGGCGAGGGCGATGAGGGTGCCGCCGGACATCGCGTAATGCGGGACGAACGCCGTGACGGGGGCCTTTCTCCGGGAGACGGCCTTCGCGATCTGCAGCGAGGGCAGCGCCAGTCCCCCCGGCGTGTGCAGGACCAGGTCGATGGGAACATCCGGGGCGGTCTGGAGGATGGCGCGGACGATCTCCTCCGAGTCCTGCACGTCAAGGAACCGCATCAGGTTGAATCCGAGGAGGCTCATGCTCTCCTCGCGATGCACCAGCAGGATCACGCGGCTTCCGCGCTCGCGTTCGATGCGACGGCGGAGCCGCCGACGCGCCGCTTCGAGCAGGCGCCTCTGCGCGACGGGTTGCAGCAGGATCACGCCGGCCAGGGCCCAGGGCAGGAGGTCGAGGTTCATGGAGGCACCGCGGCTAGGCTGGACCGGGGAGGGGGCGGAGGCGTTCGCGGCCGCCCTGCGGAGACGACGCGCGTGTTCCCATCATGACGCGTTGCCTCGCAAGGCATGGAGTTCCTCGTGGCTCATCCGCCGCGCAGGAACCCCGCCCCACAGCTCCCCCGCGCCGATGCGCGTCCCCGGCAGGACGACCGAATGGGGAAGCACCACCGCATCGTCGCCGATGACGACGTCGCCCATCACGGTTGCCATCTGACCGATGGTCACGCGATGGCCGATGACCACGGGTGCGATCGACAGGTGGCCACCGCCCCCGTAGTGCGCGAAGAGATGCACGCTGCCGCCGATGACGGCATGGTCGCCGACCGAGACGAGGCGCGGGTCCGAGATGAACTCGGTGTTGATGTAGGCGCCGCGACCGATGCGCATGCCCATGGCGCGCAGGAACCACGGGGCGAACGGCGTCAGCGTGACGAAGGGCAGGAACGTGTAGCGCGCGATGTAGAACAGCCCGTTATGCAGCGCCCAAGGCAGCGCGTTGCCCGAGAAGTAGCCGCCGACGAACGGGCGCGGGCGCGTCGGGAGCACGGCGTTGAGGAAGGCGATGGACGCCAGCAGCGCGAAGCCCGAGAGGAAGCAGGCCGCGCCGATGCCCAACCCGAGCGACAGATGGCGGAGGCCGTCAGGCTGGTCCGCGATCCTCGGCATCCAGAAGCCGTCGATCAACCAGAGCGACGGTGCCAGCGCCATGCCGATGGCAAGGACCGTCAGTCCGTAGAGCACGATCACGGCCCCGACGTGCGCGAGGACGCCAAGCTGTCGGACCAGGCGGTCGATGCGGCCGCCGGGCGGCGGGTTCCAGCGGGTGCCGAACCCGGTGGTGGAGGCATCCTGTTCGTTCGATCGGGCGTCGGGCATGGAGGCCCCCAGGCATCGCGGTAGACCCGACCAGTATGCGCCTCGCCCCCCAGGGGCCAGCGGGCCGTCAGGCGGTGGACGTCCCGTGTGCCGCGGCGCCCCCGGCGATCCCGGCGGCTGCGGCCCGGGCCTCGAGCGAGGCCCGCAGTTCCGCCGGGGACGCGCCGGAACGCGTGAACCCGAAGGCATGGGCGGGGTCCGCATGCCGATCGAGCCAGATCGTGTCCGGCCGGGGAGGTGGCCGGGTGGCGGCCAACCAGAGCGCGGTGTCCGCCCCCTCCTCCGCCGAACGCAGGACGGGCCCGAAGAAGCGTCGGAAGCCGGGCAGCGCCGTCGCCACGCCGGGGGTGTCGACCCATCCGGGATGCATCGCGTAGGCGGGCCCCGGGCCTTCCGCGTTCCACGCCTCGACCAGCGCGACCTGCGCCCGCTTGTGCTGCGCATACGCCGCGAAACCATCATGGGCACGCGGGTCATCCGCCTCAAGCGCGGCGAGGTCGAGCCGGGCACCATAGGCGCCTCCCGAGGACATCGCGATCAGGGCCGTCGACGCGGAGATGGCCCCGGACTCCCGCAGCGCGCGGTCGAGCACGTGGTGGCCGAGCAGGTTGGTGGCGAGACCGCGCTCGCCGCCCTCCGGCGTCCGTTCGAAGTCGTGGACCATCACGCCGACGTTGTGCACCACGACGTCGAACCCGCCAGACGCCGCTGCGGCGCGCCCGGCCTGGTCAACCGCCGCGAGCAGGGAAAGGTCGACCATGGTCGGGATGATCCGTCCCGGTCCGTCGACGGCATGGGCAAGAGCCTCCAGCCGGCGGGCGTCGCGGGCCATGGCGACGACCTCGGCGCCGTTCCGGGCCGCCCGCGACGCGATCGCGGCGCCGAGGCCGCCGCTCGCGCCGGTGACCAGCCAGCGCTGCCCGCGGAAGTCGAAGCGTTCCCGCACGCCCGCACCGACGCGCCGTCGATGGCCGATGCGCGAGAACGGCAGGGCGAAACGTCCATAGAACAGCAGTGCGGCGAGCAGGGTCTTCATCCGCGCACCATGGGGTGGCACCTGCGTTCAAACGGTGAATGTCGTGATGGCCGCGTCATCCAGCGGGGTGCCCGAAGCATGCAGGGTGGACCGCTTGCGCTCGCGCCGCTGCCGCTTGATGCGCGCCTCGAGGGACAGCGCGTCGCCGCGCCCCGCGACACGCGTCGCAGCCACGATGGCCACGGGCGGGAAGGCACGGGTGAACCGGGCGCCCCGGCCCGCGACGTGCGCGGCCCAACGCGAGGCCAGGTCCGTCGTAACGCCGCAATAGAGACGTCCTCCCCGGCAGAGGATCAGGTAGACGATCCACGAATGCCCGTCCGCCACGGCCACGTGGCTCAGCCGCCCGCCAAGGCGACACACACGGCGGCACGGTAGCCGTCCGGCACCGCGTCGCGCAGATCGACACACCACCACGTCCGGCGGGCGACATGGAGCGTGCGGTCCTCGCCTTCCCCGTCGCCGCCGCCCACGTCGATCGCCGACGGGGGAACGCGGAGCCCGGTACCGGCCGCCTTCAAGGCGGCCTCCTTCCGCGTCCACGCACGGGTCAGCCACGCGGAACGGCGTTCTTCGGCGATGCTTGCCCATCGAGCCCATTCCCCCTCGGCGAGGATCCTGCGGGCCAGCGCGTCACGCGGTCGCGCGATCAGCGCCTCGACGTCGACGCCGATCTCGGTGGCACCCCAAGCCAACAGACCGATGCCGTCACTGTGGCTCATGTTGAAGTGCAAGCGTCCGTCTGCGAGAACCGGCTTGCCGCCCGCCGCGATTGCAATGGGGATATCGCCCGGTGAACGTCCCAGCAGCGGAGCCAAGGTCGTTCGCACGGCATGGAACGAGGCCGCCTGCCTCTGGCGCAGCATGGGCGTGGCCTTGCGCGCGACCCTCGCTTGCTCGTCCGGCGTCAAGCGCGCCTGCCCCACGTCGAGGCGGTCGAGGTCGAAGAAACGGGACTCGAAGGAAGGCGCCACAAGGTCCGCCAAAGAAAAAGGCACCCCGGAGGGTGCCTTGGATCTGGTGGGCGGTACAGGTTTCGAACCTGTGACCCCTGCCGTGTGAAAGCAG
>DHLY01000095.1:19834-21197 GCA_002405525.1 Proteobacteria bacterium UBA4656
TCTACCGCTGAGCTAACCGCCCGAAAATCGGGACGCGTAGGGTAATGGCATCCCCCGGCGCGGTCAATTCCCGACGAGCACGCACCGCGCGGGCATCCACTGGTCAAGAAATGACCAAACCGCCTTGACAGCCTTATGCCGCAGGGCCGCGCGCGCCCTGCTCCAAGGCTTGTCCAGACGGCTATCCACAGGACATGGGGACAAACCGACGACACGCCTGTCGATGGCGTCGCGTCGAGGCCCACCCCCCCTCGATCAGGGCGCCGAAGGCGCGTGGGGCATCAGCGCCTCCGCGTCCTCCGGCGTCAGGTCGTGCTCCCAGCCGGCCATCAGCGCGAGGTACAGCAGTTTCTCGAACTCGGGCTCGAAGCGGCGGATCACCGAATCGGGATCCGGCATCAGCTTCGCGTCGGCGATCAGGCCGAAATGCACCTGCCCGTCGTAGCTGAGGATCGAGACGCCGATGCCGATGCCTCCGGTCTGAGGAACCCAGAACATCATGTCGCGGATGCGGGCGCCGGCAAGATACAGCGGGCTCTGTGGGCCTGGAACGTTGGTGGCGACCGCGCTGGCCTTGCGCGAGAACAGTTCGAGCGCCACCCGTTGCAAGTTCGTCGGCGCCATGCCGAGGGCGGCGAGCAGGCCGAAGGCCATGATCGCCTGCCGCGACTTGCGGAGCTGCCGCATGCTGGCGGCCACGGCCTGCAGCCGCGCGACCGGGTTGGCCTCGCCCACCGGGAGTTCGAGGAAGACCAGGCCGAAATGGTTGCCAAGCTGCTTGGCGTGCTCGAGCGGCCGCAGGTTCACCGGCACGGTCACGCGGATATTGCGCCCGTCCAGTACCTCGCCGCGCTCGAGCAGGTAGGTGCGCAGCGCGCCGGCCACGGACGCCAGCAGCACGTCGTTGACGGTGCAACGGAACGCGCGGCCCACCGCCTTCACGTCGGACAGGCGCAGCGGCTCGGCCCATGCACAGCGCTTGCTGACGCCCAGCGGAGTCTTGAGCACCGTCGGCGGATCGTCCGGCAGCGACAGCGCGTAGGCGAGTTCCTTGGCGAGTTCGACGCCTTCGTTGGCGACGACGGCGGCCAGCGACGGGTCGCGGTAGAAGTCCATGCCCTTCTCGAGCACTTTCTCGCCCATCTCGACGTAACGGCCGATCACCCCGACGCGCTTGGCCACCTTCGCGTGCTCTTCCTTCTTGAGCCAGCGCTTGACCAAAGGCTCGGCCTTGGCGGGTTCCGCCTCGACGTCGGTCATCGAGAGCAGGACCTGCACCAGCGCAATGCCGTCCGCGTAGCAGTGGTGGATGCGGCAGACGATCGCGGAGCCGCCGCCATAGCGCTCGACGAGGTGGAACTGC
>DHLY01000095.1:21390-21702 GCA_002405525.1 Proteobacteria bacterium UBA4656
CGCTCCAGCTCGCGCTTGCCGCCGCGGCCCGGCAGCGCGGACAGCCGGACGTGCCAGTCGATGTCGAAGTCGGGGTCGGTTTCCCAGTGCGGCCCCATCGCGGTCTCGACCACCTTTTGGCGGAACCGCGGATAGGCGAGGAAGCGATCCTTGATGAGTTTCTTGAGCCGGTCGAGCGCCAGGGGCGTCTCCAGCATCATCACCGAAGTGATCATCATCAGGTTGGTCGACCGCTCCATGCGCAGCCATGCCGTGTCGACGCGCGACATGGCGTCGCGGCGTCGCCGCCGCGGCGGTGCCTCGCCCCCCCCG
>DHLY01000062.1:0-634 GCA_002405525.1 Proteobacteria bacterium UBA4656
CCTGGTGCAGCTCGGCGTGCGCGCGGCCGCGCTCAATTCCAGCTTGCCACCGGGCGAATCCCAGCGCATCGAGCGCGCGATCGAGGACGGGGACCTGGACCTGGTCTACGTCGCCCCCGAGCGCCTGCTCACCGGGCGCTTCCTCGATCTCCTGGACCGCGCGCGCATCGCCCTGTTCGCGATCGACGAGGCGCACTGCGTCTCGCAGTGGGGCCACGACTTCCGGCCCGAATACCGCGGCCTCGACGTGCTGCACCGGCGCTGGCCGCAGGTGCCGCGCATCGCGCTCACCGCCACCGCGGACGCGCCGACCCGGCGCGAGATCGTCGAGCGGCTCGAACTCGGCGCGGCGCGCGAATTCGTGTCTTCCTTCGACCGCCCCAACATCCGCTATTCGGTGGTCGCCAAGGACCGCCCGGAGCGCCAGCTGCGTGATTTCCTGGCCCGCCGCCGCGGCGCGGCCGGCATCATCTACTGCCAGAGCCGGCGCAAGGTCGAGGACACGGCCGCCTCGCTCGCCGCCGACGGCATCACCGCCCTGCCCTACCACGCCGGGCTCGATGCGGGCGTGCGCGCGGCCAACCAGCGCCGCTTCCTGCGCGAGGACGGCGTGGTGATGGTGGCCACCATCGCC
>DHLY01000062.1:826-1159 GCA_002405525.1 Proteobacteria bacterium UBA4656
CCGGACGTGCGCTTCGTCGCCCACCTCGACCTGCCCAAGAGCGTCGAAGGCTACTACCAGGAAACCGGCCGCGCCGGCCGCGACGGCGAACCGGCCGAAGCCTGGATGCTGTACGGGCTGGCCGATGTGGTCGGCATCCGCCACTTCATCGACACCAGCGAGGCCGGCGAGGAGCGCAAGCGGCTGGAGCGACGCAAGCTCGATGCCCTGCTCGGCTGGTGCGAAACCACGCGCTGCCGCCGCCAGGGCCTGCTCGCCGCCTTCAGCGAGGACTACCCGCGACCCTGCGGCAACTGCGACAACTGCCTCGACCCGCCGCGCACCTTCGACGCC
>DHLY01000062.1:1313-3033 GCA_002405525.1 Proteobacteria bacterium UBA4656
GGCGCGCATGGCGCTCAGTTGCGTGTACCGCAGCGGGCAGCGCTTCGGCGTCGGGCATCTGACCGACATCCTGCGCGGCGAGCAGACCGAGCGCATCGCGTCCTTCGGTCACGACCGCCTGACGACCTTCGGCATCGGGCGCGCGCTGGACGAGCGGCGCTGGAAGGGCGTGTTCCGGCAGCTGCTCGCGCTGGGCCTGCTGGAGACCGATCCCGACGGCCATGGCTCGCTGCGCCTGACCGAGGCCAGCCGGCCGGTGCTGCGCGGCGAAGCGCCGGTGCGGCTGCGCGAGGAAGCAGCCCCGGTCGCCGGTGGCCGGCGGCGCGGCAAATCGACGGCGCCAGGCGAGACCGCGGTCGCGCCGGCCGACGATCCGCTGTTCGAGGCGCTGCGTGCCCTGCGCGCGCGGCTGGCGCGCGAGCAGAACGTGCCCGCCTACGTGATCTTCCACGACAGCACGCTGCGCGCGGTCGCCACGCTGCGCCCGCGCGACCGCCAAGCGCTCGCCGGCGTGCCCGGCATCGGCGGCGCCAAGCTCGATCGCTATGCCGACGGGCTGCTGTCGGTGGTGCGCGAGCACGCCGACGCGGCGGCGAGCACGGCATGAGGACCACCGCGGCCCGCCGCGTCGCCGCGCTGGGCGCGCTGTTCCTGCTCACGGCCGCGCCGGCGCAGGCGTGGGGCCCGCTGGGCCACCAGACGGTTGGCGAGATCGCCGCCCGGCACCTGTCGCCGCAGGCGCACGCGATGGTCGAAGACCTGCTCGGCGACCGTGCCGGCCCCGCGCTGCGCGAGGCATCGACCTGGGCCGACGACCTGCGCGCGGCCGAAGGGATGGGCATCACCGGCCCCTTTCACTACGTCAACTTCCCGCGCGCGTCCTGCACCTACGTGGCGCGGCGCGACTGCCCCGGCGGGCGCTGCGTGGTCGCCGCGATGTCCCGCTTTGCCGCGCAACTGCGCGACGGCGACACCCGCGAGGCGCGGGCCGACGGACTGAAGTGGGTCCTGCACCTGGTCGCCGACCTGCACCAGCCGCTGCACGCCGGCCACGCCGACGACCGCGGCGGCAACGACTTCCAGGTGCGCTGGGAGGGCGAAGGCACCAACCTCCACGCCCTCCTCGACACCGGCCTGCTGCGTGCCCCGGGCCGCCGTCCCGTGCCCTTCGCCGGCGATCTGCTGGAGCGCCTGCACGCGCCCGACGATTCCACGGCTCGCTGGTCCGACGATGCCCCGATCCGCTGGGCCGAGGAATCCTGCCGCCTGGTGCCCTCGGTGTACCCGCAATCGCCGCGCATCGACCGCGCCTACGCCGCCCGCACCCGTGCCCTGCTGGAGCAGCGCCTGCTGCTGGCCGGCCTGCGGCTCGCGGCCCTGCTCGACGAAGCGGCCAGGCGCTGAAGCGGCCGCCTGCGCCGGCGCGCCGCCGGGGTCGATTGACCTCGGTCAACACCTTCACGTCCGCCCGCCGCCAGACTGGCCCCCGCACGTTTCCGGTGGGGACCACGCATGTCGAGCGCAAGCGAGTACTACGACGACCACGTCGTCAAGCAGTTCACGGTGATGACGGTCGTCTGGGGCATCGTCGGGATGCTGGTCGGCGTGATCATCGCCGCCCAGTTGTACTGGCCGGACCTGCTCGGGGGCATCCCCTGGCTGTCCTACGGCCGGCTGCGGCCGCTGCACACCAACGCCGTGATCTTCGCCTTCGGCGGCT
>DHLY01000062.1:3238-3592 GCA_002405525.1 Proteobacteria bacterium UBA4656
GTTCACCTTCTGGGGCTGGCAGGCGATCATCGTCGCCGCGGCCATCACCCTGCCGCTGGGCCTGACCCAGGGCAAGGAGTACGCCGAACTCGAATGGCCGATCGACCTCGCGATCACCGCGGTGTGGGTCGCCTACGGCATCGTGTTCTTCGGCACCATCGTCAAGCGCCAGGTCAAGCACATCTACGTGGCGAACTGGTTCTTCGCCGCCTTCATCATCACCATCGCGATCCTGCACATCGTCAACAGCCTCGCGATCCCGGCCGGCGCGCTGAAGAGCTACTCGCTGTACTCCGGCGCGGTGGATGCCATGGTGCAGTGGTGGTACGGCCACAACGCGGTGGGCTTCTTCCT
>DHLY01000062.1:3747-4332 GCA_002405525.1 Proteobacteria bacterium UBA4656
CCGCGGCCTTCCTCGGGATGATGTACTACTTCATCCCCAAGCAGGCGGGCCGGCCCGTCTACTCCTACCGACTGTCGGTGGTCCACTTCTGGGCCCTGATCTCGATCTACATGTGGGCGGGCCCGCACCACCTGCTCTACACCGCCCTGCCCGACTGGGCGCAGTCGCTGGGCATGGTGTTCTCGCTGATCCTGATCGCGCCGTCCTGGGGCGGCATGATCAACGGCATCATGACCCTGTCCGGCGCGTGGGACAAGCTGCGCACCGACCCGATCATCAAGTTCATGGTGGTGTCGCTGTCGTTCTACGGCATGAGCACGTTCGAGGGGCCGATGATGTCGATCAAGACGGTCAACTCGCTCAGCCACTACACGGACTGGACGATCGGCCACGTGCACTCCGGCGCGCTCGGCTGGGTGGCGATGATCACCGTTGGCTGCGTGTACTCGCTGCTGCCGCGCCTGCTGCAGCTGCCGAGCATGTACTCGACCCGGCTGATCGAGCAGCACTTCTGGGTGCACACCATCGGCGTGGTGCTGTACATCGCCTCGATGTGGATCTCGGGCGTGATGCAGGGCCTGATGT
>DHLY01000062.1:4459-16009 GCA_002405525.1 Proteobacteria bacterium UBA4656
GGCCTGATGTGGCGCGCCACCAACGCCGACGGCACGCTGACCTACACCTTCGTGGAGGCGCTGAAGGCGACCTATCCCTACTACCTCGGCCGCCTCGCCGGCGGGGTCCTGGTGCTGATCGGCATGTTCATCATGGCCTGGAACGTGTGGAAGACGCTGGCCATGGCGCGCAAGGCCGAACCGATCGCCGTGCCCGCCCCCGCGCACGCCTGAGCCGGAGCCCAAGACCATGCAACACGACAAGATCGAGAAGAACGTCGGCCTGATGGGCGTGCTGGTGGCGATCGTGGTCGCCATCGGCGGCATCGTCGAGATCGTGCCGCTGATGTTCCAGGCGCAGGTGGTCCAGCCGCTGCCGGGGCAGAAGCCCTACCCGGCACTGGAACTGGCCGGCCGCGACGTCTACCTGCGCGAGGGCTGCTACGGCTGCCACTCGCAGATGGTGCGCACGCTGCGCTTCGAGACCGAACGCTACGGCCACTACTCGCTGGCGGCGGAGTCGGTGTACGACCATCCCTTCCAGTGGGGGTCCAAGCGCACCGGTCCCGACCTGGCGCGGGTCGGCGGCCGCTACAGCGACGACTGGCACCGCGTGCACCTGATCAACCCGCGTGACGTGGTGCCGGAGTCGAACATGCCGGCCTACCCTTGGCTGCTGGAGCGGCGGGTCGACGCGGCGACGCTCGCCGACCACATGTCGGCGCTTCGTACGATCGGCGTGCCCTACACCGACGACGACCTGGCCGGCATCCCCGCCGCGGTGCGCGGCAAGACCGAAATGGACGCGGTGATCGCCTACCTGCAGGGCCTCGGCCGCCATGCGCCCCGGCGCGGTTCGAGCGCGCCGCCGGAAACCGCGCAGCTCGACGGCGGCGGCTCCGCGTCCGGCGCCGCGCCGGAGTGAGGTGATGACCATGGATCTCGGCACCCTGTCCGGCATCGCCACCGCGCTGCTCATGGCCGCCTTCATCGGCGTCGTGATCTGGGCCTGGAGCACCAAGCGCAAGACCGACTTCGACGAAGCCGCGCGCCTCCCCCTGAAGGAGCGCGGCGAGGACCAGCCATGAGTACCCAATGGACCCTGTTCATCGCCATCCTGACGATCGCCAACATCGTCGCCTGCTTCTGGCTGCTGTGGTGGACGCGCAAGAAGCGCCCGCCCGGGCAGACCGGCGACACGCCGACCTCGACCACCGGCCACACCTGGGACGACGACCTGCAGGAGTACAACAAGCCGCTGCCGAAGTGGTGGTTGAACCTCTTCTACGCATCCATCGTGTTCAGCGTCGGCTACCTGATCGTGTTCCCGGGGCTCGGCGACTTCGCCGGTACCCGCGGCTGGTCGAGCGCCGCCCAGCACGATGCCGACGCCGCCGCCGCCGAGGGGAAACTGCGCGCGCTCTACGCCCGTTTCGACGGCATCCCGGTGCAGGAACTGGCGACCAATGCCGATGCGGTCGCGCTCGGGCGTTCGGTGTTCGCGAACCACTGCGCGCAGTGCCACGGCTCGGACGCGCGTGGCGCCCGCGGGTTTCCCAACCTGACCGACGACGACTGGATCTGGGGCGGCGAGCCCGAGGCGGTGCTGGCCAGCGTCAAGGGTGGCCGCCAGGCGGTGATGCCGCCGTGGGGCCCGGTGCTGGGCGAACAGGGCGTGACCGAGGTGGCGACCTACGTGCTGTCGCTGTCGGGCCAGCAGGCCGACCCCGCGCTCGCGGCGGCCGGCAAGGCTCGCTACGACACCCTCTGCATCGCCTGCCACGGCCCGCAGGGCAAGGGCAACCCGCTGCTCGGCGCGCCGAACCTGACCGATGACGTGTGGCTGTACGGCTCCGACTTCGCCACCCTCAGCGAGGGCGTGCGCAACGGCCGCAACGGGGTGATGCCGGCGCAGGTGCCGATCATCGGCGCCGAGCGCTCGCGGTTGGCCGCCGCCTGGGTGCTGGCGCAGTCCCGCGGCGCGCCGTCCGGCGCCGCCGGCGGCGCGCGCTGAGCCGGCGGGGCGGGCATCCATGCGACACGAACCGCCCCCGAGCTCCCGTGCAGCGCCCGCCCTCGAGCGCTTCGACCCTCCGCCCCGGCCGCTCGCGCAGCGGCTCGGGGCCATCCTGTGGCCGAGCTTCTTCGCCGCGGGCGTGGCGACCATGGTGTTTTTCGCCGTGGTCGACCCCGAGGACCTGAACCACATCGCGTGGGCCGACCTGCGGCTGAGCCGCGAGGCCGGCTACACGCTCGGGTTCTTCATGTTCTGGCTGTGCACCGCCTCAGCCAGCCTGTTCACCTGGATCCTGCTGCGCCCCGGCAGCCGCTTCAACGCGCCGCTGCCGCCGGAGGACTGAGATGGCCGGCCCGCTGCCCACGCCGGTCGTCACCGACGACGGCGAGATGTACCAGTCGGCGGCGAAGATCTACCCGCACGAGGTGGACGGACGCTTCCAGCGCCTGCGCAAGGCCGCGGTGTTCTGGCTGCTGGGCATGTTCTACCTGTTCCCGTGGCTGTCCTGGGACGGCCGCCAGGCGGTGCTGTTCGACCTGCCGGCGCGCCAGTTCCACGTCCTCGGCCTGACCTTCTGGCCGCAGGACTTCATCTACCTGTCGATGCTGCTGATGATGGCCGCGTTCGCGCTGTTCTTCTTCACCGCCCTGGCTGGCCGCCTGTGGTGCGGCTACGCCTGTCCGCAGACGGTGTGGAGCGAGACCTTCCTGTGGATCGAGCGCTGGACGGAAGGCTCGCGCAACCAGCGCATGAAGCTCGACGCGGCGCCGATGTCGTGGGACAAGTTCCGCCGCAAGGCCAGCAAGCAGTTCCTCTGGATCGCTTTCGCGGCGTGGACCGGGTTCACCTTCGTCGGCTTCTTCACCCCGGTCCGCGAACTCGGCGCCTCCCTGCTGGCGCTCGAGGTTGGCCCGTGGGAGGGATTCTGGATGCTGTTCTACGGCGCGGCCACCTACGGCAACGCCGGCTACCTGCGCGAGCAGGTGTGCAAGTACATGTGCCCCTACGCGCGCTTCCAGGGCGCGATGTTCGACCGCAACACGCTGGTGATCTCCTACGACGCCGCGCGTGGCGAGCCGCGCGGCGCGCGCAAGCGCAGCGCCGACCCGCGATCGCTCGGACTCGGCGACTGCATTGACTGCACGGTCTGCGTGCAGGTCTGCCCCACCGGCATCGATATCCGCAACGGACTGCAGTACGAGTGCATCGCCTGCGGCGCCTGCATCGACGCCTGCGACGAAGTGATGGACAAGATGGGCTATCCGCGCGGGCTGGTGCGCTACAGCACGCAGAACGCAATCGACGGCAAGCCTTCGCGCGTGCTGCGCCCGCGGGTGCTGATCTACAGCGCCATCCTGCTGCTGCTCGCCGGCGGCTTCGTCGTCTCGCTCGCCGCGCGCGTGCCGCTGGCCGTCGACGTGCTGCGCGACCGCAATGCACTCTACCGCGAGGCACCGACGGGCTGCGAGAACGCGTACACGCTGAAGGTGATGAACAAGGACCGGCACCCGCACCGCTTCGAGATCGCCGTCGAGTCCTCGGTCCCGCTCGCCATCAGCACGCCGCTCGGCGCCCACGCCCGCGGCGACGATCGAGACGACGACGATTCGGCGAACGGCCGGCGCCTGCGCCACTTCGAGGTCGACGCGCAGGCCCTGCGCGTACTGCCGCTGACGCTGACCGCGGCGCCCGGCGCCGCGCGCGGGCGCGTCGAGATCGTGTTCGTGGTGACCCGTGAATCCGACCACGGCGTCGCCTATCGCCAGAAGTCGGCCTTCTTCGCCCCGCCCTGAGCCTGCCTCGCATGGACATCCCGATGCCCCGCTCCTGGTACCGCGAACCGATGGTCTGGCTGGTGATCGCGATTCCGCTCGCGACCATCCCGGCCGGGCTCACCACGCTGTGGCTGGCCGCCCGCGACCCGGCCTCGGTCGCCAGCGCGGACGACGCCGCGCGGCGCGTCGGCCAGATGCAGTTCGCCGATGTCGCAGCCGACCTGGAGGCGGCGCGCCGCGGGCTGCGCGGCCACGCCCAGGTGCAGGCGGACCGCAGGCGGGTCGAGGTGCGCGTCGCCACGGTCGACGGCGACGCACTGACCCTGCACCTGCGGCACGCCAGTGACCCGCTTCGGGACCAGCGAGTGCCGCTGGAGGCGCTGGGCGACGGGCGCTGGGTGGCCCGCGTCGCGCCGCTCGGCCACGACGCATGGAACGCGCGCGTCGAGTCCTCGGCCGGCTGGCGGCTGGCGGGACGCATCGAAGACGACGCCCCGGCGTTCGACCTCGTGCCGGCGGTAGGCCCGGGCTGAGGCGATGGCCGCGGACGGCGAGACCTGCTTCCACTGCCTTGAGCCGCTGCCGGCCCGCGGGCGGCGGGCGGCCGAGTTCGACGGCGCGCCGCGCGATTTCTGCTGCGCCGGCTGCGAGGCCGCCGCGCTGCTGATCCGCGACGCCGGCCTGCTCGACTACTACCGCGTGCGCAGCGCGCCGGCGCGCCGCGCCGACGACGCGACTGCGGACTGGTCGACGTGGGACGGCGAGGCGGTGCAGGCCGCACACTCCCGCGCGATCGATCGCGGACGCGAGATCACGGTGCTGGTCGAAGGCATCCGCTGCGCGGCCTGCGCGTGGCTGATCGAGCACGCCCTGGGCCGCGAGCCGGGCGTGCTCGAGGTGCGGGTGAATCCCTCCACCGGACGCGCGACGGTCGCCTGGGACCCGGCGGTGACGCGGCTCGGTGCCGTGCTGGCGCGGCTGGCGCGGCTGGGCTACTTGCCGCACCTGCCGGGCGCCGACGACGCAGCCGCCACCAGGGAGCGCCGCCGCGCGCTGAAGCGACTGGTGGTGGCGGGGCTCGGCATGATGCAGGGCATGATGTTCGCCGAGGCGCTCTACTTCGGCGACGGCGGCGGCATGGACCTCGCCACCCGCGACTTCTTCCGCTGGATCGGACTGTCGGTCGCCACCCCGGTGGTGTTTTATGCAGGCTGGCCGTTCCTGCGCGGGGCATGGATCGAATGGCGCCAGCGCCGACCCGCCATGGACCTGCTGGTGGCGACCACGATCCTGGTCGCGTGGCTGGCCAGCGTCGTCGAGACGCTGCGCGGCGGCCCGGCGGTGTACTTCGACTCTGCGGTGATGTTCGTCTTCCTCCTTCTCGCCACCCGGCACCTCGAGCAGGCCGCACGACGGCGCGCGAACGCAGCGGTCGAGGTCCTCGCGCGCGCGCAGCCGCAGACGGCGCGACGCATCGGCGCCGATGGCGCGACCGGCGAGGTGCCGGTCCACGCCCTGCGCGCCGGCGACGTGGTGCGCGTGCGCCCCGGCGAGGCGGTGCCCGCCGACGGCGTGCTGCTGGCCGAGGCCGGAGCCTTCGACGAGGCCCTGCTCACCGGCGAATCGCGTCCGGTGGTGCGCCGCGCCGGAGAGGCGGTGTTCGCCGGCAGCGTGTGCGTGGACTCCCCGACCGACGTGCGCGTGGCGCGCACCGGTGCCGAGACCACGCTGGCGCAGATCGTGCGCTTGGTCGAACGCGCGCAGTCCTCGCGGCCGCGGATCGCGCTGGTCGCCGACCGCATCGCCTCGCGCTTCGTGGTGGTCCTGTTCGGCGCCACCGCACTGGTCGCCGGTGCCTGGCTGGCGATAGACCCTTCGCAGGCGCTGCCCATCGCGCTGGCCGTGCTGGCGGTGAGTTGCCCCTGCGCGCTGTCGCTGGCGGTGCCGGCCGGTCTCGCAGCCACCCACGCGCGTCTGGCGCGCGAAGGCCTGCTCGTGCTGCGTCCCGACGCGCTGGAGACGCTGGCCGCGATCGACACCGTGGTGCTCGACAAGACCGGCACGTTGACTACCGGCCGCATGCGGCTGACCGGCGTGCGCCTGCTGCGCGAGGTGCCGCGCGAGCGCGTGCTGGCCGTCGCCGCCGCACTGGAGTGCGACAGCCTGCATCCGGCCGCCTCCGCGCTGCGCGGCTTCGCCGACGAAAACGTGGTGGCGACCGGCGTGCGAGCGGTCGCGGGGGCGGGCGTCGAAGGCACGATCGACGGTGAGACGTGGCGCATCGGCAGCGCCGCCTTCGCCGCCGGCGCGATCGACGACGAGGGCGGCGTATGGCTCGCCGACGCGCGAGGCGCGGTCGCTCGCCTCGATCTCGGGGACGAGATCCGGCACGACGCCGCGGCGGCACTGGCGGCGCTGCGGGCGCTGGGTGTCGACCTGCAGGTGCTGTCGGGCGACGCGCCCGGCCCGGTCGGCGAAGTCGCCGCGCGGGTCGGTATCGGCCGCTGGCAGGCGCGCCGGGCCCCGCAGGACAAGCTTGCCGCGATCCGCGCGCTGCAGGCCGGCGGCCGCCGGGTCGCGATGGTCGGCGACGGCATCAACGACGCCGCCGTGCTCGCCGGCGCGGACGTGTCGGTTGCGATGGCCGAGGGCGCTGCGCTGGCGCACGCCGCGGCCGACGTGGTGCTTGCCGCGCCGCGGCTCGGCGCGCTGCCGGTGCTGCTGGCGGCGGCCCGCGACACCCAGCGCATCGCGCGGCAAAACCTCGGCTGGGCAGCAGGCTACAATGCGATCGGCCTGTTGCTGGCCGCCTTCGGCTGGGTGCCGCCGTGGGCGGCGGCGATCGGCATGTCCGTGTCCTCGCTGGCGGTGACGCTCAATGCGCTGCGGCTGGCCGCTCCGGGGCGCGCGGCGCGCTCCGAACGCTGGGCGCCGCGCGCCGAACCGATCGCGGAGGCCACCCGATGAGCATCCTCGGCATCCTGGTTCCGATCAGTCTGGTGCTGGTCGGCATCGCGGTCTGGGCCTTCTTCCGGGCCGCGGACGGCGGTCAGTTCGACGACCTCGACTCGCCGGCGATCCATGCGATCCTCGACGACGAGCCGCGGGTGCCCGGCCCGCCGCGCGAGCCGCCGCCATGACCGACCTGCTTGTCGCCACCCTGCTGGCCGCCCTCGTCGCCGGGCTGGCGGGCAGCACCCACTGCCTCGCGATGTGCGGCGGCATCGCGGGCGCGCTGGGCCTGTCCTCGCGCGCGGCGGCCGAGCGCAGCGGCCGGCCGCTGGTGTTCCCGCTGGTCTACAACGCCGGCCGCGTGGCGAGCTACACCCTCGCCGGCGCGCTGGTCGGCGGCATCGGCGCCGGCATGGGCCGGCTCGGCGACGCGGAGGGTGCGCGCCTCGCGCTGCAGGTCGCCGCAGGCGTGGTCCTGGTCCTGCTCGGGCTGCGACTGGCCGCCGGTCGCCGCGGTTTCCGCTGGCTGGACGCCGGCGGTGCCCACGTGTGGCGGCGCCTCGCGCCGCTGCTGCGACACGTGCTGCCCGTCGACTCGCTGGTGCGCGCCGCAGCCGCCGGCATGCTCTGGGGCTGGCTGCCGTGCGGCATGGCCTACGGGGTCCTTGGGGTGGCATGGCTGACCGCCGGAGCCGCGGAGGGCGCGCTGGTGATGCTGGCCTTCGGCCTCGGCACGACGCCCGCGCTGGTCGCGGCATCGGGCGTTGCGGCCCGGATCGGCTTGCTGGCCGCCCGTCCGGCGTGGCGCGCGGCCTCGGGGACGTTCATGGCCGGCGTCGGCGCGCTCACCATGGCCGGGCCCTGGCTGCTGCCCGGGGGCGGCCACGGCAGTCACTGGCTCGACGCGATCGTCGCCGCGTGCCTGCCAAGCGCGGGTTGAACCGCGCGGACCGCGTACCCGTCAGGCCCGCCGCCCGCCGCGCGCCGGCGCGCCGTCCTGCTCGCAATTCGTGGCTTCGGCGTGGCCTTCGCCGGACAGCGCCTCGAGTTTCGCGAAGTCGACGATGCGCACGGTCTTGCGGTGCACTTCCAGCACGCCGAGCGACTGCATGCGGGTGAACAGGCGGCTGACCGTCTCCACCACCAAGCCGAGATAGTTGGCGAGTTCGTAGCGCGACATGCCGAGCGTGAGCACCGCCGGATCGCGCTGCAGCCGGCGATAACGGTCGGACAGGCTCTTGAGGAAGATTGCCAGCCGCTCCTGCGCCTGCCGGCGACCCATCATCACGAGGTGTTCGTGGTCGCGCTGGACCTCGCGGCTGATCACGCGCATCAACTGGCGCTGCAGGTCCGGCACCTGGGCCGCGACCTGCGCCAGCTTGGCATACGGCACCTCGCAAACGGTCGATCGCTCGAGGGCCTCCGCCGTGCACTGGTGGCGGTCGGTACTGACCGCGTCGAAGCCGAGGATCTCGCCCGGCAAATGGAAACCGAGGACCTGGCTGTCGCCCTGCTCGTTGGTGGTGAAGGTCTTGAACGATCCCGAGCGCACCACATAGAGCGACGAGAATGGATGGTCGGTGCGGAAGATCGGCTGTCCGCGCTCCAGCGGCCGCCGCGCCTGCAGGATCTCGTCCAGCCGGTGCAGATCGTCGGCGCCGATCGCCGCCGGCAGGCACAGCTGGTGGAGTCCGCAGGCCGCGCAGGTGCGGCGCAGTCGGTCGAGATCGACGACGGCGTGGGCTTCGTTCATGGCAGGCCATCCGGAGCGGTCGCAACCCGGAGTTTACCCCCTGTACCGGCGCCTTGCGTCAAACGCCGGAAACTACGGCGCCCTCGCCCGAGCATCGCGCTCGGCCGGGCGGTCGCTCGATAAGCTGCCGTGCTGGTGGGTCGTGCTGGATTCGAACCAGCGACCTACGGATTAAAAGTCCGCTGCTCTACCAACTGAGCTAACGACCCCAGGGGCTTGCCGCGCGCCCACCGCGCGCGAAGCCTGAGAGTGTAGGCGCGCGCCGGTGTCGCGACAAGGCGAATGCGCACAGGCGCCCGCCTGGAACGCGAGTTCCTGTGTTTGATCAAGCAGGCCCAGGGCCCAGGGGTGAGGCGGGACATGCCGCCGCACTGCGGCGGCCCTCGCCGAACGCCAGCGCGAATGGCGCTGGCGGGAAGCAGGACCCTGTATAGAGCAGGCCGAGGAGATGCTTCTCTGGGCCCTGGGCCCTCAAGCTCTCAGCCCTACGCATACCGCGTCGGATCTGCCACGCCGGCCTCCACGAAGCCCTGCGCCCGCAGCCGGCAGGCATCGCAGCGCCCGCATGCGCGGCCCCGTGAATCGGCCTGGTAGCACGACACGGTGGCGGAAAAGTCCACGCCCAGTTCGATCCCGCGGCGCACGATGTCGGCCTTCGAGAGCGCGAGCAGCGGCGCATGGACCCGCAAGCGTCGTCCCTCCACGCCGGCCCGGGTGGCGAGGTTGGCCAGCCGCTCGAACGCCTCGACGAAGGCGGGACGGCAGTCAGGGTAGCCGGAATAGTCGACGGCGTTGACGCCGACGAAGAGGTCCTGCGCACCCAGCACCTCGGCCCAGCCGAGCGCGAGCGCGAGCATGATGGTGTTGCGTGCCGGCACGTAGGTGACCGGAATGCCGGCGGCCGGGAATTCCGGCACCGCGATGTCGGCGGTCAGCGCCGAGCCGCCGATCGCGCGCAGGTCCACGTCGACCACCTTGTGCGCGGCCGCGCCGAGCGCGCGGGCGACCGCCGCCGCGGCGTCGAGTTCGACCGAGTGACGCTGGCCGTAGCGCACGCTGAGCGCATGGCCTTCGAAGCCCTGCGCACGCGCGATGGCGAGCACCACCGCGGAGTCCATGCCCCCGGAAAGCAGCACCACGGCGGGGCGCGCGTTTTCGGTCATCGCGGGGCCCTCATCGACCGGGCTGGTCGCCCCACAGCAACTTGTGCAACTGCACCTGCAGGCGCGCCGGCAAGCGGTCGGCGAGCAGCCATTCGGCCAGATCGCGCGGCGCGACCCGTCCATGCGCGGGCGACAACAGCACCTCGCAGCGCGCGCCGAGGCCATGGGCGTGGATGATCCCGCGCGCCCACTCGTAATCGGTGCGGTCGCAAACCACGAACTTGACCTGGTCGTGCGCGGTGAGCGCGGCAAGGTTCTCCCAGCAGTTGCGTCGGGCCTCGCCGGAGGCCGGCGTCTTGAGGTCCAGCACCCGGCTCACCCGCGGGTCGACCGACGCCACGTCGAGCGCGCCGCTGGTCTCCAGCGAGACACGGTAGCCGGCGTCGCAGAACTTCTGCAGCAGCACGAGGCAGCGCTTCTGGGCCAGCGGCTCGCCGCCGGTCACGCAGACGTGCCGCGCGCCGTGGCGGGCGACCTCGTCGAGGATGGCGTCGATCGTCCACCACGCGCCGCCATGGAACGAATACGTCGTATCGCAGTAGGTGCAGCGCAGCGGGCAGCCCGTCAGACGCACGAACACCGTAGGCCAGCCGACGTCGCGGGCCTCGCCCTGCAAGGAATGGAAGATCTCGGTCACGCGCAGTCGCTCGGGGTCCACCTGGACCCGCGCTGCGGTTTCGGCATCGGGCGCGATTGCGGCCACGCGGCCGGGGACGGCAGGTCAGCGCTGGCCTTCGAGGCGCAGCGCGCGCAGCCGGCCCTGGGCCAGCTTGCCGACGGTCTGTTCGGGATAAAGGCGCACGACCTCGTTGAGCACCTGCTCGGCCTGCGGCCACTCCTTGAGCTCGTAGTGGCAGTAGCCGACCTTGAGCAGGGCGTCAGGCGCCTTGGCGCTGCCGGGAAAGCGCGCCAGCAGATCGTTGAAGGTGTCGAGGGCGATCCGGTAGTTCTGGGTCACGTAGTACGACTCGCCGAGCCAGTACAGGGCGTTGTCGGCCAGTTCGCCCTGCGGATGGTCCACGAGGAATCCCTGGAAGCGTCGCGCCGACTCGGCATAGCGGCCGTCGCGCAGGGCGGCGAAGGCCTCGTCGTAGGCGGCCTTCTCGGCGGCAGCGCCGGCCGCTGGTGGCACGGCCAGACCGGCCGGGGCCGGCGATGCGGGCTCGACGGCCGGCTCGGCTTCCCGCGGCGTCGGGACCGGCGGTTCGGTCACCGCAGGCTGCAGCGGCTCGGCCGCGAGTTGCCCGGGCTGGAGCGGTGCTTCGCCCGACACCGGCGCCACGGCGGCGTCGGCGCCCTCGAGGCGGCCGATCCGCGAGTCGAGGTCGACGTAACGATCGCGCTGAACCTTCTGCAGGTTCTCGATCTCGAACGCCTGCCGCTCGACCAGCCCGCGCAAGGTCTGCACCTCGACCTGCAGCTCGTTGATGCGGTTGAGCAGCTCCACCGTGGTCTGGGCCTGGCCCTGGCCCTGCGACTGCTGCTCGAGGCGAGCGAGGCGCTCGGACAGGCTCAGCCGCCCCTGCGCCTGGACACCGGAGGCGAAGACGGCGGCCACCAGGGCCGCCGCCGGAAACCACGCATGGCGAAATGCGCGCATCGGATGCCGCTGTACTTCGCGCGGCCTTACTTCGCCGTGTACACGATCTCGACGCGGCGGTTCTTCGACCACGCCGACTCGTCGTGGCCTTCGGCCGCCGGACGCTCCTCGCCGTAGGACACCACGCTGAGCTGGCCGGCCGCGCCGCCGTTGGCCTGCAGGGCGCCCGACACCGCGTTGCCACGACGCTCGCCGAGGCCGAGGTTGTACTCGCGGGTGCCGCGCTCGTCGGCGTGGCCCTCGAGAGTGATCATCGCGCTCGGGCGGTCGCGCAGGTACTTGCCGTGACAGCCGAGGATCTCCGCCGCTTC
>DHLY01000062.1:16229-30153 GCA_002405525.1 Proteobacteria bacterium UBA4656
ACTTGCCGTCATCGACGGCCGCCGTCTGGGCCGGGGGAGTGGTCGGCTCGGAGACCGGAGCCTCCTCCTTGACCTTCTTGGCGCACGCGCCAAGGCCGAGGGCCAGGGATGCGGCGAGGATGAAACGGATCGGGGTGTTCATGGTTTGGAGACCCTTTTCTGAGGTTGGAGAATCGATCATGAATCGGTCGAGCCTCGCGACCCGCCGTGAAGCAAAACCCGGTTCAGCGCTGGCGGAACGGCGACCATGCCGGTTCACGCACGTCCCCGTCCGCCAGCACCAGACGTTGCCGCACCCGGCCATCGGCAGACACCGCGTAGAGCACGCCGCGCGGCCCCTCGCTGGCGGCATAGATCAACATGCTGCCATTCGGGGCGAAGCTCGGCGACTCATCCAGGTTGCCGGGCGACAGCAGTCGGGTTTCCCCGGGACTGCCGCGCGTGCGGTCCAGAACCGCAATACGATACACGTTCCCGTTGCCTTGCACCATAGCGAAGCGCTGCCCGTCGAAGGCCACCGCCCCACCGGCGTTGTACTCGCCGGCGAAGGTCAGCCGGCCCGCATCGCCGCCGGCCACCGGCACCTGGTAGATCTGCGGTTTGCCGGCGCGGTCGGAGGTGAACACCAGCGACTGCCCGTCCGGCATCCACTGCGGCTCGGTATCGATGGCGAAGTGGCGGGTGACCTGCGAAGTGCGGCGGGTCGCGAGGTCCATCACGTAGATTTCGGGATTGCCCGACTTCGAAAGCGTCAGCGCGAGCCGGGCGCCGTCGGGCGAGAAGGCGGGGGCGCCGTTGATGCCCTTGTGCGCGGCCACGACCTCGCGCTGGCCGGTGCCGATGTCCTGGATATAGATCGACGAATTGCCGCGTTCGAACGACACGTAGGCCAGCCTGCGCCCGTCCGGCGACCAGGCCGGCGACAGCAGCGGCTCGCCCGAGCGCACCACCGTCTGCGGGTTGAAACCGTCGGAGTCGGCGACCATCAGCGCGTACTGGCGCCGGTCACCGCTGCCGGTGGAAGTGATGTAGGCGATCCGGGTCCAGAACGCGCCTCGCACGCCGATGACCCGCTCGTAGATCAGGTCGGCGATCTGGTGCGCGGCACCGCGCAGGTCGCCGGCCCTTGCGGTGATCGCGAGGCCCTGCAAGCGCTGCTGCCTGGCGACGTCGAACAGCTCGAACTCGATGCGGTAGGCGCCGGCTTCGGCGTCCAGCATGCGACCGACCACCAGGAAGTCCTGCTTGAGCACGCGCCAGGTGGCGAACTTCACGTCGGCTTCGCGGGCGGGGAACTCGACCACGTCGCGGCGGTCCAGGGAACGGAACTGCCCGACCCGGTTCAGGTCGGCGGCGATGACCGCGGCCACATCAGTGGCCGGCGGCAGGCCTGCGCTCTCGTTGGCGAACGGCACCACGGCGATCGGAATCGCGGACGGATTGCCGTCGACGATGTCCACGGTGAGTCCCTGCGCGCGCGCGCCGGAAGCGGCGGCGAGCAGCAGGACGATGGCGAGGCGGAAGGCACGGATCGGCATTGGGATCACCCGTCGTAGCGGAACACGAAGTCGATGGATCGCTGGAACACGGCCTCATAGCCGCGGTAGGGGAGCGGCTGGGCGCGCATCACGGCCGCCTCCAGCGAGCGCTGCGTCAGCGGGTCGCCGTTGCACGGCGGCACCACGGAGGCGTCCATCACCTCCCCGCCCGGCAACTGCACGATGCGCACGCTGCAGCGCAGCCCGGGGCGCGCGGTGTCCGGGCGCAGCCAGTTCGAGGTCACCGCCTGCTGCAGGGCGAACACGTAGCGGGCGCGCAGGTCGTTCTCGGTGCCGCCGGTGCCGGCGCGCCGGGCGTCTTCGCGCACCGGCAGGTCGTCCGCGCGCTGCCGCTCCGCCGCGCGTTCTCGGTCGTCGCGCTGGCGGTCTTCGAGCTGCGCGAGGCGCTGTTCCTCCAGCCGCCGGCGCTGCTCGGCCTGTTCGCGCAGGCGGCGGATATCGTCCATCTGCTGCTGGCGCTGGCGCTCCATCTCGGTCAGGCGCTCCTGCGCCTCCAGCTCCACCTGCTCGCGCTTGCGCCGCTCGTCCTGTTCGCGCTGCTCGTCCAGCGCCGGTAGCTGGCCGTCGCGCGCGACGCGCTCGCGGTCGATGGTGTCATCGGCGCGCGGCGGGGCGGGCGGCAACGGCGGGGGCGGCGGGGCCTCCGCCACCGGCTTCGGTGGCTCGGGCTTCGGCGGCTGCGGCCGCGGCCGCGGCACGCTGGCCGGCGTGGTCTTCGGCGGCGAGTAGTCGACCAGCATCGCCTCGATCACCGGGCCCTCGAGGTTCAGTGGCTTGACGCATTCCATCGACAGGGAGCCGGGCAGCGCCAGTCGCGCGACGGCCGCGTTCCAGGTCTCGCAGCGCAGCGTCGCCGCCCACAGCCCGGCCACGAACACGCCGTGGATCGCGAGCGAGAGCAGCAGCGGCCCGAGTTGGTCGTCGCGGCGGTCCAAGGGCTCAGCGGCGGGCGGGCGCCCTGCCCTCGCTCGGCGTGTTCTGGATCGGGGCGCTCATCAGCCCGACGCGCGGGGCGCCGGCCTGTTGCAGCAGGACCATCGCCTGGTACACGCGGCCATAGGGCACGCGCTCGTCGCCGCCGATCAACACCGGGACCTGCGGGTTGGCGCGCACGAAGGCCGAGACTTTGTCGACCAGGGTCGCTTCGTCCAGCGCCTCCCGTTCGCCCTTGCCCAGGGTCAGGAACAGCGCGCCGTCCTGATCGACCGTCACCACCACCGGATCGGTCTTGTCCTCCAGCGAGCGAGCGTTCGACTTGGGCAGCTCGATATCGACGCCGAGGTTGAGCAGCGGTGCGGTGACCATGAAGATGATCAGCAGCACCAGCATCACGTCGATGTAGGGCACGACGTTGATGTCGGCCATCGCGCGGCGGCGGCGGCCCTGGCGGGGTCTTGTGCTGGCGCCCATCGGGTCGTCCTGCGGAATGCGTCGGAATCGAACGGGGATCGGGGACCGCCGGGGTTCAGCCGTTGTCCTCGACGTGCGACTGCCGCTGGAGGATCTGCGAGAACTCCTCCTGGAAGGTGTCGTAACGCGAGTTCAGGCGATCGACCTTGTTGGAGTAGCGGTTGTAGGCGATCACCGCCGGGATCGCGGCGAACAGCCCCATCGCGGTGGCGATCAGCGCCTCCGAGATGCCGGGCGCCACCATTGCGATGGTGGCCTCCTTGACCGAGGCGAGACCGTGGAAGGCGATCATGATGCCCCACACGGTGCCGAACAGGCCGACATAGGGGCTGGTCGAGCCGACGGTGGCGAGGAACTCGAGGCTCTGCTCGAGACGGTCCACCTCGCGCGAGACGGTCACCCGCATCGCGCGCTGCGCGCCCTCCAGCATCGCCCTCGGATCGATCTGACGGCGGCTGCGCAGGCGGGCGAACTCGCGGAATCCGGCTTCGAAGACGCTCTCAAGCCCGGCCAGCGAGCCACCGCGCGCGGTCAGTTCCTTGAACAGGGCGGCGAGGTCGGCGCCGGACCAGAAGCGCTCCTCGAACGCGTCGGCCTCGCGCAGGGCACGGTCGATCATCGCCTTCTTGCGCAGGATGATCATCCACGACCCGACCGAGGCGAGCAGTAGGGCGAGCATGACCAGCTTGACCGGCAGGCTGGCGTGCAGCACGAGCTGCAGGTAGTCGAGTTCCTGGTTCATCGAGACGGCTCCGCAAGCGCAAGCAGGTGACTGGGGACGGGTCGAGGGCGGAAGGTGCCGGCCGCCAGGCAGGCCGCGCGCACGCGCGCGGACAGGACGTGGCGATTGTCCGCCAGGCGAACCGCATCCTGGCTGAACCGCAAGCTGGCGCCGCCGACCCGTTCGACCACGCAGGACACCTGCAGTTCGTCGTCGAGCCGGGCCGGCGCGAGGAAGCGCAGGTCCGCCTCGGTGACCGCGAACAGCAGCCGCTGCTCCGAAGCCAGACGCGACTGGTCGATCCCCGCCGCGCGCAGCCACTCGCTGCGCGCGCGCTCCAGAAAGCGCAGGTAGGCCGCGTGGTAGACCACTCCGCCGGCGTCCGTATCTTCCCAGTAGACGCGCACCCGCCAGGTGAAGGGCGCATGGATCGGCTCAGCCGCCACTGCCGACCCCTGGATCGAACAGGTCGGCGACCGGCGCGTCGGCGCGCCGCGGCGGCGCCAGCCCGAAGTGCCGATACGCCTTCGCGGTCGCCATCCGGCCGCGCGCCGTGCGGATGAGAAAACCCTGCTGGATCAGGAACGGCTCCAGCACGTCCTCGATGGTGCCGCGCTCCTCGGAAAGGGCGGCGGCCAGGGACTCCACGCCCACCGGGCCGCCGTCGAAATTCTCGATGATGGTGCTCAGCATGCGGCGGTCGATGGCGTCGAAGCCCTCCGGGTCGACCTTGAGCATGGCCATCGCGGCGTCGGCCAGTTCGCGGGTGATGGTTCCGTCGCCCTTGACCTGGGCGTAGTCGCGCACCCGCCGCAGCAGACGGTTGGCGATGCGCGGAGTGCCGCGCGAGCGACGCGCGATCTCGTCCGCGCCCTCCACCGCGCACGGGATACCGAGGATGCGCGCCGAGCGGCGCACGATCGAGGCCAGCTCCTCGCGGGTGTAGAACTCCAGCCGCTGCACGATGCCGAAGCGGTCGCGCAACGGACTGGTGAGCAGGCCGGCGCGGGTGGTGGCGCCGACCAGGGTGAACGGCGGCAGGTCGAGCTTGATCGAGCGCGCGGCCGGGCCCTCGCCGATCATGATGTCGATCTGGAAGTCCTCCATCGCCGGATAGAGCACTTCCTCGACCACCGGCGACAGGCGGTGGATCTCGTCCACGAACAGCACGTCGTGCGGCTGCAGGTTGGTCAGCAACGCGGCGAGGTCGCCGGCGCGCTCGATCACCGGCCCCGAGGTGCTGCGCAGGTTGACCCCGAGCTCCGCCGCGATCACGTGCGAAAGCGTCGTCTTGCCCAGGCCCGGCGGGCCGAAGATCAGCACGTGGTCGAGAGCTTCCTTGCGGCCGCGAGCGGCCTCGATGTAGATCGACAGCTGCTCGCGCACGGTCTGCTGGCCGAGGTACTCGGCCAGTTTTCGCGGGCGAATGCTGGCGTCGAGCGCGTCCTCCTCGCGGGAGGCGGCGCCCGAGACGAGGCGGGAGGGCTCCATGGACGCCTAGGATACCGGCAGCGCGCGCCGCGCGGGGCGCACGCGCGTCAGCGCAGCGCGGCCCTGAGCGCCTTGCGGATGATCGTCTCGGCGCTGTCGCCGGTCTCCGCCACCCTGGCCACCAGGCGCGCGACCTCGGCCGGCTTGTAACCCAGTGCCTGCAGGGCCACGGTGGCCTCGGCAGCGGGATCGGCCGGCACCGGAACGGCCATGCCGGCCAGCGCCGGACCGCCGGAGGCGATCCCGTCCACGCGGTCGCGCAGCTCGACCACGATGCGCTCGGCGGTCTTCTTGCCGATCCCCGGGATGCGGGTCAGCGCCGCCACGTCGCCACCCTGCACAAGGCGCGCGAACTCGTCCACGCCGGCACCGGACAGGATAGCCAGCGCGGTCTTGGCGCCGATGCCGCTGACCTTGAGCAGGGTGCGGAACAGCGCGCGTTCCGCCTCGCGGTGGAAGCCGTACAGCGCGACCGTGTCCTCGCGCACCGCGTAATGGGTGAACAGCACCACCTCGCGGCCGGTCTCCGGCAATTCGTAGAAGGTCGACATCGGCGCTTCGAGTTCGTAGCCGACGCCGCCGACGTCGACCACCAGCCACGGCGGCAGCTTGCTGGCCAGGATGCCGCGCAGGCGTCCGATCATCGGCGTCTCCAGGATGCCCGGGGCAGGCCCAGCCGCGCCGCCGAGGCCCGGGTGTGGGCGTGGGTGATGGCAATGGCGAGTGCGTCGGCCGCGTCGGCCTGCGGCTTTTCCGCCAGCGACAGCAGCAGGGCGACCATGTGCTGGACCTGGATCTTGTCCGCGCCGCCGGTGCCGGTCACCGCCTGCTTGATCTCCTTTGGCCCGTATTCCTGGACCGGCAGGCCGCGCGCAACCACCGCGCAGATCGCCGCCCCCCGGGCCTGTCCGAGCTTGAGCACCGATTCGGCGTTGTTGCGCTGGGCGAAGACCTTCTCGATCGCGACCTCCTGCGGCCGATGGGCTTCGATCAGTTCGCCCACCCCGTCGAAGATCCGCTTCAGGCGCAGGGCGAAGGTCTCGCTGTCGGTCAGGTGCAGGGTCGCGTGGTGCACGTGCCGCGCGCGCCCGCCCGCATCGAGGTCGATGATGCCGATGCCGGTGCGCTGGGAACCGGGGTCGATGCCGAGGATGCGGGGCATGGGGCGGGTCGCGGGGGGGCTTGAGCGTCGCCGATTGTAGGGCGCAACGGCCAGCCCGCGCGGCGCGTGCCGGCGGCTGTCGTCGGCGCGGCGCTCGCAGCGCGCCGACGCCATCCGCTGCCCGCCGGGTGCGCGCTCCACTGCCGCGATTGGAAAACGCGACGGCAGGACATAGGATCGGGGCCCAGACGGTCGGCGGCGGGAGCGGAATTCCGCATCCTTCGGCGGCCGGCGAGCCGAGGCCCTTCCCGCCCGTGTCCGACCCCCTGTTCGAACATGCCCCCGTCGCCCTCGTCGCGGTCGACGAGCGGCACCGGATCGCCGCCGCCAATCGCGCGGCCCTGCGCCTGCTCGGCCGCAATGCCGCGCCCCCTGCCCCGCTGGACCGGGTGGCGGGGGACGAGGTCGGGCTGATGGTCAGCCGTCTGCTGTTGCAGGGCGCCGGCCGCGGATCGCTGGTCGCCGAGGTCGTGGACGCGGACGGCGAACTGCGTACGCTGCGGATCGATGCGTCGCTGGCCGGTCCGCGGGTCGTGCTGTCGTTCGTCGGCGGCGGCGGCGATACGGTGGCCGGCCCGCAGCCGGGCTGGTGGCCGACCGCACTGGTGGCCGACGCCGCGCGCGAACTGCGCTGGCCACTGGTTGCGAATCTGGGCTGCGTGGAGATCCTGACCCAGTCGCCGCTGTCTGAAGGGCAGATTTCCGGTGCGCGCAGCGCCCAGGACCATGGCCGCATCGCGCTGGCCCGGCTCGACGCGCTGGCCGATCTGGCCCGGTTCGAGTCCGGCGGCGTCCGCCTCGACCGGTCGCCGCTGAATCCGATCGCGCTGGTCGAAGGAGCGATCGGCGCGATGTCCGGCCGCGCGCACCGCGCGGGTCTGTCGGCCAGCACGGTGGTCGATCCGGCGATGCCGATGAACCTCGCCGGAGACCCGCAGTGGCTGCTGCGCGCACTCAGCGTGCTGCTGGACAACGCGCTGCGCCACACCCACGCCGGCGGCGTGGTGTTGCGTGCAAGGGTGCTGGAACGCGACGCGTCGCGATACCGGCTGGGTTTCGAGGTGCAGGACACCGGTACCGGGGTTCCCGAGGCGCTGCGTCCGCACCTCTTCGAACCGCTGACCGCGCGCCTCGACCGGCCGCGGGACGGCAGCCAGGGGTTGGGCGTCAGCCTCGCGCTGTGCCGCCGGATCTCGCGCACCATGGCCGGCGACGCCTTCTTCCGCCCGGCCCAGCCTGGCGGCAGTGTGTTCGGCTTCACCTGCGACCTGCCGCTCGACGGCGCAGAGCCGCTGACCCTGGAACCGCGCATCGCCGCCGTGCGGTCGCGCGGCGTGCTGCTGGTCGATCCGGCGCCGCTGCGCGCCGCGGCCTTTCTTGAGCAGCGCCGGCGCTGGGGCATGGAAGCGCGCGCCGTGCATGACGGGCGCGACGCCGCCGCCGCGTTGCGCGACGGATGGCGGCCGTATCTCGCGCTGCTGCACCAGTCTGCACCCCACGCCTTCGAAGCTCTCGATGCGCTCGCCGGCGTGCGGGTGATCGGCGTGGTGCCGGTCGGCACTCCGGCAGCGCGAAAGTCGCTGCCGCGCGGTCGCAGCGTCGAATGGATGTCGGCGCCGCTGTCGCGCGACGCGCTGCTGGCGTGCCTCGGCGGCAAGCCGGTGCCCGCGCTGGCGCGGCCGGAGGGCGGCGAGGGTGCCGGCGTCGACACGCGCCGCCTGCGGGTGTTGCTGGTCGAAGACAGCGACACCAACCGCGCGGTGCTGCAGGCGCAACTGCAGCGCCTGGGCGTGGCGAGCGATGCGGTGGCCACCGGTTCGGACGCGTTGCGCCTTGCGCTGCAGCGCCGCTATGACCTGGTCTTGCTCGACCTCGGCCTGCCCGACCTCGCAGGCACCAACGTGGCCGAGGGCATCCGCGCTGCCGGCGGCGACGGAATGGATGTGCCGATCCTTGCCATCACCGGCAGCGGCGAGTCGGAAGACCGCCAGCGCGCACTGGCGGCGGGCATGAACGACCTGCTCGCCAAGCCGCTGCCGACCGAGGAGCTGGCGGCGGCGATCGAGAAGTGGACCGGCATCGCCCCGACGGGGCGACCCACCGCCGTCGAGGGCGGCTCGCCGCTGTCGTCCGGCCTGCTCGAGCAGCTCGAGCGCGACGTGGGCCACGCGCTGTTCGACGATCTCCTGCGGCGCTTCGGCAGCGAGCTCAAGGCGCGCTGCGTGCGACTGTCGTCGGCCGCCGCCGATTCGAACCGCGGCGCGCTGGAGCGCGAATCGCACGCGCTCAAGTCCGCCGCGCTCTCCTACGGCGCCACCGCCGTCGCCGACGTGGCCGCCGCGATCGAGACCTACGCCAAGGCCGACCGCGCCGCGGCAGCCACCGTCCTGGTGGAGACCCTGCCCGAACTGGCGCGCGCAGCGCAGGAGTCGATCGAACGCCTGCTGGCGCAGCGCGCCGAGGCGGCGACGCGCGGGGTGGCCCATGGCTGAACTGCCCACCGTCCCGATCCGCGCCGGGGTGCGGCCGCACGTGCTGGTCGTCGACGACAGCGATTCGCTGCGCGCGATGCTGCTGGCCTACCTGCGCGACCAGCCGCTGAGCCTGGCGGCCGTCGGCACCGCAGCCGAGGCGCTGCGGGCGATCGACTACCAGCGACCGGACGTGATTCTGCTCGACATGCAGCTGCCGGATGCACAGGGGCTCACGCTGTTCGACTCCATGCGACGGCACGCGCCGCACAGTGCGATCGTGGTCATCACCGCCTTCGGTTCGGTCGGCCTCGCTGTCGATGCCACGCAGGCGGGTGCGGTGGATTTCATCGAAAAGCCGGTCACCCGCGAGCGGCTCATGCAGTCGATGCGCAACGCCCTGCAGCGGGTGCTGCTGGAGCAGCGCATCCAGCGGGTGGCCGGCGAGATCGCCGGCGCCGGGCTGCACGGCCTGCTCGGCGCCTCGCAGGCGATGCGCGACGCGATCAGGTCGCTGCGCGCGGCGGCGGCCAGCAGCGCGCCGCTGCTGCTGCTGGGCGAACCCGGCAGCGGTGCGCGGCTCGCCGTGCGCGCGGTGCACCGCGAAGGCCCGCGGGCTGCGCGCAGCCTGGTCGCCGTTGCCTGCCGGGCCGCCGGCGCTGCCGGACGGCTCGATGCGGCGCTGTCCGGCGACACGCTCGGCACCCTCGCGCTGCACGACGTCGATGCGCTGCCGGAACCCGCGCAAGACCGGCTGCTGGCCGCCCTCGAACAGCCGCGCGGCGACTGGCGGCTGGTGGCGTGCAGCACGCTGGAAGCATCCGCGCTGTCCGGTCCGCTGCGAGCCGAACTGGTGCACCGGCTGCACGTCGTTCCCGTCATCCTGCCGCCGCTGCGCTGGCGCGAGGACGACGTCCTGGTGCTGGCCCGCCATTTCATGGCGATCGACGCCGCCGCGGAAGGCAAGCGCTTCGACGGTTTCGATCCCGGCGCGGTCACCGCGCTGCAGCGGCACCAGTGGCCGGGCAACGTGGCCGAACTGCGCAACGCCATGCGCCAGGTCGCGGCGCTGTTCGACGGCGGCACGGTCGGCGCCGCCGACCTGCCGGCCGGACTGCGCGACGCACGCGACGGCGGCGGCGCCGGCATCGAGCCGCTGTGGATGGTCGAGCAGCGCGCGATCCGCGCCGCCATCGCGGCCTGCGGCGGCGACCATGCGACTGCCGCAGCGCGACTGCAGGTCAGCGTGGAGGAGATGGAACGCCGCCTGCTGCAGCCGGACCCGAAGCACTGAGGGACCGGGTCGTCCTCGCACGATCGGCCCGACCGTCGACGGCACACCGCTCCGGGCTCGGAGCCTGTGGCGTCTTCCAGTCGCGCGTCCGGGACAGGTCCGGACTCGCGCCCGCGAATCATGCGCTGGCGTGCACGACCCGCGTGCGGGCCATCCATGGCCTGCCCAAGGGGCTGTTTCTTCTCAGCCTCTCACGGGACGTGACCGTCCGCGCCCGGCCCGAGGCGACCGCAGCGCAGAAACCGCGCAGCGGCCGCCGCGACGTCGGGATCGAGCAGCATCCCGGTGTGCGAAGCGTCCACCGCGAGGTGGTCGGAAAGGCCGTCGACCCGGGTTTCCGACAGCGCGACCGTGCCGTCGTGCGGCCGCGGCAGGCGCGCCAGCAGCGCCCCGAGACCGAGCGAGCGCGTCCCGGCCACCATGCCGACCTCGCGGCCGGCCGGCAGCGCACCGACGCCGTCCAGCAGCGCCGCGCGCCAGCCGCCGACCAGCTCGCGAACTCCCGGCCATCGATCCGCCGCGCGCGCGGCCGCGCTGCCGGCGAGCGGCGAGCCCAGGCACAGGATGCGGCCCGGCGGCAGGCCGGCGGCGTCGCGGCAGGCGGTGACCGCCACCAACCCGCCGAGGCTGTGCCCGACCAGATGGACCGGTCCCGCGCCTGTCGCGCGCAGGTGCGCGCGCAGGGCCGCCACGGCTCTTTCGGGGGCGCCGAACACCGACGCGTAGTCGAAGCGCCCGGTGTGGAAGCCGGCGGTGCGCAGTCGGCGTTCCAGCCACCACAGGCTCGGCGAGCGCATCCAGATGCCGTGCAGGAGGACCACCTGCCCTGGAGCGTTGCCGGCGGCCACGGATCAGTCCTTCTTCGGCCTCACCACCCGGACGTGCAGTTCCTGCAGTTGCGGCTCCGGCACCTCGCTCGGCGCGGCGGTGAGCAGGCAGGTGGCGCTGGCGGTCTTGGGGAAGGCGATCACGTCGCGGATCGACTCCGTGCCCACCATCAGCGCCGCGATGCGGTCGATGCCGAAAGCGATGCCGCCGTGCGGCGGCGCGCCGTACTTGAGCGCCTCCAGCAGGAAGCCGAACTTCAGTTCGGCCTCGTGGCGCGTGATGCCGAGCAGGTCGAACACCGTGCTCTGCATCTCGGGGCGGTGGATGCGGATCGAGCCGCCGCCGATCTCGTTGCCGTTGAGCACCATGTCGTAGCCGCGGCTGACCGCATTGGCCGGATCGGCCGCCAGCTGCGCGGCATCGTCGACCTTGGGCGCGGTGAACGGATGGTGCAGCGCCACGTGGCGCTTCGCGGCCGGGTCGAACTCGAACATCGGGAAGTCCACCACCCACAGAGGCCGCCAGCCATCGGCGACACGGCCGAGGTCGCGACCGACCTTCAGGCGCAGCGCACCCATGAAGTCGGAAACCGTCTTCCACGAACCCGCGCCGAAGAACAGTACGTCGCCGGTCGCGGCGCCAGTGGCCTCGAAGATGCCTTCCAGCGCGCGATCGTCGAGAAACTTGGTGATCGGCGAGGTCAGCCGTTCGCGGCCTTTGGCAAGGTCGTCGATGCGGATCCAGGCCAGCCCCCTGGCGCCATAGCGGGCGACGTAGGGTGCGAGGTCGTCGAGCTGCTTGCGCGTCATTTCCGCGCCGCCGGGCACGCGAAGGCAGGCCACGCGGCCGGCGGGGTCGTTGGCCGGCGCGCTGAACACCTTGAACTCGACGTGTCGCACGTGCTCGGCCACGTCGACCAGTTCGAGGTCGATGCGCAGGTCGGGCTTGTCGGACCCGAAGCGACGGATCGCCTCGGCGTAGGTCAAACGTGGGAAGGGGTCGCCGAGATCGACGCCGGCCACTTCCCGGAACACGTGGCGGATCATGCCTTCCACGAAGTCCTGCACGTCGCGCTCGCCGACGAAGGCGAACTCCATGTCGAGCTGGGTGAACTCGGGTTGGCGGTCGGCGCGCAGGTCCTCGTCGCGGAAGCAGCGCGCGACCTGGTAGTAGCGGTCCATGCCGGCCATCATCAGCAACTGCTTGAACAGCTGCGGCGACTGCGGCAGGGCGTAGAACTCGCCCGGGTGCACGCGCGAGGGCACGAGATAATCGCGCGCGCCCTCCGGCGTGGCCTTGGTCAGCACGGGCGTCTCGATGTCCTGGAAGCCGCGCGCGTCGAGGTAGTGCCGGAGCGCCGACACCAGCCTGATGCGCGTTCGCATCGCCTTCTGCATCGCGGGGCGACGGATGTCCAAATAGCGGTACTTCAGCCGCGCCTCCTCGCCCGGGGTCTCGTGCAGCATGAAGGGCAAGGGCGCCGCGGCGTTGAGGATCTCCACCGTGCCGGCCACCACCTCGACCTTGCCGGTGGCGAGCTTGTCGTTGACCTGCGCGGCCGGGCGCGCCCGCACCGTGCCGGTGATCCGCAGGCAGTACTCGTAGCGCACCTTGCTGGCTTCGGCGAAGGCCGCCGCGTTGTCGGGTTCGGCAACCACCTGCACGATTCCCTCGTGGTCGCGCAGATCGACGAACACCACCCCGCCATGGTCGCGCCGGGTGTCGGCCCAGCCGCAGAGGGTCACCGTCTGGCCGACCAGGCGCTCGTCGACGAGGCCACAGAACTGGGTACGCATGGGTTCGAAGCTCGCTGGGCCGCCGGACGGCGCCTTCGGGGAAAGGACCCGCAATCTTAGCAGGGTGTCGAGCAACGCCTCCGCTGGCGCGCGGCACGGATGCCGCGCGCGCGGCCCCTTGCGCAAGCGATCGACTCAGGGGATCGGTCACCCGCGTGCGCCGGAATCGCGACGTCGATGAAGGGCTGGAAAGCACGATCGAGGCGCCCCGCCATCGGAATCGACGGGCAGGCATCCATCCCCGAGCCGGGGATCGTGCGGCCGGCCAGCGGGTCACGCGTCGCCGGGCGGAGTGTTTCCACCGGCAGGACACACCATCCCGCGCGACTCCGCACATACCCGACTCAGAGGATGGATCGGCCCCACAGCGGCGGGGACCGGCCCGTGGGCGGCACATCGGTACCAACGCCGCGCGGATCAGGGACGCCAGGTCACGCAGGTGGCAGCCGAACCGGACCTCACCCCACCTGCAGCGCCTGCTCGCGAAGTTGCCCAGGCGGGAGGTCAAGGTCAGGACCCGAAGGCTCGCCGGCATGGACTCCTGGCGCCGTGGCGGCGCTTGGGTCGCCCGGGGCCGGCCCTGCGCGCGGTGTTGCTCCTCGTCGGTGTGGCTCTGGCGGGCGCGGGCGTCGCCCAGTCCGCGCCCACCCACCGCGACGTCACCTACGCGACCGTCGGCGCCCGCGCGCTGCAGCTCGACCTCGACCTGCCCGCGGTCCGCACCTCCCCGCGGCCAACGCTGATCTGGGCCCACGGCGGCGGCTGGCAGTCCGGGTCACGCAGCCCGCCGCCGGCCTTCGCCACCGCGCTGATCGACCGCGGCATCGCGGTGGCCTCGATCGGCTACCGTCTCACCTCGCAGGCCGGCGGCGTCGGCAGCGAAGGCGTGACCTTCCCGGCGCAGATCGCACGACGTGCGTGCGGCGATCCGCTTCCTGCGCGCGAATGCGGCGACCTACGCGCTCGACCCCGCGCGCTTCGGCGCCTGGGGATCGGCGGCGGGCGGGCACCTCGTGGCCCTGGCCGGCACCTCGGGCAACGACCCCGCGCTGGAGGGCACGATCGGCGGCCATCTGCGCCACTCGAGCCGCCTGCAGGCGGTGGTCGACTACTACGGACCCACGGACCTGCTGAACATGGGACTCGACCAGGCCCCGGCGCCGGGCCGGCCGGCGCGACACGACCTGCCCAC
>DHLY01000062.1:30237-30831 GCA_002405525.1 Proteobacteria bacterium UBA4656
CACGACCTGCCCACGTCGCCGGAACCGCTGCTGGTCGGCTTCAGTGCGGCCGACGAGGGACTCGGCGTGCTGCGCGCCAACGAGGCCAATCCGCTCGCGCCCTACCCGGACTGGCGCACGCTGGCCGTGCAGGCCAATCCGATCACCTGGGTGGACGCCGTCGATCCGCCGTTCTTGATCGCCCACGGCGCGGCCGACGGGACGGTGCCGCCGCGACAGAGCGAGCACCTGCGGGACGCGCTGCGCGCTGCGGGAGCAAGCCCGGTGCATGTCGCCGTCGACGGCGCAGGCCACGGCGGCTTCCCGGCCGCCGTGCAGCAGCAGGCGCAGGACTTCCTGGTCGCGCGCCTCACCGCGCCGATGATCGCGATCGGCGAGCCGCGCGGACTCACCGGCGCCTGGTACGACCCGGCGCAGTCCGGGCAGGGCTTCGAGTTCCTGTGGCTCGACGGTGGGCGCTTCGTGGTCACGTTCTGCGGCCACCGCGACGACGGCGGCAATCTGTTCCCGATCGGCACCCGCGAAGGCGCGCCGGCCTACGGCGAGGACCTGCGCATCGACCTCGTCGCGACCCGCGGCGGCCGCTTCAACGGC
>DHLY01000062.1:31063-31871 GCA_002405525.1 Proteobacteria bacterium UBA4656
CGTTCGCGCTGGCCAAGCTCGCCGGCGGACCCGGGCCGGCCTGCGACGGAACGGCAGTCCGGGGTCGGCGCGCGCACCGCGACGACGCGTCCAGCGGCGAACTCGGGGTAGCTCGGCTCGATGCCGGTGCCGGTGATCACCCGGCACGCGCCGCGCCGCCCCGGGCAGGCGGGGGACGTTCCGGGCCGCAAGCCCGCGGGACGAAGGCCGGCGAGGGCAACTGCACTTCGGCACCCCTGTCGGTGTCGGCGCTGACGTGCATTGCCATGGCGTCGCGCCCGCCAATGGCGTGTGCCTTCACTCCAGGCGGCCGGCGAATCGATAAACTGCCGGCCGAGACCTTCCTTGTCATCCCCCCCATGGAGTCCGACAGCATGCGCAAGAGTCTGCTTGCCACCGCGCTCGCGGCCGCGCTCGGCACCGCCCTCGGCAGTGCCTCTTCGTCCGCCACTGCCCAGTCGGGCGGATCGACCGTGCGCGCGGCGTTCGAAACCCATATCGTGCTGTTCGAAGAACCGGGCCTGCTCTACAACGCGGGCCAGGTGCCCGGCCGAGCGGCCACCGCACCCTCCGCCACCGGCACGCGCAAGCTCGACGCGTCCACCCCGGCGGCGCAGGCGTACCGGGCTTTCCTGCGCGAACGGCAGGATGCCTACCTGCGGTCCATCGAGGCGGCGCTGGCTCGTCCGTTGGAGGCCTCCTACCGCTACGAAGTCACCGACAACGGCATCGCGCTGGCCCTTTCGACCGCCGAGGCCGCCAAGGTCGAGGCGCTGCCCGGCGTCAAGTCGGTGCGTCCGGCGGGCAC
>DHLY01000062.1:32031-37658 GCA_002405525.1 Proteobacteria bacterium UBA4656
TGTCGGTTCCGGCAGGCACTCCGGCCAGCGTGCGGCGCGGCCAGGGCATCAAGGTCGGCATCGTGGACAGCGGCATCAACATCAGCCACCCGTCCTACGCGGCGATGGGCGCCAGCTGCGACTTCGCCACCAGCACCCCGAAGCTGCTGCTTTCGCGCAACTGCATCGGTGATTCCACCTGCGCGGCCGGCGCCAGCGGCCAGGACCTGAACGGCCACGGCAGCCACGTGGCCGCCACCGCGGCGGGCAACCCGGTGGCGGCGGGCAGCGCGGGCGCCAACCTCCCCGCAGTCGATGTGTCGGGCGTGGCACCCTGCGCCCAGGTCATCGCCTATCGCGTCTGCGAGCAGTCCTCGTGCGATGGCTCCGCGATCTTCGCCGCCTTTCAGGCGGTGATCGCCGACCAGGTGGACGTGGTCAACTTCTCGATCTCGGGCGGCACCAATCCCTGGGTCGACAACGACCGGCTGAAGCTGGATGCGGTGAATGCGGATGTTTTCGTCGCCGCCTCCGCCGGCAACACCGGGACCGCCTTCCCCAATCCGGTGGGCACGGTGAACCACCGGGGGCCGTGGGTGATGTCGGTGGGCAACAGCACCGACGACCGTCCGAACCAGGGCGCCAACAGCGCGATCCGGCTCCAGGTGGCGTCACCCACCCCGCCCGAAGGACCCCTCGCGGGCAACATCCAGGCTTATGGCATGGGCAGCCCGCTCAATCCCGCCACCAACACCGAGATACGCTTCAGCACCACCAACCCGCTGGGCTGCACGGCCAACGGCGGCTACCCCGCCGGCTTCTTCGCCAACTCGCTGGCGCTGATCCAGCGCGGGACCTGCACCTTCGAGGAAAAGCTCAACAACGCGCAGGCCGCGGGTGCGCTCGGCGGCATCATCTTCAACAACGTCGCCGGCGTGCCGGCGTTCAGCCCCGGCGCGGCCACCTTGCGCGCGGCCGCACTCGAGCAGGCGGTGGGCGAAGCGCTACGCAACTTCATCAACACCAACGCCGTAGCCAACCCGGCGGTGGCCACCCGGGTCAACACGCTGGTCTCGTCGCGCCTCGGCGGGGTGTTGAACGCGAGCAGCCTGCGCGGCCCCAACGCTTCCTTCGACGTCACCAAGCCCGACATCACCGGCCCCGGGACCAACATCTACGACGCCTTCGTGGCGCCGCAGTTGTTCGCATTCCTCACCGGCACCTCGATGTCCGGCCCGCACGTGGCCGGCGGCGCGGCGCTGGTACGGGCCGTGCGCCCGACCTGGACCCCGATGGAGGTGCACTCGGCACTGATGATGACGGCGCGCCGCGACCAGTGGATGCCTGACGTGGTCACGCCGGCCACGCCCGACGACGTGGGCACCGGCATGATCGACCTCTCGAAGGCCGCGCTCGCCGGCTTCGTGATGAACGAGACCGGAGCCCGCTTCACGGCGGCGAACCCGGCCTCCGGCGGCAACCCGCGCACGCTCAATGTCGCGAGCATGCGCAACACCAACTGCGTCGACCGCTGCGAGTTCAACCGCACCATCCGCAACACGGTGACCGCGGCGACCAGTTGGACGGCCACCATCACCGCGCCGTCGGGGTTCACCATCCGTCCGATCGCGCCGTTCGGCTTCGGCGGCACCACCACCGAGACGCACGCGCTCCGGGTTGTGGTGGACATGCCGGAGGGGACCACGCTGACGAACACCCAGTTCGCCGAGATCCGCTTCGACGAAGTCAACAGCCTCTCGCCCCCGCTGGTCTGGACGGTGGCCATCCGCGGGTCGGGCTCCGCCGGCCTCGCCGACGTGCTGCTCAAGGACGGTTTCGAGACCCTCGAATAAGCTGCGCGCAGCGGCGGTGTGGCGGGGCCCGCGCGCGAACCGGTGCGGGGCTCCGTCACACGGACGCCGCGAAGCGGGCTTGGCCGCTTCAATCCGCCGACTGCAGGTCCATCCAGACCAGCCGGTGGTCGGAGGCACGCACCCAGTCCGCGCCCGTTTCGCCCGGCGACGGCCAGAACACTCCGCTTCCGCGAGGGCGCAGATTGCGCGACGGCAACACGTAATCGACGCGCAGGTTGCCCGGCGCGGGTTCGCTGAAGTCGGCGGTGTCGTGGCGGTCGCCGGATGCGGCCACCGCGCCCCTGCTGGCCGGAGCCACGCTGGCGTCCACCCGGGGGTGCGCGAGCAGTTGCGCAATCGCGCCCGCGACGCTGCCCCCGTCGCGCGGGTCCGCGTTGTAGTCCCCCACGATGACGAACGCGGCGCCCTCCGCCAGTCCGCCTCGCCGGCCCGTATCGTCGATCAGGTAGCCGCTGCGGCCGGGGGAGAGGTAGTCGGCCCACAGGCGGATCTCGTCGTGGTTGCGCCGGCCGTTGCGGTCCTCAGGGCCATCGAAAGCGGGCGGGGTCGGGTGGGCGGCGAGCAGATGCACCACGCCGCCAGGGGTTTCGATCGGCACGTCCCAGTGGCTCTTCGACGACAGGCGCACCGCGCCCCACACGGCATCGGACTGGAATGGGCTGCCGTCCGCATTCACCGGCCGCAGCGCGCCCGGCATTGCGGACCAGGGGAAGAGCCGGAACTGGCGCACCGACGCCGCCCGGATCGGGAAGCGGCTGAGCACCAGCATGCCGTACTGGCCGGGAAACCGGCCAAATCCCCAGGCGTCACCGGGGCCGGCCACCCGGCCATCGCCGTCCAGATCGAGCCCCGACGGCTCACCCGTGTTGACCGCCGCCGAATAGGCGTACGGGTATTCGATCGGCAGGCCGCCGTGCAGCGGGCGGGCCAGATAGCGCTCGCGAAAACGGCGCGCGCTGCGCCCTTCCGGATCGTGGTCGAACTCGTTCAACAGCACGACATCCGGGCGCACCCGCTGCAGGATCGCGCCGATCGCCATCGCGTGCGGATCGTTGTCCACCGCGAGCCGGCTGATCCACTCGCCCTCGTCGCGGCCCGCCATCGACACATTGAACGTGGCGACGCGGATCACCGGCCCAGCATCGGCCGCCGGACGGGACCCTGGCGTGGCGCTGCAGCCCGCCACGAGACCTCCCACGCAAGCCAGGGCCGCGAACACCACGACGATGGGGACGCGCGCAATGAATTGCATCGAGCGGACTCCCGGGGCGACCTCAACGAGTCCGGAGAGGCTAGCAGGATGCCGAGAGCGTGCGCGCCGGTGCTTTTTCCACATTGCGAGTCCGGCGCAGGTCCGGACTCGCTCCCGCGATTCATGCACTGGCGTGCATGACCCGCGTGCGGGCCATCCATGGCCTGCCTGAGGAGCTGCTTTTTCCCAGCCTCTCAGATCTCGATCGAGCGGCAGATCTCCAGCGTGCGTTCCAGCGCCCGACGGGCATCGTCCTCGGTGGGGAACACCGGACTTTTCGGCGTGTCGCCCTGCGCGCCGAGGTGAGCGACGACCCAGCCGTTTCCATCGGGCCGAACGACCCATTGCGAAGGATCGTGCATACGGCCGACGACGAGGTCCCTGATGCTGGTGGCCGCTTGATGGGTGTTGTAGGGACCTCCCGCCAGCACGGTGTTGCCCCGGTCGTCGCGGACCTTGAGGTAGAAGCCAGGCCCATCCCTGAACACGCGCACGTCCCCGGCGGCCTTCTTCGCCTTCGCGCTTGCTGTCGCCTCCGCCGCTGCGGCAGCCAGCGACCGCAGTCCCACCGCGTGGCGCAGTTCGCGCAGGAAAGGCGTGGCGCGCGCGCGGGCCTTCGCGGCGCCCGCGGCGAGGATCTCCTCGATCCGTGCGGGCTCGGCGACCAGCGCGCGGTAGCGCTCGCGCGGTTCGGCAAGTTCGCCGTCGATGCGCGCGAACAGCGCCTCCTTGGCCTCGCCCCAGGCGATGCCTTCGGCATAGGCGCGGCGCATCGCGGCAGTCTCCTCCGGCGCGGCGAAGGCCTGGAAGATGGTGAACAGATGCGAGGCCCCGGGATCCTTCGGCTCGCCCGGCGCCAGCGAGTTGGTGACGATGCCGAGGATCTTCCTGCGCAGCGTCTTCGGGTCGTCCCACAGCGGGATCACGTTGTCGTAGCTCTTCGACATCTTGCGCCCGTCGAGGCCGGGCAGCACGGCGGAGGCGTCCTCGACCTGCGCCTCGGGCAGGGTGAAGTACTCGCCGCCGTAGAGGTGGTTGAAGCGCGCGGCGAGGTCGCGCGCGATCTCGATGTGCTGCACCTGGTCGCGGCCCACCGGCACCGCGTGGGCGTTGAACATCAGGATGTCGGCCGCCATCAGCACGGGATACATGTAGAGCCCGGCGGTCACGCCGGCGTCGGGGTCCTCTCCGGCGGCCGCGTTGGCGTCCACCGCGGCCTTGTAGGCATGCGCGCGATTGAGCAGGCCCTTGCCGGTCACGCAGGTCAGCAGCCAGGTGAGTTCCGGGATCTCGGGAATGTCGCTCTGGCGATAGAACAGCACCTGGTCCGGGTCGAGGCCCAGCGCCAGCCACGACGCCGCGATCTCCAGCGTGGCCCGCTGAACGCGGGCGGGATCGGTGTTGCCGATCAGCGCGTGCCAGTCGGCAAGGAAATAGAACGACTCCACGCCCGCCATGCGGCTGGCGGCGATCGCCGGGCGGATCGCGCCGACGTAGTTGCCGATGTGCGGGGTGCCGGTGGGCTTGATGCCGGTGAGGACGCGTTTCATGGGATTCGTTCGGATGGATTCAGATGCCGCTGAACAGCAGGTCGAGCGCATCGACGATGCGGTGGCGCTCCGACTCGAGGCTGCCGACCCGGACCAGCGACGCCAGCGGCGCGGCACCGACCATCTGGGTCAGCATCACCACGCGCTCGCCATCGACCTCGAAGGCAGGATTCAGGCGCTCCGCGGCGCGCCCCTCCACGCCGCCGGCGCGCGCCAGCGGCGCGACCACGCGGGTGTCGAGCCCGTCGAGCAGTTCGGACTGCAGCACCACGAGGTAGGGCACGGGGCGGCGGGTGCGCGGGTTCGGGTTGCGCACCACGTCGAAGCGGCGGATCACCACCCGCGGAACTCCTCGTTCCAGATGCCGTGCTTGGCCACGAACCGGTTGTAGGCCTCGATCGCCTCCCGGTTGTCGCGCAGCCACTGCTCGGCGCGACGCCTGCGGATGACCTCGGCGAGGTGGGTCTCGAATTCCTGCGACAGGTTGAGCTTGAGTTCGCGCGCCTGTTCGAGCAGGTCGGCGCGGATGGTGACGTTGGTCGGCTTCTTCAACTGGTTCGCGGGTCGCGCCATGATGCGGCTCCGGCATGCGCAGGAAGGACGCGCATAGGCTAGAGGGATGCCGGGCCCCGGGCAAGCCACGGTGAACGGCCGCCAACGCCGCGGCGCCACGCCTGCCCCGTCCAACCCCGATTCAGCCCGCGCGGCGTTGAATCGATCGCACGGCCCGCTGCGGGCCGACACGGAGGACGCCATGAGACGCCTGCTCGCCACCCTCGCCCTGCTCGCCGCCGCGGGCGCCGGCCAGGCCGGCAACGGCCGCCTGGTCGACGTGCGGCTGTACGACGCCACCGACGGTCGCGAACTGCCCCTGTATCGCGACGGCGGGCGGATGTTCGTGCCGGGCACGCCGGGCAACCGCTACCGCGTGGTGCTGGAAAACCGCACCGGCGAGCGCCTGCTGGCGGTGCT
>DHLY01000062.1:37800-38130 GCA_002405525.1 Proteobacteria bacterium UBA4656
CAACGCCGTGACCGGCCAGACCGCGAGCCCCGCGCAGTCCGGCTACGTGCTGGGCCCGTGGGAGCGCACCGAGATCCGCGGCTGGCGCAAGTCGATGCAGGAGAGCGCCGAGTTCTACTTCACCGAACTGCCGGATTCCTACGCCGCGCGCACCGGCCGTCCGGACGACGTGGGCGTGGTCGGCGTCGCCGTGTTCCGCGAACGGACCTTCCATCGTCCGCCGATCGCGCAGGAAGCGCCGGCCCCGTGGCGCGGTCGCGACGGCGCGAAGGCGGAGGCCGAATCGCGCGCCTCCGGTGCCGACGCTCTCGCCGGCGGCGCCAAGCACCA
>DHLY01000062.1:38286-38416 GCA_002405525.1 Proteobacteria bacterium UBA4656
GCCGCGCCCGCGCAGGAACTCGGCACCGGGCATGGCGAGCGCCGTTGGGATCCGGTTTCCAGCATCCGCTTCGAGCGGCGCAACAGCCGTCCGGACGAAGTCGTCGCGCTGTACTACGACAGCGTGCCGG
>DHLY01000157.1:0-5664 GCA_002405525.1 Proteobacteria bacterium UBA4656
AGGAGCGCACGCTGTGCGCGACCGCCGCATCCGGACCTCGCTGGGCGGAGGCTGTGCCGGTCTCGCACAGGGCGCGCTCCTGCGGACGGCACGGGGGCGCGTGCACGGCTTGCGCGCGACCGCGGGTTAGGATCGTCCGCATGGCCGACTTCGAACTCCATCCCCGCCTCGCCGCCGACACCCGCTTGATCGGCGATCTTGCGCTGTGCCGCGTGCTGCTGATGGACGACGCCCGCTTTCCCTGGCTGATCCTCGTGCCGCGGAGGCCGGGTCTGGTCGAACTGACCGACCTCGCCGACGCGGACGCCACGCAGTTGATGGACGAAACACGGCGCGCAGCGCGCGCCCTGGGCGCGCACTGCACGCCGCACAAGCTGAACCTCGGTGCGCTCGGCAACCAGGTGCCGCAATTCCACCTGCACGCGGTGGCGCGCTTCCGTGACGACGCCCGCTGGCCGCAGCCGGTGTGGGGCGCGGGACCCGCCGAACGCTATGGGAACGAGGCAGCGGCACGGCGGATCCGCGCGATGCGAGACCTGCTCGGCATCGGATGAGCCTGGCCCCCGCGGGGCCTCAGTCGGACCGGTACTTCTCGCGCTGGCGAGCCGCGCGACCGACTTCCTCGCGCTGTCGGAAGCCGCCGGCGACGAGCAGCTCGTCGGTCAGCCGCGCGGCGGTGCCGTTGAGGAAGCCGTCCATGCTGCGGACCAGGTTGGTCCAGGAGCCGGGCCGGAGTCCGCCGCTGAAGTCGGCTTCGGCGCGCCCGAGCAGTGCGCCGGTCTCGTTGTCCACGATCTCGAACGCGATTTCCAGCCGTGCGCCCTGGAACAGGCCCACGACGCGCTGGGCGAGATTGGCGTCGCGGAAACGCAGCACGCGGCCTCGCACGACGAGCGCCCGGCCGACGACCGACCCGCGGCCGACCTCGGCATAGGCGCCGCTGGCGCGCAGGCGCGCGGCCAGTCCATCGGCGAACTCCGCACCACGTTCGGCAATCTGCGCCTCGACGGCTTTCGCGCCCTCCGGATCCGTCGACGGCTTCTCGAGCGCCGCCTCGGGGGCCAGCACCACGATGCGGTCGTAGCCGCTCAGGTCGGCGGTGACGCGCGAGTCCGGCGCCATCAGCCGAGTCACGTTGGCCAGCGCGCCACCGGGCGCGACGAGCCACAAGGCGCCCAGGAGGACGAACGGGGCAGCAGCGGTCGAGAACTTCATCGGCACATCATGCCCCACGCGCCATGCACGCCGCGTCTGCGCTCGGTCCGCGACGCGTGGAGCCGGTCGATCGGACCCTTTCGGGCTTCGCCCCCGTTGCCCCGGGCTGGCGGGCCGCACGTCGGACTTCAGTTGCCGGCGGCGTACTTCTCGCGCAGCCGGCCCTGGCGCCCGGTGTTCTCGCGGCGCTTGTCGCCAGCGGCGATCAGCAACTCGTCGCGCACGCGAGCGGCCGCGCCTTCGATGAAGTTGCCGGTGGACTGGATCAGGTTGCCGGCTCCCGGAATCAGACTGCCCTTGAGGTCGATCTCGATCGTTCCCAGCAGCTCGCCGGTGGCCCCGTCCTTGACTTCCACCACCGCGCCGAAGCGGTCGCGGCCACCGAGCCCGATGTATCGTTGGGCCAGGTTGCCGTCGTGGAAATCCACGATGCGGCCCTCGACCACGGCATGCGCTCCCGCGGGTGCGTCGCGCACCACCTGCCGCTGCAGCGCCGGGTCGGCCGTCAGTTTCTCGGCCAGCTTTGCGGCGAATCGGGCGCCGCCGGCCTTCACGTCGTCGGCGAAGGCGGCCGCCCTGTCGCCCTCGGCCCGCTTTTCCACCGCATCGGCGAGGTCCCGTACCACCAGCACCGGATAAGCATCCAGCGGGGTGCGGTCGCGCCCGGCGGGATCGAACTTGCCGACCGCGGCGGCAGCGGCATCGGCGACGGCCAGGACCACGAAGAAGGTGACGATGCGCATGGCGGGGCTCCGGTCCGTGCAGTCGCGTCAGACTACGCCCACGCCGCCCGCCGGCACAACGGGCGCCCGCGGCCAGCGCTCAGGTGCGCGGCAGGGTGACCCCGCGCTGGCCCTGGTACTTGCCGCCGCGGTCCTTGTACGAGGTCGCGCAGACCTCGTCGGACTCGAAGAACAGCATCTGCGCCACACCCTCGTTGGCGTAGATCTTGGCCGGCAGAGGGGTGGTGTTGGAGAATTCCAGCGTGACGTGTCCTTCCCACTCGGGCTCGAGCGGGGTGACGTTGACGATGATCCCGCAGCGCGCGTAGGTGCTCTTGCCGAGGCACACCACCAGCGTGCTGCGCGGCACGCGGAAGTACTCCACGGTGCGCGCCAGCGCGAAGGAATTCGGCGGGATGATGCACACGTCGGCCGTGATGTCGACGAAGGAACCCGCGTCGAAGTTCTTCGGGTCGACGATGGTGGAGTTGATGTTGGTGAAGATCTTGAACTCGTTGGCGCAGCGCACGTCGTAGCCATAGGACGAGGTGCCATAGCTGACCAGCCGGTGCCCGTCGGCGCCGTGGCGCACCTGGCCCGGCTCGAAGGGTTCGATCATCCGCTGCTGCTCCGCCATGCGGCGGATCCACTGGTCTGCTTTGATGGACATGCGGGACTCCCGGCCGAAACCGCCATTCTATGCGGGCTGCGGAGGGAAGTTGAGCCGGATCGCCGCGCCCCTGCGAGGGCGAGGGCGAGGGCAAGCGCAGACCGCAGTCGCAGCCTCCATGCCGGCGGCAGGCTCGATCCGGACGGTCAGGAATTCTGGATCACGATGTTCGGGAAGCCGATCGCCTTGTTGCGCGCCTGCAGCGCCAGGCGGGCAGCCGCGGCACGCGCGATCTGACGGTAGGTCCTGGCGATCGCCCCGTCGGGATCGATGCCGACGGTCGGACGGCCGGTATCGACCTCCTCGCGGATGCGGATGTCGAGCGGCAGGGAACCGAGCAGCGGCACGCCGTACTGTTCCGCCATCCGCGCGCCGCCGCCGGCGCCGAAGATGTGCTCCTCGTGGCCGCACTTCGAGCACACGTGGGTGCTCATGTTCTCCACGATGCCGAGCACGGGCACTTCGACCTTCTCGAACATCTTGAGTCCCTTGCGGGCGTCCAGCAGGGCGATGTCCTGCGGCGTGGTCACGATCACCGCGCCCGACACCGGCACCCGCTGGCATAGCGTGAGCTGGATGTCGCCGGTACCCGGCGGCAGGTCGATCACGAGGTAGTCGAGGTCGACCCAGTTGGTCTCGTTGAGCAGCTGCTGCAAGGCCTGGGTCACCATCGGCCCGCGCCAGATCATCGGCGTGTCCTCCTCGATGAGGAAACCGATCGACATCACCTGCAGGCCCCAGTTGCGCTTGGGCTCGATGCGCCGGCCGTCAGTGGTGTCGGGCTTGCCGGACACACCGAGCATGCGCGGCTGGCTGGGGCCGTAGATGTCGGCGTCGAGGATGCCGACCTGGGCGCCCTCGGCGGACAGCGCCAGCGCGAGGTTGACCGCGGTGGTGGACTTGCCCACCCCGCCCTTGCCGCTGGCGACCGCGATGATGTTCTTCACGTTCGGCAGCGGCGTGAGGTTGCCCTGCACCTTGTGCGCCATCACCCGGAAGCCGACGCTGACCGTCGCCGTCGAGATCGCAGGGTCGGCCTCCAGCGCGGCCCTGGCCGCCACGGCCAGGTCGGCCTGCCAGCCCAGCGCCGGATAGCCGAGCAGCAGGTCCACCGAAACGCGGTCACCGTCCACGCCGATGCCCCTGAGCGTGCCCTCGGCGACCAGGTCGCGGCCGGTGTGCGGATCGATCACGCCGGAAAGGATGGACCGCACGCGGTCCTTCAGGGCATCGCTCATGGAATCTCGCGCCGTGGGGTGGACCCCGATTGTAGCCACACCCGCGCCGTGGCCGACCGGTCGCCGGCGGGCGCATGCGATAATCGCGCGCCAACCGAGCCCTGCGCCCCGAATGACCGCGTCCCGCCACCTGCTGGTGTCCTGCGCCCTGCCCTACGCCAACGGGCATCTGCACATCGGGCACCTGCTGGGTTACGTCCAGGGCGACATCTTCACCCGCGCCCTGCGCATGGCGGGCCACGCAGTCCACTTTGTCTGCGCCGACGACACCCACGGCACGCCGATCATGCTCGCGGCCGAGAAGGCAGGCGTCACACCGGAGGCCTTCATCGCCGGCATCCAGGCCTCGCATGAGCGCGACTTCCGCGAGTTCCACGTGGCCTTCGACCATTACGGCTCGACGAACTCCGCGACCAATCGCGAACTGACCTGGAAGATCTACCGCGCGCTCGATGTCGGCGGCCACGTCGCGCGCCGCTCGATCAGCCAGCTGTTCGACCCCGTCAAGTCGATGTTCCTGCCCGACCGCTACGTCAAGGGCGACTGTCCGAACTGCGGCGCGGCCGACCAGTACGGCGACAACTGTGAAGCCTGCGGGGCCACCTATGCCCCCACCGACCTCAGGAACCCGCGCTCGGTGGTCTCCGGCGCCGCGCCCGAACTGCGCGAATCCGAGCACTACTTCTTTCGTCTCGGCGACTTCCGCGATCTGCTGGACACGCTGCTCGCCGACCCCGGCTTCGCGACACCGGGTGTGCGCGCCAAGCTCGGCGAATGGATGGCCGGCGAGCTGCGGGACTGGGACATCTCGCGCGACGCGCCCTACTTCGGGTTCGAGATCCCCGGTGCGCCGGGGAAGTACCTGTACGTCTGGCTGGACGCCCCGATCGGTTATCTCTCCGCGTTCAAGGACTATGCGGCGGCCCACCCCGGCGCGCTCGAGGGACTGGCGTTCGAGGACTTCGCGGACGCCGCGCGATCGCGCGCCGCCGGCACCGAGATGCACCACTTCATCGGCAAGGACATCGTCAACTTCCACGGCCTGTTCTGGCCGGCCGTGCTGGCCGGCTCCGGCCACCGGGTGCCGACCGCGCTGCACGTCAACGGTTACCTGACCGTGGACGGGGCCAAGATGTCGAAGTCGCGCGGCACCTTCATCAGCGCACGCTCGGTGCTCGACGCCGGCATCCCGGCCGACTACCTGCGCTACTACTTCGCGGTGAAGTCCTCCGGCGGGGTGGAGGACGTGGACCTCAACCTCACCGACTTCGTGGCGCGGGTGAACAGCGACATCGTCGGCAAGTTCGTCAACATCGCCAGCCGCTGCGCCGGCTTCGTCCACTCGCATTTCGACGGACGCCTGGCCGACGCTCTGCCCGCGCAGGCCGATTACGCGCGCATCGCGCGAGCGCGGGGGCAGATCGTCGGCCACTACGGGGCGCGCCGGCTTGGTCAGGTGCTGTCGACCGTGATGGCGCTGGCCGACCAGACCAACGAATACATCGCCCGGCAGGCGCCGTGGGTGATGGCGAAGGACCCTGCGCGGCGCGACGAACTGCATGCGGTGTGCACCCAGGCGCTGAACGCATTCCGCGCTCTGGCGATCTACCTTTCGCCGATCGTGCCGCGGCTGGCCGGCGAGGCGCTCGCCCTGCTGCGCGACGCGCCCGCAGGCTTCGGCGCCGTCGAACGCCCGCTGCTCGGCACCGCGATCGAACCGTTCCAGCACCTCGCAAAGCGCATCGACCCCAAACAGATCGAGGCCCTCGTGGAAGCCAACAAGGAAACCCTGCAGCCCGCCGCCCCCGCGCCCGCCGCC
>DHLY01000157.1:5857-19569 GCA_002405525.1 Proteobacteria bacterium UBA4656
CCTGCGCATCGCGCGCATCGTCGAGGCCGAGGCTGTGCCCGAGGCCGACAAGCTGCTGCGCCTGAAGCTCGACCTCGGCACCGAGCAGCGCCAGGTCTTCGCCGGCATCAAGAGCGCCTACGACCCGGCGAGCCTGGTCGGCCGCCTGACCGTCATGGTCGCCAACCTCGCGCCGCGCAAGATGCGCTTCGGCATGAGCGAGGGCATGGTGCTGGCCGCCAGCGACGAACGCGGCGGCCCGTTCCTGCTGGCGCCGGACGCGGGCGCGCAGCCGGGGATGCGGGTGAAGTGACGGCCTTGCGAATGGCTGGATGAAGCGGCGAATAGCGAATGGCGAATGGGGAACAACCCGATGCACCCGTGAACGGCGAGCTTGCGGCTTTCCCATTCGCCATTCGCCATTTGCCGTTCGCTGCCTCGCCCGGAACCGCCTGGATGCGGCACCGCCATTCGCCGCGCGCATTGCACCCGATGCGGCACGCGGCATGACCGACCTCCTCGCCATCCTGCTCGCCGCGGTCTTCATCAACAACTTCGTGCTGGTGAAGTTCCTGGGTCTGTGCCCGGTGATGGGCGTGTCCAAGCGGATCGAGCCGGCGATCGGGCTGGCGATGGCCACCGCCTTCGTGCTGACCCTCGCCGCGGGCCTGTCGCACCTGGTCTGGCAGTGGCTGCTGGTGCCGCTGGGGCTTCAGTGGCTGCGCACCTTGGCGTTCATCCTCGTCATCGCCGCGCTGGTGCAGGTGGTCGAGGCGGTCATGCGCCAGCGCTTTCCCGTGCTCTACCAGGTGCTCGGCATATACCTGCCGCTGATCACCACCAACTGCGCGGTGCTGGGCGTCGCCCTGCTGAACACTCAGGAAGGCCACGACCTCGCCGGCGCGCTGGTGTTCGGCTTCGGCGCCGCGGTCGGCTTCGGCCTCGTGCTGGTGCTGTTCGCCGGACTGCGCGAGCGGCTGGAGGCCGCCGACGTACCGGGCCCCTTCCAGGGCGCGCCGATCGGCCTGATCACCGCCGGGCTGATGGCGCTGGCCTTCATGGGCTTCGCCGGCATGGGGACGCGCGGATGAGTACCGCGGTGCTGGCACTCGGCGCGCTCGGCATCGCGCTGGGCGCCCTGCTCGGCTGGGCCGCGGTGCGCTTCCGCCGCGAGGGCGCGCCACTGACCGACGCCATCGACCGCATCCTGCCGCAGACCCAGTGCGGCCAATGCGGCTTTCCCGGCTGCCGCCCCTACGCCGAGGCCATCGCGCGCGGCGAGGCCGACATCAACCAGTGCCCGCCCGGCGGCGAAGCAGGCATCCGCGCACTGGCCGAACTGCTGGGCCGCGAGGCCAAGCCGCTGGATGCCGACCACGGCGTCGAGAAACCCAGGATGCTGGCGGTGATCGACGAGGAGGTCTGCATCGGCTGCACCAAGTGCATCCAGGCCTGCCCGGTGGACGCCATCGTCGGCGCCCCGAAACTCATGCACACGGTGCTGGACGCCGAATGCACCGGCTGCGAGCTGTGTATCCCACCCTGCCCGGTCGACTGCATCTCGATGGTGCCCGCGCGACGGGGGCTGGTCGGCTGGCGACCGGCGCGGCCGCTGCCGCGCCTCCAGGCCCTGGTGGAGGCCGCACGCCTGTCATGAATACGCCGCTGCGGCTGCACCGCTTTCCCGGCGGCCTGCCGCTGACGGGACACAAGGCGCACGCCACGCGCGAGCCTTCGCGCGCCTGCCCGCTGCCGCCGGTACTCATCCTGCCGCTGGGCCAGCACGCCGGCCACGCGGCGGTGCCGAACGTGGCCGTCAGCGCACGCGTGGCCCGTGGCCAGCGCATCGCGCGCGCCGAGGGCCGCGGCGCCCACCTGCACGCACCCGCCGCCGGCGTCGTGCGCGCGATCGAAGACCACCCGGTGCCGCACGCCAGCGGCCTGCCCGGACCTTGCATCGTGCTCGACGTCGACCCCGCCGACACCGCTACGGACCTGCTGCCACCGCTGCCCGACTGGGCACTGCGCGAGCCGGCCGAACTGCGCGCGCGGATCGAGGACGCCGGAATCGTCGGCCTGGGCGGCGCGGCCTTTCCCACCGCGGACAAACTCGGCCGCCCGGTCGAACTGCTGGTCCTCAATGGCGCCGAGTGCGAACCCTGGATCGCCTGCGACGAGATGCTGCTGCGCGAACGCGTGGCGGCCGTGCTCGAAGGCGGGCGCATTCTGGCACGCATCGTGCGCGCCCGGCGCGTTCTGCTGGCGATCGAGGACCGCATGCACGGCGCGCTGGCCGCCGCACGCGAGGCGCTGGGCGACGCGGGCGGCATCGAAATCGCGATGGTGCCGACCATCTATCCCGCCGGCGGCGAGCGGCAGTTGATCCACGTGCTCACTGGCGCCGAGGTGCCCAGCGGCGGCCTTCCGGCCGACCTCGGCGTGCTGGTGCACAACGTCGGCACCGCCGCCGCGGTGGCCGACGCGGTGCTGCGCGGCCTGCCGCTGGTGGAGCGCTACGTCAGCGTCACCGGTCGCGGCGTGGTCGCCCCGGCGACCTTACGCGTACTGCTCGGCACGCCGGTCGAGTGGCTCATCGCACAGGCCGGCGGCTATGCGCCCGGTGCCGAGCGCCTCGTGCTCGGCGGGCCGATGATGGGCATCGCACTCCCCACCGACGCCGTGCCGGTCGCGAAGTCATGCAACTGCGTGCTGGTGCTGACCGCCGACGAACTGCGCGACCCGGCGGCCGAACTGCCCTGCATCCGCTGCGGCGAATGCGTGCGCGTCTGCCCCGCGCGCCTGCTGCCCCAGCAACTGCACTGGTATTTGCGCGCGGGCGACTTCGAGCAGGTCGAAGCCCACGCGCTCGCCGACTGCATCGAGTGCGGACTGTGCGCGCACGTCTGCGCCAGCCACATCCCGCTGGTCGCCTGGTACCGCTGGGGCAAGACCGAACTGCGCGTGCGCGCCGAAGAGCGCGGCCGCGCGGAGGCCGCGCGCACCCGCTTCGAGGCGCGCAGGGCGCGGCTGGAGCGCGAGCAGACCGAGCGCGCGGCGCGCCTGGCCGCGCGCCGCGCTTCGGCGACCGCCGCCGACGCGGGCCCCGACGATCCGATCGCCGCCGCGCTCGCGCGCGCCGAAGCGAAGAGACACGCAGCGCCCCCGGAGGATCCCGATGCCGCGTGAGTTCCGGCTCGGCGACGCGCCGCACCTGCCGGCGACGTCCAGCGTGCAGTGTGTGATGGCGCAGGTGCTGCTGGCACTGCTGCCGGGCATCGCGCTCACCGTCGGCTTCCAGGGGCCGGGCCTGTTCGTGCAGGCCGCGCTCGCCTGTGCGTTCGCGCTGGCTTTCGAAGCCCTGATGCTGCGCTGGCGCGGTCGGCCGCTGCGGCCCTTCCTGAGTGACCTCTCGGCACCGGTCTGCGCCGTGCTGTTCGCGCTGTGCCTGCCGCCCTGGGCACCGTGGTGGGTGGCCGCGGTGGGCATGTGCGCCGCCATCGTGTTCGCCAAGCATCTCTACGGTGGGCTCGGCTACAACCTGTTCAACCCGGCGATGGTCGGCTATGTACTGGTTCTGGTCGCCTTCACACGCGAACTGTCCGCGTGGCCGGCTGGCGACGCGCCAGTGCCCTGGGACGCGCTGCTCTCCGGCGTGTTCGGCGGCACTGCGCCCTGGGACGCGCTGGCGCAGGCCACTCCACTGGACCACCTTCGCGACCAGCTCGGCCAGGGCCGCAACGTGGCTGAAGCGCTCGCCGGCCGCGACGACGGCGCTGCCTGGATCGCAATGGCCTGGCTCGCCGGCGGCCTTTGGCTGCTGCGCCGGCGCGTGATCCACTGGCACGTGCCGGCGGGCGTGCTGGCCGGCGTGCTGGCAGTGGCGCTGCCGCCGTGGCTTTACGATCCGGGCAGCCACGCCTCGCCACTGTTCCACCTCGCGCACGGGGCCGTAGCGCTGGGCGCCTTCTTCATCGCCACCGATCCGGTCAGCGGCGCAGCCACGCCGCGCGGCCGGCTGCTGTTCGGCTTCGGCGTCGGCGCGATCGCGGTGCTGGTGCGCACCTACGGCGCCTATCCCGACGGCGTGGCCTTCGGCGTGCTGCTGATGAATGCGGCCGCGCCCCTGCTCGACCGCTGGCTGAGGCCGCGGCCTTACGGGCACCCGCCGTGAGCGAGGCCCTGCGCGCGAGCCTGCGCACCGCGCTGCGGCTGGCGGCCTTCACCGCCGGCACCGCGGCGCTACTGGCCGCGGTGCATCTCGCCACCCGCGAACCGATCACCGCCGAGCAGCGCCGCGCCGACCGCGAGGCACTCGCCGCGCTGCTGCCGGAGTCGGGCTACGACAACGACCCGGTGGCCGACACGATCCTGTTGCGCGCACCGGACGGCTTCGGCGACGACCGTCCGCGGCCGGTGCGGCGCGCCACCCTGCACGGCGAGCCGGCGGCCGCCGTACTCAGCGTGGTCGCGCCCGACGGCTATGGCGGGCCGATCGAACTCCTGCTCGGCGTGCGTGCCGACGGCACGGTGATCGGCGTGCGGGTGGTCGCGCACAATGAAACCCCCGGCCTCGGCGATCCGATCGAGGATACGCGCAGCGACTGGATCCATCGCCTTGCAGGGCGCGCACTGGGCGACCCGCCGCCCGAACGCTGGGCCGTGCGGCGCGACGGCGGCGACTTCGACCAGTTCGCCGGTGCCACCATCACCCCGCGCGCGGTGATGGCGGCGGTTCGCAGGGCCTTGACGTGGTTCGGTGACAATAAGGACCGTGTGTTCGGCGAAGATGTTTCATCGTCGGCGAGGGCCTCGGGTGAGGCGGAGACTGTCGCCGCACTGCGGCGGCCTGGCGAACGCCAGCGCGAGTAGCGCCGGCCGGAACAGGGCCCAGCAAAGCGGGGAGGCGCGAGGGTGAACGACAGTGGGGCGCGCGAGATCGTTCGGGAGGGCCTGCGGTCGAACAACACGGGGCTGGTGGCGCTGCTCGGCCTGTGCCCGCTGCTCGCCGTGAGCAACAGCGCGATCAACGCACTGGGCCTCGGCGTCGCCACGGTGCTGGTGCTGACCCTGACCAACCTCGCCGTTTCCCTGCTGCGCCGCTTCGCCAGCGACGAGATGCGGATCCCGGCCTACATCGTGGTCATCGCCGCCACCGTCACCTGCGTCGAGCTCGCAATGAACGCCTGGCTGCACGAGATGTATCGCGTGCTGGGAATCTTCATCCCGCTGATCGTCACCAACTGCGCGGTGATGGGCCGCGCCGAGGCTTTCGCCGCGCGCAACACGCCGGGCCGCGCCGCGCTCGACGGCCTTGCCGTCGGCACCGGCTTCCTTGCAGTGCTGTTCGCCATCGGATGCGTGCGCGAAGCGACCGGCCAGGGCACCCTGTTCGCCGGCGCAGCGCGCCTGCTCGGCGCGTGGGCGGCACCGCTGGAGACCACCCTCGTAGAGGACTACCGAGGCTTCCTGCCGGCAACGCTGCCGCTCGGCGCCTTCATCGTGCTGGCGCTACTGATCGCCGTCAAGAACGCACTGGACGCGCGCGCAAGCGCCCGCGCGACCGCGCCACCGGCCGGCAAGCCCGCGGCATGAAGACTCTGCACCGGGCACGCAAGATGCGCGAGTCGCTGGCGTCGCGCCGCATCCGCTGCGGCGAGGTGCTGGGCCGCCTGCGCGAATTGAACCCCAGGCCCACCACCGAACTCGAGTACACCACGCCGTTCGAGCTGCTGGTCGCGGTGGTGCTGTCCGCCCAGGCCACCGACGTCGGGGTCAACAAGGCCACGCGCCGCCTGTTCCCGGTCGCCAACACGCCGGCCAGCATCGCCGCACTGGGCGAACACGGCCTGAAGCGCTACATCAACACCATCGGATTGTTCAACGCCAAGGCGAAGAACGTGATCGCCCTGTGTCGGCAACTCCTGGAACTGCACGGCGGCGCCGTTCCGCGCGGGCGTGAGGCGCTGGAGGCCCTGCCCGGCGTCGGCCGCAAGACGGCCAACGTGGTGCTCAACACCGCCTTCGGCGAACCGACGGTCGCAGTCGACACGCACATTTTCCGGGTCGCGCGGCGCCTCGGCCTGTCGCGCGGCCGCACGCCGCTGGCGGTCGAACAGGACCTGCTGAAGACCGTACCGGACACCTTCCTTCGAGACGCCCACCACTGGCTGATCCTGCACGGACGCTACACCTGCAAGGCACGGCGCCCCGACTGCCCCCACTGCCCACTCAAGGATCTCTGTCCTTACCGGCAGAAGAGTCGTGATGCCTGAGCGTCAGCGCTGCAGCGTTTCGCGCTCGATCTGGTCGAGCGTGGCGTGGCGAACGTCGGTACCCTTGATGATGTAGATCAGGTGTTCGGCGAGGTTGCCCGAGTGGTCGGCGACGCGGTCGATGGATTTGTTGATCGCCATCATGTCGAGCAGGACCGCGACCTGGCCCGGGGTCTCGCCCATCCTCTTGACCAGGCCGCGGGAAATCGCGGCAACCTGCTGGCCCACCGACTGGGCGCTCCGGATCACCGAGATGGCAGCGTCCAGTTCGCCGCGCACGAAGGCGTTGAGGGCGTCGCGCAGCAGGGCACGCGCGGCGTCGGCGGATCGATGGGTGTCCTCAAGCCAACGCGCGTCGGCCTCGCTGCTGGAGCGGACCGCGGCCGACAGGCGGGCGATCTTGCGCGCCTTGTCGCCGATGCGTTCGAGGTCGGTGGTCATCTTGCTCACGCCCAGCACCATCCGCAGGTCGCTGGCCGCGGGTTGGCGCTTGGCGATCACGTGGGCGCAGTCGTCGTCGATCTCGACCTCCAGTTCGTTCACCCGGCGATCGTTGGAAACCACTTGCTCGGCGAGATCGCTGCGACCCGACGACAATGCTTCGACCGCGAACCGGAACTGCTCCTCGACCACGCCCCCCATCTCCACCACCCGCGAGCGCAGGGCGGCCAGATCGGCATCGTATTGCTTGCTGATGTGTTCGCTGGTGTTCATGGCGTCCTCCTGCGGGCGCTCAGCCGAAGCGGCCGGTGATGTAGTCCTCGGTCTGCTTGTTCTTCGGGCGGAAAAAGAGATCGTCCGTCCAGCCGAACTCGATCAGATCACCGAGGTACATATAGGCGGTGAAGTCGGAAACCCGCGCTGCCTGCTGCATGTTGTGGGTCACGATGAGGATCGTCACCTTGTCCTTCAACTGGTGGATCAGCTCCTCGATGCTGGCGGTGGCGATCGGGTCCAGCGCCGACGTGGGCTCGTCGAACAGCAGCATCTCCGGCTCGGCAGCCAGTGCACGGGCGATGCAAAGGCGCTGCTGCTGGCCACCGGACAGGTTGTTCGCCTGATCATCAAGCCGGTCCTTGACCTCATTCCAGAGCGCCGCGCCTTTCAACGCCTCTTCGACCTTGTCGAGCAGCACCGAACGCTGCTTGACCCCGCGCACCCGAAGTCCATAGGCGACGTTCTCGAAGATCGACTTCGGAAACGGGTTGGGCTTCTGGAACACCATCGCCAGCCGCATGCGAACCTCGATCGGATCGACGTCGCCGCCGAGCAGGTTGAGGTCGTCCGGGAAAAAGCGGATCTCGCCCTGGTAACGGTTGCCCGGGTAGAGGTCATGCATACGGTTGAAGCAGCGCAGAAAAGTGCTCTTGCCGCAGCCGGACGGACCAATCAGCGCGGTCACGCGCCGGTCGTAGACGGGCAGCGTGATGTTCCTCAGCGCCTGCTTGGCGCCGTAGAAGAAATTCAACATGCGCGCCTCTGCCTTCTTGGGCAGGGTGGCGAGGTCGGGTTTGGGGGCCTTCGATGCCATGTTGTCTACCGTCTTCGGGGCACGGGTGGCGCTACCACTTGAGGTTGCGGCGCAGTCGGAAGCGCAGCCAGATCGCCAGCGCGTTCATCGCCAGCGTCATCAGAACCAGCACCAGCGCGGCGGCCGATGCGTTCTGCTGGAACGCAGTCTCGGGACGCGAGGTCCAGTTGAAGATCTGGATCGGCATCGCCGTGAACGGCGACATCAGCCAGTCGAGGGATACGAAGGGCGCCGTGGCCGTGACCGGAGACGGCGGCAGGAAGGCAATGAAGGTCACGGCGCCGATGGTGACGATGGGCGCCGTCTCGCCGATCGCCCGCGACAGACCGATGATCACGCCGGTGAGGATGCCGGGCATGGAGTACGGCAGAACATGGTGGCGAACCATCTGCCACCGCGTGGCGCCGAGCGCGTAGGCTGCCTCGCGGATCATGCCCGGAACGGCGCGGATTGCCTCGCGGGTGGAGACGATCACCACCGGCAGGATCAGCAGGCCCAGGGTAAGGCCGGCGGTCAGCACCGACGCGCCGAGCCCGAACGCATGCACGAACATGCCCAGCGCCAACAGGCCGTAGACGATCGACGGCACCCCTGCGAGATTGTTGATGTTGATCTCGATCAGCGCGGTGAGCTTGTTGCTCGGCGCGTATTCCTCGAGGTAAAGGCCGGACGCCACGCCCACCGGCACCGCCACCGCCGCGGTCACCACCATCACCACCAGGGTGCCGACCCAGGCGGCGAGGATGCCGGCCTGCTCGGCGCGCCGCGAGGCGAAGTTGGTGAAGAACTCCGACGACAGGCGCGCCGAACCGTCGAGCACCATGTCGACGAACAGCGCGACGAAGGTGGCCAAGCACAGCGCCAGCGCGGCAAGACCGAGGCCGGCGAAGGCGAGGTCGCGCCGTTTCTGCCGGGCGATGGTGTCTCGTGCGGCAGCGAGGTCGAAACCGGGGTCGGCGCCAGCCATCTCAGTACACCTCGCGGAAGCGGCGCTTGAGCCAGAAGCCGGCCAGGTTGAACACCAGGGTAACCAGGAACAGGGTCAGGCCGGCCGCGAAGATGGTCTGGTAGCCGATGCTGCCCACCGGCAGGTCGCCCTTGGCCACCTGCACGATGTAGGCGGTGATGGTGGCCGCCGGCTGGGTCGGGTCGAGCGTGAGGTTGGGCTGCATTCCCGCGGCCACCGCCACGATCATGGTCTCTCCCACCGCGCGCGAGATGCCCAGGATGTAGGCTGCGGCGATCCCGGAGAACGCCGCGGGTACCACCACTCGCAGCGCGGTCTGCAGGCGTGTGGCGCCCATCGCGTACGAGCCTTCGCGCAGCGACATGGGCACCGCGCGCATCGCATCTTCGCTGATCGAAGAGATGTAGGGCACGATCATGATGCCCATCACCAGGCCCGCCGAGAGCACGTTGAAGCCCGGCAATCCGGGAATCAGCGCCTGCAGGATCGGGGTCAGGAAGAACAGCGCGAAGTAGCCATAAATGATTGTGGGAACGCCGGCCAGCAGTTCCAGCACCGGCTTCCAGATCTCGCGCACGCGCTCGGCGGCGAACTCCGAGAGGTAGATCGCGATGACCGTTCCCAGCGGGATCGCGACCGCGAGCGCGATGGCCGACGACACCAGAGTGCCGGTGAGCAGCACCACGATGCCGAAGTGGGCATCGGAGAACAGCGGCGTCCATTGGGTGTCGGTGAGGAAATCCCACACCGGCACGCGACCGAAGAAGGACAGCGACTCCTTGACCAGGATGAAGACGATCCCGACCGTGGTCGCCACCGCGACCAGGGCCGCCGCGAGCAGCACGAACTCGATCACGCGCTCGCCGACATGACGTCGCGTGCTGTAGGCGAGTCGACCCGCAACCACCTGACCAGTGCCCACTGGTTGGACTGCCGCCATGCCCCGTCCTCCGACCGCCACCGCCGCAGCAGTCTGCACCGGTTCCGTTACAACGCGGCTTCGCGGGCGAGCAGCTCTTCGATCGTGATCGCGGTCGCAGGCTCGCCCTTGAACACCGTCCCCATCTTGCCGTCCTGCAGGTGGCCCCGGATCGTCGCGTAGGCCCCGTCGGGCAGCGGCACGTAGTCCACCTCGCGGGCGAGCACGGCGGCGTTGTCGAGGTAGAACGCCATGAACGCCTTCACGTCGGGGCGCAACCAGGCCTTTTCGGACACATAGACGAACATCGGCCGGGACAGCGGCATGTAGGTGCCGTCGATCACCGTCTCCGGCGTCGGCTTGACCGGCGCGCCGTCTTCAGTGCGCTGGATCGCCAGCGACTTCAGCTTGCCACGGTTCTCGTAATAGTACGCGAAGCCGAAGTAGCCGATCGCATTGACGTCGCTGGAAATGCCCTGCACCAGTACGTTGTCGTCCTCGGACGCGGTGTAGTCACCACGGCTGGACTTGGCCTTGCCGACCACCGCCTCCGTGAAGTAATCGAAGGTTCCCGAATCGGCGCCCGCGCCGTAGAGCTTGAGTTCGGCGTCGGGGAAGGCCGGGTTGACCTGGTTCCAGCGCGTGATCGTTCCCTGCGCCTCCGGAGCCCACATCTTCTTCAAATCCTCGATCGAGATGCTGTCGACCGGATTGGCCGGGTTCACCACGACGGTCAGCGCGTCGTAGGCGATCGGCAGCTCGAAGTACCTGATGCCGGCGGCGGCGCAGACGTCCATCTCGGCGCGCTGGATCGGGCGCGAGGCATTCGCGATGTCGAGTTCGCCGCGGCAGAACTTCTTGAAGCCACCACCGGTGCCGGATACGCCGACCGTCACCTTGACCTTGCCCTGGTTCTGGATCTGGAACTCCTCGGCCACCGCCTCGGTGATCGGGTACACGGTGCTCGAGCCGTCGATCTGCACCACGCCACCGGCCTCCGGCTGCGCGGCGGGAGCGCCCGGCGCGGCCGGCTGGGAACCCTGCTGCCCGCAAGCCGCGAGACCGAGCGTGGCGAGGGCGAGGGCGAGGACGAACGGAAGCGACGGGCGCATGGTTCTCTCCAGACGCGCAGGATGCGCGAGACGTGCCGCATTATGTGACCGCAAGATTTCATCCATGTTACAGCGCCTGCGACACTGGTGTCGCCGCGCGGAAGTCGCGGCTGATCAGGGACTTGTGCCAGCATCCCGAGCCGATCTTGGGGCAACCGACCGGGTCGCTCCTGCGTGTCGGGCGCGCGGGGATCCGGGGCGGAAGGAGGCGGGCTTCGCGGCGGAATGTCATCTAAGTGTCACTTTTCTGCAAAACACTGGTCGCCTTTCCGTCATCCAGGAGTGTGCCGTGCGCCGTGCCCTGACCACCGCCGTGCTGCTTTGCCTCGCTGCCCCCGCCGTGGCTGACGACTGGTCGCTGTCGCCGGGCCTCAACCTGCAGCACGACTGGTTGCAGTACCGCAGCGACCGCGTCGACCTCGGCGATGCCGACGAGATCCGCCGCGCGCGTTTTGCCCTGACCGCCAAGTACGGCAAGACCCTGGAACTGAAGGCCGAGTACGACGCCAAGGCGACGATCTGGACCGACGCCTTCGCGCGCTGGAACCTCGGCGGCGGCCACGCCCTGCGCGCCGGGCAGTTCAAGGTGCCGATCTACCTCGACGAACTCACCTCGGACAAGGTGACCCTGCTGATGGAGCAGTCGGCGCCTACCGCCTTCGCGCTGGGCCGACGGCTCGGTGCCGAATACGCCTACCTCGCGCCGCGCTGGACAGTGAGCGCGATGGTCTTCGGCCAGAACCTGCAGGGTCTCAATGACGGCGAAGGCTACGCGCTGCGCGGCACCTGGCTGCCGCGACAGGACGCCGACGGGTTCCTGCACCTCGGCGCGGCGCTGGTCACCGAATCGCCCGACGCGGGCACCGCGCGCTTCGCGCCGCGGCCCGAGGCCGGCATCGCCGCCGGCCGCCTGGTCGACACCGGCACCCTGCGCGACGTCGACCGTATCGACCGCCTCGGGCTCGAAGCGGCCTGGGTCCGGGGTCCGTGGCTGGTGCAGTCGGAGTACATCACCGCCGACGTGGACCGCGCTGGCGGCGGCTTCCGTGGCAACGGCTGGTACGCGCAGGCCGGCTGGCTGCCCTTCGGCCAGTCGCGCGGCTTCAAGAACGGCGTGATCGACGCCCCCAAGGGCGATGGCACCGGTCCGACGCTGGAACTGGGCCTGCGCTGGAGCCGCGTCGACCTCGACGATGGCACGGTCGCCGGCGGGCGCCAGACCGCGCTCGGCGCCGGCCTCACCTGGTGGCTGGACGGCGAGACGCGCCTGATGGCCAATTACATCCGCCTCGACAGCGAGCGGCGCGGAATCGCGGACGATCCGAACGTGCTTGAATTCCGCGCCCAGCTGGCGTTCTGACACCGGCACGACACGGACGCATCCGCCACCCCCACCCCCGCCGCCGAATCGTCTTGGCGATCCCACTTGCATGGATCGCGCGCGAAAGAAGTCTGCGCACCGCGCGGTCCATTCTCGGGATCGTCGGGACTTCCGGCCGCTTGAATGCTGCGCCGCGGCAGTTCTAGCGTAAGCCGGTCGCCCAGGGCGACCATGACCAGCCTGCAACGACCACCGTGGAGATCGACATGTCGAACAAGCTCACCAACACGCTCAGCCTCGCCGTTGGCGCCACCCTGCTCGGCGCCGCGGGCCTGGTGCACGCCGGCACCGTCTTCGAACTGACCGACCTTGGCGCCGGCTACATGCTGGTCGGCGACGAGAAGGCGAAGGAAGGCAAGTGCGGCGAGGGCACATGCGGCGCCGAGAAGGGCAAGGAAGGCGCCTGCGGCGGCGACAAGCATGAGGCCGAAGGCAAGTGCGGCGAGGGCAAGTGCGGCGAAGGCAAGTGCGGCGGCGAGAAGACCGAAAAGGGCAAGGAAGGCAAGTGCGGCGAAGGCAAGTGCGGCGGCGAGAAGGCCGAAAAGGGCGAGGAAGGCAAGTGCGGCGGCGCCGCCTGAACACTGACCGCGACTGACGTCGCGATGGGTACCCGCATGCCCCATGGCGCCGGGCTCGGGCTCCGGCGCGGCCTGCTGGCCGCGCTGGAGTCCGCCCCGCCGGGCGCCTTCGATTTCCTCGAGATCGCGCCGGAGAACTGGATCGGCGGCGGCGGTGCGCTGGGACGGCGCCTGCGCGCGCTCGCCGAGCGCCATGCCTTCGCCTGCCACGGGCTCTCGCTGTCGCTCGGCGGTCCCTCGCCGCTGGACGAGACCTTCCTCGCCCGCGTGCGTCGCTTCCTCGACCAGCACGGCATCGCACACTACAGCGAGCACCTGTCGGCCTGCACCGACGAGGCGCATCTCTACGACCTGATGCCGATCCCGTTCACCGAGACGGCCGTGCGCCATTGTGTCGCGCGCATCCAGCGCACGCAGGACCTGCTGGGCCGGCGGATCGCAGTGGAGAACGTGTCCTACTACACGCCGCTCGGCGGCGAACTGACTGAACTCGAGTTCATCAACGCGGTGATCGCCGGCGCCGACTGCGACCTGCTGCTGGACGTCAACAATGTCCACGTCAACAGCATCAACCACCGCTACGACCCACGCGCCTTCCTGCGCGGCCTGCCACTGTCGCGCGTGCGCTGGCTGCACGTCGCCGGCCACTACGTCGAGGCCGACAACCTGATCGTCGACACCCACGGCGCGCCGGTCATCGACCCGGTGTTCGACCTGCTGGCCGAAACCTACGCCCTGCTGGGCCCCGCACCGACCCTGCTCGAGCGCGACTTCAACTTCCCGCCGCTGGGCGAACTGCTGGCCGAAGTCGATCGCATCCGCGCCCTGCAGGCGGCGGCGAGCGAAGGCGCGGCATGATGCGGGACCGGGGCGAGGACGGGGCCATCGCGGCGCACGCGCCGCTCCCACAGATTCTGGGCCTGGCCATTGGCGCGGGGGCGGCGCAGGGTTTGTGGGAGCGGCGCGTGCGCCG
>DHLY01000171.1:0-3349 GCA_002405525.1 Proteobacteria bacterium UBA4656
GCCTGGTGCTCGTGCTGGCCGTGGATTTCCACCAGCCGGCCCGCCACCTCGCGAAGGGTCGCGAGCGTGACCGGGCGGTCGTTGACGAATGCCCGGCTGCTGCCGTCGACGCGCAGCACGCGGCGAAGCCGGCAGTCGCTGCCGTCGTCGAGTTCGAGTCCGCGCAGCATCGCGGCCAAATCGGGCAGGGCGGCGAGGTCGAACTCGGCGCTCAGCTCCGCCCGCTCGCAGCCCGCTCGCACCATGGCGCTGTCGCCACGTGCCCCGCACAGCAGGGCCAGCGCGTCGACCATCAGCGACTTCCCGGCGCCGGTTTCGCCGGTGAGGGCGGTCATGCGCTCGCCGGGCACCAGTTCGGCGTGCTCGACGATGGCGAAATCCTTGGCGGTGAGGACGCGCAGCATGGGGACACCGTTGGCGGGCCGCCACGATATCGCGCGGACTGGCGGCGGCCAACCGCCGCCCCCGGGCGGCCGTGTATTGACCCCTCGGCGCCGCGGCATTACGGTCGCGACAGGTCCGATGTCGTCCTTGGCCCATGCCCCGCAGAAGCACCGACGTCCTCGATCCACGCGCCCGACACTTGCTGCGCGCTCTGATCGGCGAGTACATCCGGGACGGCCAGCCGGTCGGGTCACGCACCCTGGCGCGGATGGCTGGCCTCGACGTCAGCCCCGCGACCATCCGCAACGTAATGGCCGACCTCGAGGAAATCGGCCTGGTGGCGGCGCCCCACACGTCGGCCGGGCGCGTTCCCACTGCACAGGGCTATCGCGTGTTCGTCGACAGCCTGCTGGAGATCAAGCCGCTCGATCCGAACGAGGAAGCCCGGATCAGCAGCGGCATTCCTGAGGCGGCCGGCACCCAGGCGATGCTCAGCAACGCATCGTCGCTGCTTTCCGGAATCACGCATTTCGTCGGCCTCGTCACGGTACCGCGCCGCGAGCAGTTCGCGTTCCGTCACATCGACTTCGTCCCGGTCGGCGGCAACCGGCTGCTGGTGATCCTGGTGTTCACCGACAATGAGGTGCAGAACCGGGTCGTCGAGATGCCGCGGTCCTACTCGGGCTCCGAACTGGAGCAGATGGCGAACTATCTCAATGCGCAATTCGCCGGCCTGCCGTTGGAGGATATCCGCGCCCGCCTGCTGGCTGAGATGCGGCAGGCGCGCGTCGACCTCGACCGCACCATGGCCGCCGCGATCGAGGTCGCGCAGGCCGCCCTGCGGGTCGAAAGCCGCGAGGACGTGCTCGTATCCGGTGCCGGCAACCTGCTCGGTGTGCAGGACCTGGCCAGGATCGATCGCCTGCGCGACCTGTTCGAGGCCTTCCAGCGCAAGCAGGAACTGCTGCGCCTGCTGGAGAACTGCATCCACGCAGACGGCGTCCGGCTTTTCATCGGCGAGGAGAGCGGCTTCGAGGCGCTCGGCCAGTGTTCGCTGGTCGCCGCTCCCTACGGCACGGACGGCAAGGTGCTCGGCGTGTTGGGGGTGATCGGTCCCACGCGGATGGCCTATGACCGGGTGATCCCGGTTGTCCAGGCCACCGCGCGGCGAGTCTCCAGCGCCTTGAATCGCTCCGCTGCGGCCCCATAGCCCCTGGGCTGTCGCCGTCGACACTTCCGGCCGTTCGTGGCCGCTGGGGATCCTTGCCATATGATCGACCCTGAACCGACCGACGCGGGATCCGCGTCATCCGCGCCGTCGCCCGAAGCGAGGGTCGCCGCACTGGAAGCGCAGCTGGGCGAAGCGCGAACCGAGCACCTGCGTCTGCTGGCGGAGATGGAAAACCAGCGCAAGCGCTGGGTGCGGGAGGCAGAGGCGGCTCGCAAGTTCGGGGCAGAGCGCCTGCTGGCCGACCTGCTGCCGGTGCTGGACAGTCTGGAGGCGGGCCTCACGGCACCCGGCACCGACGGTGTGGGGCTGAGAGAGGGGATGAGTCTCACCCTGCGTCTGCTGGAGAAGGCGCTGGCGGCCGGCGGGGCGACCGCAGTCGATCCCGCCGGCGCCGCATTCGACCCGGAATCCCACCAGGCGATGAGCTTGGTGGACGCGCCGGGCAAGGCACCAGGCACCGTGGTGGCCGTGTTCCAGAAAGGCTGGCGCCTGCACGAGCGGCTGTTGCGCCCGGCGATGGTGGCCGTGGCGCGCGAACCATCCTGAGCCGCAGCGGCAGCGCTTGAAAAGGCGCGCCGCATCCACAAATCGCAGACGTCCCGGGCCGCATCGAGCCCGCCCCCGCATCCGGAGACCCGACATGGCCAAGATCATCGGCATCGACCTCGGCACCACCAATTCCTGCGTCGCCATCATGGACGGCGGGACAGTCAGGGTGATCGAGAATTCCGAGGGCGATCGCACCACGCCCTCGATCGTCGCCTTCACCAAGGACAACGAGGTGCTGGTCGGCGCACCGGCGAAGCGCCAGGGCGTCACCAACCCGAAGAACACTCTCTACGCGGTCAAGCGACTGATCGGCCGCAAGTTCATCGAGGACGTGGTTCAGAAGGACGTGAAACTGGTCCCCTACACGATCGTCGCGCACGACAACGGCGACGCGTGGGTCGAAGCCAATGGCAAGCGCATGGCGCCGCCGGAGGTGTCGGCCAAGGTGCTCATGAAGATGAAGAAGACCGCCGAGGACTTCCTCGGCGAGTCGGTCACGGAAGCCGTCATCACGGTGCCGGCGTATTTCAACGACAGCCAGCGCCAGGCGACCAAGGACGCTGGCCGTATCGCCGGCCTCGAGGTCAAGCGCATCATCAATGAGCCGACCGCCGCGGCGCTCGCCTATGGCCTCGACAAGAAAGGGGCGGATCGCAAGATCGCGGTCTATGACCTCGGCGGCGGCACTTTCGACGTGTCGATCATCGAGATCGCGGAAGTCGACGGCGAGAAGCAGTTCGAGGTGCTGGCCACCAACGGCGACACCTTCCTCGGTGGCGAGGACTTCGACAACCGGGTCATCGATTTCCTGGTGGACGAGTTCCGCAAGCAGGAGGGCATCGACCTGCGCAAGGATCCGATGGCCCTGCAGCGCCTCAAGGATGCCGCCGAGCGGGCCAAGATCGAGCTGTCCTCGAGCCAGCAGACCGACGTCAACCTGCCGTACGTGACGATGGATGCGTCGGGCCCGAAGCACCTCAACATCAAACTGACCCGGGCCAAGCTGGAATCGCTGGTCGAGGACCTGGTCAAGCGGACCATCGATCCATGCCGCACCGCGCTGGCGGATGCCGGCCTCAAGGTGTCAGACGTCGGCGAGGTGATCCTGGTCGGCGGCCAGACCCGCATGCCGCGCGTCCAGCAGGCAGTGTCGGAATTCTTTGGCAAGGAGCCGCGCAAGGACGT
>DHLY01000171.1:3471-3864 GCA_002405525.1 Proteobacteria bacterium UBA4656
CGTCAACCCCGACGAGGCGGTGGCGATCGGCGCTGCGGTGCAGGGCGCTGTGCTGTCCGGGCAGGTCAAGGATGTGCTGCTGCTCGACGTGACCCCTCTGTCTCTGGGCATCGAGACGCTGGGCGGGGTGATGACCAAGTTGATCGAGAAGAACACCACCATTCCGACCAAGGCCGCGCAGGTGTTCTCCACCGCCGACGACAACCAGACCGCGGTCACGGTCCACGTGCTGCAGGGCGAGCGCGAGCGCGCTTCGGCCAACAAGTCGCTGGCCCGTTTCGATCTCGCCGGCATCGAGCCCGCGCCGCGCGGCATGCCGCAGGTCGAGGTCACCTTCGACATCGATGCCAACGGCATCCTGCACGTCTCCGCCAAGGACAAGGGCACGGGCAA
>DHLY01000045.1:0-5370 GCA_002405525.1 Proteobacteria bacterium UBA4656
TCGAGCATGTTCAGCGCCTGGCGGCGCTTCTTCGGCGCGTCGCCGGCATCGGCGACCTGGGTCGCGTTGTCGGCCAGCAGGCTGTTGATCTGCTTGCGGCGGTCTTCGATCGCGGCGCGCGTGTTGGCGTCGAGTTCGGAGATGCGGCCCTTGCCTTCGACCATGCCGCCGATCTCGGCCAGCAGGTCGCGCACCTTCTCGCGCTCGGCCTCTTCGGCGGCGAATTGACCGCGGTCGGCCATCTTCGACTCCACCAGTTCGACCAGCTGCGGGAACTGATTCGGCGCGAAACGCCGGGGCAGGACTTCGTCGGCGGCGATGGCGACGGATGCGAAGGCGCACACGGCGCATGCGAGGACGATCGGCTTCATCTGGATGACCTCCGCCGGCGCGTGGCCGGCCCAGGTGGACGGATCGCGGCGCCGTCCGGGCACCGCGCGGCCCTCCCTGCCGGTGCGTTCCATCGCTTGAACTTAGCGCCGCGCACGCGGGGCGGCAAGTCGGGCCGATGGTCGGGCGGTGGCGTGGCGAGAACGGCAGCGCCCTGGAGGCGCCGCCGGGGTGCGGCGCCTTGTGTTGCCGAATGTCGTAACGTTATAACATTATCTGTCTGCCCCGTCCCTGTCCCCTCTCCACGCCACGCTGCCGCCATGACCACTCGCCCGTTGCCATCCCGCCTGATTGACCGCCCCTGCCCGAATGGGCGCGATCCGCTGCGGCTCGCGCGCGCAGTCGGGGCGATCTGCCTGCTGGCGGCCGGGACGACGCGTCATTTGCCGCTTCTTGCACTGGCTTTGACGCCAAGCCTGCCTGCCGCGGCGGCCGACGAGGCGCGCGACGACGAGGCCCGCGAACTCGATGCGGTCGTCGTCACCGCCACGCGCCAGGCCTATCGCGGCGACTTCGACGCGCGCGAGGTGCCGCAGGCGGAACTGCGCATCGATGCAACAGTATTGCGTGATGCGGGCGCGCTCGACCTCGACCAGGCGCTGGACCTGTCGGCCTCGGTGGCGCGGCAGAACAACTTCGGCGGCCTGTGGAACAGCTTCGCCGTGCGCGGCTTCATCGGCGACGAGAACCTGCCCAGCAACTACCTCGTCAACGGCTTCAACGCCGGGCGCGGTTTCGGCGGCCCGCGCGACCTGTCGGGCATCGAAAGCGTCGATGTGCTCAAGGGCCCGCGCGCGGCGCTGTTCGGCCGCGGCGAGCCCGGCGGCACGATCAACCTGGTCTCCAAGCGCCCGACGTTCGAGCACGCCGGCGAGGTCCGCATCGGCGCCGGGCGCTTCGACGAGTGGCGCGCCGATGTCGACTGGACCGCCCCGATCGGCGATGCAGTCGCGGTGCGCCTGGTCGGCTTCCACGCCGATGCGGAGAGCTTCCGCGACACCGTGGACACCCTGCGCCAGGGCGCGAGCCCGTCGCTGGCGATCCGTTTCAGCGACGCGACGCGCCTGGTGTACGAACTCGAGTACAGCGAGCAGGACATCCCGTTCGACCGCGGTGTGGTCGCAATCAACGGCGACCTCGGCGCGCTGCCGATCGAGCGCTTCCTCGGCGAGCCGGGCGACGGCCCGATCCGCACCGAGGTGCTGGGTCACCAGGTCGAACTGCAGCACGACTTCAGTGCCGACTGGAGCGCGCTGGTCGGCTTCACCCATCGCGACACCTCGCTGCAGGGCTTCTCCACCGAGGCCGAACTCGCGGTCAATCGGCAGCGCCTGTTCGTCGACGGCCGCACCCTGTCGCGCCAGCGCCGCTTCCGCGACTACGACGCGACCTATCGCGTGCTGCGCGCCGAAGTGACCGGCCGCTTCGACTTCGCCGGCATGGAACACCGCCTGCTGTTCGGCGCCGACACCGACGAGTTCGAGAACGACCAGGTGTTCCTGCGCGCGCGCGGGCCGACGCTGGCGTCGAACCCCACGCTGGCGCAGTCGCAGGCGATCGACGTGTTCAATCCGGTCTACGGCCGCTTCCCGCTGCCCACGCCGGGCCCGCTGACCGATCGCCTCGAGACGCAGGAATCGAACGGTCTCTTCCTGCAGTACCACGTCGGCCTGACCGAGCGCCTCGACCTGCGCGCCGGACTGCGCTACGACGACTACGAACAGTCGCTCGACAACCGCCTCAACCGCACCTCGCTCACGCAGTCGGTGTCGCGCAGCAGCCCGCAGGCCGGCGTGGTGTACGAGATCACCCCGGCGCTGTCGGCCTACGCGGCCTACGGGGAGAACTTCCGTCCGCTGTCGGGCGCGGCCTTCGATGGCTCGCCGTTCGAACCCAACCAGTCGCGTTCGGCGGAAGCCGGCGTGAAGTTCGACCTGCTCGACGGCGCGCTGTCGGCCACGGCCAGCGTGTTCCGTCTCACCCAGGACAACCTGCTGGTCGCCGACCCGGTGAACGCGGGTTTCTCGATCGCCGCCGGCGAGGCCAGCAGCCGCGGTGTCGAGTTCGACCTGTCGGGCCAGCCGGCGAAAGGACTGACCGTGTGGCTGTCCTACGCCTGGATCGACGCCCAGCTCGACAACGACGTGCTGGATTTCAACTTCGCGCTGCCGCTGCGCGAGGGCGATCGCCTGCTGAACATCCCCGAGCACGCGCTGAGCGTGCAGGTGGCGAAGGACCTGGTCGCGCTCGGCCGCCCGCTGCGGATCGGCAGCGGCGTGCAGTACGTGGGCGATCGGCTGGGCGAGGCCGGCACGACCTTCGAACTGCCCTCCTACACCGTGGCGCGTGCCTTCGCCGCGTGGGACGTCAGCGAGGCGGTCACGCTCGGCGCGGAAATCGACAACCTGTTCGACGAGACGTACTACACGAACTCGTTCTCGCGGCTGTGGGTGCGGCCCGGCGAGCCGCGCACCTGGCGACTGACCGCCAACTGGCGTTTCTGAGCCGGCCATGGTGCCCGCGCTCGAAGCCGATGCGCTGACCATCGTGCGCGGTGGCCAGCCGGCGCTGCGCGGGGTGTCGTTCGCGGTGCGGCCCGGCGAGGTGCACGCCCTGCTGGGCGGCAACGGGGCGGGCAAGTCGACCACCCTGCTTGCGTTCCTCGGCTTCCTCGCGCCCGCGCAGGGCAGCGTGCGCGTGGAAGGCGCCGACATCGGCACCGATCCGGCGCACGCGCGGCGCCGCATCGCCTACCTGCCGGAGAACGCCGCGCTGTACGGGCATCTCGACGCCTACGAGAACCTCGGCTATTTCCTCGGACTCGCGGGCCTGCGCGCCGGGCGCGGCGCGATCGACGCGGCGCTGGACCGCGTCGCGCTGGCGGCCGCGGCGCGCACGCGCCGACTGGAGGCGTACTCCAAGGGGATGCGGCAGAAGGTCGCGATCGCGCTGGCCCTGCTGCGCGAGACGCCGATCCTGCTGCTCGACGAGCCGACCTCCGGCCTCGATCCGGTGGCGATCGACGAGTTCAACCGCCTGCTGCGCGAACTGGCCGGCGCCGGCCGCACCGTGCTGATGGTGACCCACGACGTGTACGGCGCCTGCCAGGTCGCCGACCGCATCGGCCTGCTGCGCGACGGCGCCCTGGTGGGCCGCTTCGAGGCCACGCCGGGCGCGCGCATCGACACCGAGGCCGTGCACGCGGCGTTCGTCGCGCGCGAGACCGCATGACCGCCGCGCTGCGGATCGCCCGCGCGGAGTGGGGCTACTGGCGGCACTCGCGCCTGCTGCTGGCGGCGCTGGCGGTGTTCGGCCTGCTGCTGGCGGCGATCGCCGTGCTGTCCGCGGCGCGGATCGAATCCGAAGCGACACGCCGCGCGGCGCAGCAGCAGGCCGCCGAACAGGCCTTCACCACGCAGCCGGACCGCCATCCGCACCGCATGGTGCACTACGGGCACTACGTGTTCCGCACGCCGCCGCCGCTGGCGGTGTTCGATCCGGGCATCGACGCGGTGGCCGGCCAGGCGCTGTTCCTCGAAGGCCACCGGCAGAACAGCGCGGCGTTCGCCGAAGCCCCTTCGGCGGCCGGCGTGGGTGCGTTCGGCGTGCCGCATCCGGCGCTGGCCTACCAACTGCTGGTGCCGCTGCTGCTGATCGCGCTGGGCCATGCCGCCTTCGCGCGCGAACGCGAGGCCGGCACGCTCGCCCCCTTGCTGGCGCAGGGCGTGCGGCCGGCGCAACTGGCCGCGGGCAAGGCCATCGCGCTCGGCATCGCGGCGCTCGCCATGCTGCTGCCGGCCGTGGGGCTGGTCGTGCTCGCGGTCGCGCACGGCGAAGCGCCGGCGATCGCTGCGCTGCAGGTGCTGCTGTATGCGGGCTACCTCGGCGCGTGGGTGCTGGCCGTGCTGCTGCTCGGCGCGCTGCTGCCGCGCCGCGCCGACGTGCTGGGCGCGCTGCTGCTGGCCTGGCTCGCCACCGCCCTGGTGCTGCCGCGACTGGCGGCGAGCCATGCGGTGGCGGCGGTGCCGGCGAGCGGCAAGATCGCCGCCGACATCGCCCTGCTCGAGGGCCTGCGCAACGCGGGCGACGGCCACAACGCCGCCGATCCGGCGTTCGATGCGCTGCGCCGGCAACTGCTGGCACAGCACGGCGTCGAGCGCGTCGAGGACCTGCCGGTCAACTTCCGCGGCATGGTGGCCACGATCGCGGAGGAGCGCCTGACCGCGCTGCTGAACGAGGCCGCCGAGCGCCGCATGGCGCAGGAGCGCGCGCAGTCGGCCCGGCTGGCGGCCTTCGCCTGGGCCTCGCCGACGCTCGCGACCGGCATCGCCTCGCGCGCGCTGGCCGGGACCGACCTTTTGGCGATGCATCGCTTCCAGCGCGAAGCCGAGGCCCTGCGCTTCGAGTTCGTGCAGGGCCTCAACCAGGTCCACGCGCACGCGCTTCGCTACGCCGACGACATCCAGCGCAGCGTGGATCCCGAGGCGGAGCGGCGCACGCGGGTGGACGCCTCGCACTGGCGGCTGCTGCGCGCGTTCACCTTCGAGCCGGCGGCGCCCGCCGCGCGCCGCGCCAACGCGTCCGCCGCAGGCGCAGCACTCGCGGCCTGGCTGCTCGTGCTGGCGCTCGGCCTGCACTTGGCCGTGGCGCGACTGCGGCCATGAGCGCGCTGCTGCGCGAACTGCGCCTGCTGGCCCGCGATCGCGCGGCGCTGGCGCTGCTCGGCGTGGCCCTGCTGGCGGCGGCGGTCGCGGTGGCCAGCGGCCTGGCCGAGGTTCGCCAGCAGCGCGCACAACTCGCCGCACTGGGTGACGCCGACCGGCGCGAGCGCGAGGCAGTCGCGGCGCAGCAGGCCGACTGGGGATCGGCGGCCTACTACACCTTCCACCTGACCGGCGCGCCGCCGTCGGCGTTCGCGTTCGCCGCGCTCGGCCTGCGCGAGCACGGGCCCTGGCAGCACCGCGTGCGGATGCTCGCGCT
>DHLY01000045.1:5559-8336 GCA_002405525.1 Proteobacteria bacterium UBA4656
CGCTTCGACTACGCCTTCGTGGCGGCGACGCTGGCGCCGCTGCTGGCGATCCTGCTGCTGCACGGCCTCGCGGCCGGCGAGCGCGCAGCGGGCCGCCACGACCTGCTGGTGGCGACGGCACGGGCCGGCACGCGGCTGTGGCTGCTGCGCGCCGGGCCGCGGATCGCGCTGCTTTCGGTCGCGCTGCTGCTACCGCTGGCGGTGGGCAGCGCACTGGAAGGCACGGCGGGCGCCGTCGCGCTGGTTGCCGCGGCGCTGGTCACCGCGCACCTGCTGTTCTGGGCCCTGCTGTGCCGCTGGCTCGACCGCGACGGCGCGACGCCGCCACCGACCCAGCTGATGCAGGGCGTCGGCGCCTGGCTGCTGCTGGCGGTGGTCGCCCCGGCGGCGATCGCCGCGGTCGCCGAGCGACGCCACCCGCTGCCCGAGGGCGCGGCGATCCTGATGGCGCAACGCGAGGCGGTGAACGCCGCCTGGGACCTGCCGAAGGAGACGACGATGCGCGCGTTCGTCGCCAGCCATCCGGAGTGGGTCGATTTCGCGGAAGTCCGCCGACCGTTCGAGTGGAAGTGGTACTTCGCCTTCCAGCAGGTGGGCGACGAGACGGCCGCAACGCTGTCGCAGGCGCACCGCGATGGCCGCGCCGCGCGCGCGCGCACCGCCGCCACGCTGGCCTGGCTCGCGCCCCCTGCCGCGCTGGAGCGCCAACTGGAAGCCCTCGCCGGCACCGATGCGACCGCCGCGCTCGCCTACGAAGCCGCGGTGCGCGACTTCCATGCCTCGCTGCGCCAGTGGTACTACCCGCGATTGTTCCGCGACCTGCCTTACGCCGCTGACGAACTGGCGCAGTGTCCGACCTTCACACCACCGCCGGAATGAGCGCAGCGATCGCCGGTCCCGCGTTCCGCGGGGACCGACGAGCGGGCCGGCCCCGCATGGGTCCAACGCGAGGTGCTCAGGCTGCCGGCAACTCGACCGCAGCGCGCAGACCGCCACCGAGGTCGCGGTCGAAGGTGATCTCGCCGCCGAGCGCCTCCACGATGTCGCGGGCGATCGAAAGGCCGAGGCCGGAGCCACCGCCCCGTTCGTCCAGGCGCAGGCCGCGCGTGCCCAGGCGCGCGATCGACGCGGCGTCGAGGCCCGGCCCGTCGTCGGAGACCTCGATCCGCACCCGTCCGTTGCGTACCGATGCAGCGACATGCACGCGCTGTCGCGCGAACCGGCACGCGTTGTCGATGAGGTTCCCCACCACCTCCTGCAGGTCGTCGGCAGCACACCCCACCGCCACGCCGGGTGGCGCTTCGGCCGTCACGGTCACCGAACGCGACGCATTCAGGCGCGCGAACAGCGCGGCGAGTTCGTCCAGCACCGGGCCGACCGTGGTCCGCGCATGCATGGCGCGCGCCTCGACCGAAGCACGCGCGAGATGGCGCTCGGCGAGATCGCGCAGGCGCGCGAGCGCATCGACGACCGCGGGGTCGCGACTGCCCTCCATCTGCGTGGCCAGCACCGACAGCGGCGTCTTCATGGCGTGCGCTAGGTCGCCCGCGAGCTTGCGGCCCCGATCCGCCATCGCCTGGTTGACGTCCAGCACACCGTTCACCTTCGCAGCGAGCACATCCAGTTCCGGCACGACGCCACGCGTGAGGCGCGCGCGCGAACCGGCCTCGACCTCGGCCAGTTCTCCCCCGAGACGACGCAACGGAGCCAGTCCGAGCCGGACCTGCAACCACTGCGCGGCTGCGGCCACCACCAGCAGGCCACCGAATCCCAGCCAAAGCAGGCGCGAGAAGCGCGCGATTTCCTCGTCGATCGCGCTGCGCGCCGCGGCGACGGTGACCGGCACCGGTGCGTCGGCGCGCGGCAGGCTGGCATGCAGCGTCGCCATCCGGAGCGCTTCGCCCGCCGGCCCCGTGGCGTCGCCGAAGGTGATGCCTGCACGTCCCGCGGCGCCGACCGGCTCGAGGCTTCCATCCCACAGCGAGCGCGAGCGGTGCAATGGCGCGTGGCGGTCACCGACCTGCCAATACCAACCCGAATGCACGCGCTGGAACGCCGGCAACAGCGGCCTCCGGCGCAGGAGCGGCTGGCCGTTCGCGTCGGCGCCCAGCCCCGACAGCACGGTCTCCACCGCTTCGGCCAGCTGTTGGTCGAATGCGCGCTGCACGGCGTCGGCGAAGGCCGCGCGCAAACCGACCGCGCCGAGGGCGCCGAGCACGGCGAGCGGCAGCAGCGCGGACAAGAGCACGCGCAGGTGCAGGCTGGTCCTCATCCGGTTCGCCTCAAGGCGCGGCGAGCCGGAACCCGATCCCGCGCTCGGTGTGCAGCAGCGTGTGCGGCGCGAGCTTGCGCCGGATGCGCCCGACCAGCACGTCGATGACGTTGGAATCGAGGTCGAAGTCGCGGTCGTAGATGTGCTCGGCGATTTCGCTGCGACTCACCGTGCGCCCGACGTGATGGATCAGGAACGCGAGCAGCCGGTACTCCGCAGGAGTGAGTTGCACGGCTTCGCCGCCGAGGCGGAAGCGGCAGGACAGGGTGTCATGTTCCAGCGGCCCGCAGGCGATCAGCGGCGTGGCGTGTCCGCCCGCGCGTCGGATCAGCGCCTTCAGCCGCAGCACGACCTCGTCCATCTCGAACGGCTTGGTGAGGTAGTCGTCGGCACCGGCGCCGAAACCGGCCACCTTGTCGGCCCAACGACTGCGCGCGGTCAGCACCAGCACCGGCATGCGCCGGCCTGCCTCGCGCCAGCGTGCCAGGACCGACACGCCGTCGAG
>DHLY01000065.1 GCA_002405525.1 Proteobacteria bacterium UBA4656
GCTGGTACGAGGCCGGGTTGCCGCGGCAGGCTGGATGATCTGCGACAGCGCAGCGGAACTGCACGCGCTGTGAATCGTTGAGTGCGGCACGATCAACGAGGGGGACTGCCGACTGCCGCGGAGATGAGGGGGCGCGCGCCGTTCCCGCAGATTCGCGACAGCCCGAGGTTTGCCGCAGACACCGTCGGCACGCGCTGTCTTGACGTGCCGCGTGCGGCGCGATCGGTGACCGGCGCTGCCGACTGCCGCGCAGCGCGAGCGGCGTGCGCGCCGCGCGCCGCTGCGCGCGCGTCCGCCGGAAAACCGAAGGGCCGTCGTCGCCGACGGCCCTTGCCACATCGATCACCGCTGATGGCCGCGGCGCGGATCGGCGATCGCCGCCCTGCGCGGAAAGCTTACGGACGGATGGAGCCCGGGTAGGTCCAGCCCGCGGTCCAGTCGCGGAACGGCACGGGGCCGAACGCGCCGCGATAGCTCACGCGATCGAACAAGCCGCCGATCGGCGGTGCCACCGCGGTCCCGTCGAGCGCGCCGCCAACCGCCGGGATACGGCCGCTGATGTTGCCGGTGAGCGCGCCGGTGTTGTTGCCCGTCCCGCCATTGAACCAGTTGGTCACCAGGGTGGTGTTGGCGGCGTCGCTGCCGGCGAAGTTGGTCGCGCAGCCGAGCAGGGAAGAGCCCTGGATGGTGAGCGCACCGGCCGTGATCTGGTCGAACGTCGCGGTGTCGAACACGGTCAGGCACTCGCCCGAGGGCTGCTGCGCCACCACCAGGTTGAAGTAGTCGCCGGCGGAGCCGCGCCGGATGCGCAGCTGGCGGCGGAAGTTCGGCGCCGCGGCGTTGCCCACGCAGGTCAGGTTGGCGACGCGCGGACGGGCACGCGGGGTCGCATTCAGCGACTGCGCGTTGTTGTCCGACTCCACGCAGGAGCCGTCCGCCGTGTCGGCATTGCTGCCGGCCTGCACGTAGGCGTACTGGATGCTGCCGCGGTAGCCGCCGACGTCGAAATCAAGGCCGTCGTCGTTGCCCTGGGTCACCACGAGGTACTTGCCGTTGACCGCGCCGCCGAAGAACTCGAAGCCGTCGTCGAGCCCGTTGTGGACCTGGATGTACTCCAGCACGGTCCCCGCGCCGACCGAGCCCAGGGTGAGCGAATTCAGCTCGACGTTGGCCGAGATCACCGAACCGGCGCTGCGGATCTGCACGAAGCGCATCACGCCCGACGAGTCCTGGTCGTTGTTGCCGCCCCAGACCAGGGTCGGATCGGCCTCGAAGGCCGCCGTGCCGCCCGGGATGCTGGCGTTGTTGTTGGTCGCCAGTCCCGCAACCACCACGCCACCCCACGAACCGGAGGTTTCGGTCGGGCCCGTGAACACGATCGGGGCGGCAGGCGTGCCTTCGGCGAAGATCCGCGAGCCCGGATTGATCACCAGGAAGTCCAGCGAACCGCCAGCGCCGCGGATCAGGGTGCCCGGCTCGACGATCAGGGTGCCGGTCTGGGTCGGCGCCTGGTTCTGCTGCAGCGGGGTGCCGATGTTGACCTTGCCGTCGAGCAGGTAGGTGGCGCTGTTGGACAGGCGCACGGTCTGGTTCAGGGTCCCGGTGAGACGGCAGGTGCGCGCCTGGCCGGTCACCGCCGTGGTCCCGGCCGGGCAGGCGCTGAAGGGCTGCGTGTAAACGCACTGCGCGCCGGCCAGCCCGCCGCGCGAGAACTGCAGGTCCACCTGCTGGTTGGCGGGCAGGTTCGGCAACCCGGCGGTGGTCAGGTTCAGCGAGACGCGCAGGTCCTCGCAGCTGTTGAACGTGATGCTGGCGGTACCGACCTGGGTGCCCTGCACCGCCGGCGACTGGGTCGCGAACGCGCCCCCGGTGGTGCGGAAGACCGGCACGCTGGTGAACGCGAACTGGCCTTCGACCACGTTGCCCTGCACGGTGAGCCACACCGGCTGTCCGGTGGTATCGAAGGTGTACAGGGCGGTGAACAGCACGCCATTGGAGCCGCCGGTCGGGATGTAGTCGACCAGCGCGCCGCGGCCGGCCTGGCTGGCATTGAACCAGCTGCCGTCGACGGACGCTTCGCTGACGATGAAGGCCGCCTGCGCGGGGGCGGCGGCCGCGCCGCCGAGGACCAGCGCAGCGAGCGCCGCGCGCCTGAGGGTGTCGAGTCTCATGGGGATTCCTCGAGAATCAGTGGAGGGAAGCAGCACCGGCGCAGACGGCTGACCGGGAGCCAAAGGATGGTGCGGCGCGGTTTCGCGGGGATTGCGGATATGTTTCCGCGAAGTGACAGCCGCCCCCGGCGCCGGTGAAGGAACCCGCACCCGATGGGTTTTTCCGGTCGCGCGTCCGGCACGGGGCCGGACCCGCTCCCGCGCATCGCGCACCGGTGTGCACTACCCACGCGCGGGCGATCCACGGCCTGTCCGAGAGGCTGTGGTTACACCGCCTTTCAGGGCGACCATTCAAGCGTGATCGCGACCTCGCGACCGCGCTTGTACTGGCGGCGCAACTGCTCGCCGACCGTGAATTCGATCGTCGGGTCGAGGAGATTTCGCAGGCGGACCTTCAACTTCAAGTCGGTCCAAAGGTCGCGCGCGAACACGACGTCGAGCTGGCCGGCCGGCTCCTCGAAGACGTCGGGGATGCCGAACACGCCGACCTCGGAAATCCGGCGTCCGGCCACCGTGTAGAGCAGGGTGGCCTCGGATTCGCCGTCCTCCGGCTGCCAACCGACCTGCAGGTTGGCGACGTCCGGCGCCTGGCCCTGCAGCGGGCGCTCGAGGTTGGTGGAGATGCCGGCGGT
>DHLY01000139.1 GCA_002405525.1 Proteobacteria bacterium UBA4656
CCGTGATGGCGTCGGCGCCGCGTCAAGGGCGCGGCGCGAGCGAGACCGGGGGCATCGGCTCGACGAGCGTGGGCCCTTCGTTGCGCGGGTTGCCGACGGCGGGCCCCACGGCATGCCAGCGCAGGACCGGTCGCGGCACTGAAGCGAGCAGGGGCGCCGGCGACGGTGCGGTGAGCCAATCGGCGAACTGCGAGGCCTGCAGCATCAGCGGCCGGCGGTGGTGCAGGGCGGCGACCGCGCCCTCGGCGGGCTCGGTGACGATGCTGAAGCTCAGCAGCGGCGCGTCGTGCGGGCCGGCCCAGCGGTCCCACAGCGCCGCGAACATCAGCAACGGCGCCTCGGCCGGTTGCAGGTAGAACGGCTGCTTGTGGCCTTGCCCGTCCGTCACCCACTCGTAGTAGCCATTGGCCGGTACGAGGCAGCGCCGGCGTTGCCACGGGTCGCGGAAGGCGGGTTTCTCCGCCGCGGTTTCGATGCGGGCATTGATCGTCGAGAAGCCGCCCTTCGCATCCGGCGCCCAGTGCGGCACCAGGCCCCAGCGCATGGCGCCGGCCTTGGCGCCACCGTGGCCGTCGCTGGCGATCACCCACGCCGCGGTGGACGGCGCGATGTTCCAGCGCGGTTCGACGGCCGCATCGGGGACGGCAAGAACGAGCGGCTGGCTGAAGGCCCAGACCTCCGACCACGGCGCCAGTTGGGTGAAGCGACCGCACATGGTCGATGGCGTGGGATCGCGCCCGGCAGCGGACTGCCGGGCGCTTGGGGCTTACTGCGAGAGCGAGCGGTGCGCGCCCTGGATCAGGTTGCGGGCGGTGCGCGCCACGCGGTTCTGGCCGAGGTCGGCGCTTCGCACACCGGCGGTCCGCGGGCCGGCGGGCGGCGCGACGATGGCCGGCAGGCCCTTGGCCTTGAGGGCCTCGTTGAGGGCCGGCAGGCGGTCCGCCATCAGCTTGGCGAAGTCGGCGTCGATCGCGGTGTAGTCGGCACGCAGCACGTCGATGCGTGCGAGCTGGTTGTCGCCCGGGCGGCCTTCGTAGCCCATCAGGGCGCCGTAGAGCTCGTCGGTGTGCTCGCGAAGGCGGATCTCGCCGGTGATGGCGCCGCCCTCGGTGGTGGCGACGATGCGCTTGCGGATCACCTCCGCCGCGGCGACGTAGGCCTCGAGGTCGGTACGAAGGGCATCACCTTCCGGCAGCGAGCCGCCGATCTGGCCCGCCATGCCGGCCGTGCCGGCGATGCGGTCCATCAGGCCGCTCATGTCGCCGAACAGGCCGTGCACGCGCATGGCCGCGTCGAACTGCACGCGACGATCCTCCGCCGTGTAGCTGGCGCGACGGTCGAGGCCGATCTGCAGGGGCGCTTCGTAAACATCTTCGTCCTTGGTGAGGCGCGCCGTGTAGGTGCCCGGCAGCACGCGCGGGCCCTGCGAGGCGTTGAACGCGGCCTGCGCGCCCTTCGGCACGCGCGGCGGCGGCACGCGCATCGACCAGGTCACGCGGTTGATGCCGCGGCGCTTGCTGGCGGGGATGGTGTCGACGACGTTGCCGGCCGCGTCGAGGATCTCGAGCTTGATCGGGCCGAACAGGTGGCGCGTCGGCTGGTAGTAGGTGATGACCGCACCGGAGGGCGCGCTTGGCCCGGTGAACACGGCATCGCCCGAGGACCAGCCGCCCACGCCGGCCATGCGCTGCTGCACGGGGCGCGAGGCGAGGAAGGCGCCGCGGCTCGCCAGCGTGGTGGCGTCCAGCGAGCGCAGCGGCGAGACGTCGTCGATGATCCACAGGCCGCGGCCGTGCGTGCCCAGCACGATGTCGTTCTCGCGGTCCTGCACGGCGATGTCACGCACCGCCACGCTCGGGAAATCGCCGCCCTTGAACTCGGCCCAGCGCTGGCCGCCGTCGTTGCTGATCCACAGGCCCTTTTCGGTGCCGAGGAACAGCAGGTCCGGATCGACCGGGTCTTCCTTGATCACGTGGGCGTAGCCGCGGATGCCGTCATCGGCGCCGCCGATGCGTGCCCAGGTGCGGCCGTGGTCGCGGGTGACGAACACATGGGCGTCCATGTCGCCCCACATGTGGCGGTCTACGGTGACGTAGGCGGTGGCGGCGTCGTGGCGGCTGGCCTCGACCCACGAGATCCAGTTCCCGCTCGGCAGGCCGCGCAGGTTGCGCGTGACGTTGGTCCAGGTCTTGCCGTCGTCGCGGGTGACCTGGACGTTGCCGTCGTCGGTGCCGACCCAGATGGTGTTCGCGTCGCGCGGCGATTCGCTGATCGAGAAGATCGTGGTGTGCATCTCGGCCGACGAGTTGTCGACGGTGATGCCGCCCGAGAGCTCCTGCTGCTGCTTCTTCGGGTCGTTGGTGGTCAGGTCCGGCGAAACACGCTGCCAGCTCTGGCCGCGGTCGCGGGTGCGGAACAGGAACTGCGCGCCGAGGTAGAGCGTGCCCTTGTTGGTCGCCGAGAGGTGCATCGGCGAGTTCCAGTTGAAGCGCAGCTTCTCGCCGGCGTTGGCCTTCGGCTGGATGTCGCGGGCCAGGCGCGTCTCGCGGTCGAACACGGTGATGTTGCCGCCCTGGTACTCGGCGTAGACGTAGCGCGGGTCGGCGTTGTCGGGCAGCACCCAGAAGCCGTCGCCGCCGTAGATGTTGTTCCAGCGGTCGTTGGTGACGCCGCCCGGGTAGCTCGAATCACCGATCCACGAGCTGTTGTCCTGCAGGCCGCCATACACCTGGTACGGGTCCTGCTGGTCGACGGCGACGCGGTAGAACTGCGAGATCGGCAGGTTGTCGGCCTTCCACCAGCGCGAGCCACCGTCGTAGCTGTACCACATGCCGCCGTCGTCACACATGACGAAGTGCTGCGGGTTGGTCGGGTTCGCACAGACGTCGTGTGAGTCGGCGAGGGTGGCGCCGGCGGTGTCGGCGAAGCTCTTGCCGCCGTCGGTGCTGACGAGGAGCAGCAGGTAGGGC
>DHLY01000110.1 GCA_002405525.1 Proteobacteria bacterium UBA4656
CTGATCGTGCTCGCGTCCTGGGCGCTGGCGTGCCTCACCTTCTCCGGGCTGCTGGCGGGGGCGTACATCCGCGACTGGGTGGAGCGTCGGCCATGACCGCGGCGGAGTGGCGGAAGGAGGCCAGCGCGGCGGTCGAGACCATCGAGGATCTGCGCGGGCGCTTGGCGCAGGCGACGAAGCTCTTCGCCGACAAGGCGCGCGCGTTCGAGTCCATGCGCCGCACGAACCTCGACCTTGTGAAGCGTCTCTCCGAGGCCGTAGCGGTGCAGATGGTGCTGCGCGCGCGGGTGACGGAGCTCGAGCGCGAGCTCTCGGATCAGCGCGGCCGGAGGGTGCACTGATGACGGGCGACAACGACAACACCGGCGACGGCGTCTACGAGGCCCTCGAGGCGATGGACACGCTGCCGCCGGCGGTGGATGTAGCGCGCGCGGTGACGCGGCTGCGGGCGCACGGGTTCGGGGCCGAGTGCAACGTGCTGCTGGGCCGCGCGGACGCGGCCTGGGCGATGCTGCGGACGCTGCGCGACGCGCTGCGGCGCATGGATCCCGCCTGGTGCGACCTGCACAACAAGGAGGCGCAGCTCGACGACGAGGAGTTCGACGAGCTGCTCGGCACGCTCGAGGACCTGCTGGGGGATGTGCCGTGAGCGACTTCACACCGGCGCAGATTGCTCTGCTGAGCTTCGCCCTTGGCTATTTGCTCGGCCTCGTGGCCGGCATCGTCAACGAGCGGGGGCGGCGGTGATCGGCGCTGCCCTGCACGCCCGCGGCCTGCGCCCCATCGCCGAGCTCGCCGCCGACCGCCCGCACGGCACGCGCCTGCGGTACCTCGCCGGCTGCAAGTGCTTCCTCTGCCGGCGCGCGAACAGCGACTACGAGCGGCATCGCCGAGCGGTGCGGGCCGCTGGCGACTGGAACGGACTGGTGGACGCTGCCGCGGCCCGGGCGCACCTGCGCAAGCTAGCCAGGCGAGGCGTCGGCAAGCGCATGGTCCATGCCGTCTCTGACGTGTCCCTATCCGTGATCGACGCCGTGCGCTCCGGCCGCAAGACCCGCATCCGCGCGCGGACCGAGCGGAAGATCCTCGCGGTGACCACGGCGGCCCGAGGCGATGCCGTGCACGTCCCGGCCGGCCCGACATGGGAACGCATCGAGTGGCTGCTCTCGGAAGGGTTCACGAAGGCGCGGATCGCGCGCGAGCTCGGGGCGAAGCGCCCAGCGCTGCAGCTCAACCGGCACCGGGTGACGGTGCGCAACGCCGCGAAGGTGGAGGCGCTGTGGAAGAGGTACCAGGCATGAACGGTTTTTTTGGTGCAGACCCTGGTTTGGAAATACGGCGGTTGCGCGAGGCTCTGCCCGACCGCCGCGAGCGGATCGCCACGGCTGCGATGAAAGGGCTGTTGATTTCTGGGCGTTACTTCCACAAGCCCCACATAGCGGAGGAAGCGGTCGAAGCCGCCGACGCCCTCATCGCGGAGTTGGACAAGAAGGAGGGCGGGACATGAGCGACCGCGAAATGCTTGAACTCGCTGAACAAGCAGCGGCTTTGTTGTGGGTAATGGCTATGGTCGGAGGAGCAGGCACAATCCTGTATCTGATTTTCAAGAAATGAGGAGGAGTTATGGAACGAAAGATGGTCTTCTGGTGGCTCCCGCCGCTTGTCATGCTCTGGATCAAGGGGGTGTTCGGATGACCGACAACATCACGCTGCCGCGAGAGGTGGGCGAGCATCTGATGTGGATTCTTGAGGAATGTCCGATGCACGGCGATTGGTGTGAGCGCGATGTTGTCGCTCTTGTCGCCCTGCGCGAAGCCCTCGCCGCGCCGAAGCAGGAGCCTGTGATGATGGCGAAGGATTGGCTGAAGATTACCCTGCGGATAAATCGCGGCGACCGTGTGTTCACGGTGGAACGCTTTCTGCACTTGAGCGAAATCAAACAGTCGCGCTTTCCGTTGGTGCAAGAGACGGCTGACACGGCGTGGCAGGAACTGAACGCGGCGATGGAGGACAAGCGATGAACGAGAAGCCCGAGGCGTTGGCGGTCGCAGAGAGCCTTGAACTCCATGCGGTGATTCCTCCCGGTTTTCCAAAGGGGGTAGCAATCCAATGCGTAGTCAGTCGAGAAGACCTTTCCCGAGCCGCCGCCGAACTGCGCCGCCTGCACGCCGAGAACGAATCCCTGCGGCGGGATGCGGAGCGGTGGCGGCATTGGCGGGACAGCCACGGGTTTGCAACGATTGACCACGAGGGAGGCAGATGCTTCGTGACTCTGGTGTGCGACTGCGCTGACCCCGACCAAACGGTTGCGAAACGGTTTGCTAAAGAAGACTCGTTTAAGTGGTTAGACGAGTTCACGGACGCGGCGATGAAGGAGGACAAGCGATGAACGAGAAGCCTGAGATGTTTTCTCCGTCGTGTGGGCTGGCCGACCTGCTCGGGCACACCAAAAAGGCGACCCCGCACGCTGATTTGCTCTTGCAGTTGTATGACTCAAGGCTGCCGAAAACGGAACGGGAACACGCTGCGGTGCGTGAACTCAAGCGCGTGACCGCAGAATTCGAGCGGCTGCGGGAGTTGCTGTCGAGAATTCGCAGATGGGACCACCTCGACACGGCTGCGGACGGGGCGTTTTGGAAGCACGAAATCGACGCCGCGCTGCGGCGGGAGGAGGC
>DHLY01000015.1:0-2779 GCA_002405525.1 Proteobacteria bacterium UBA4656
GTGATATGGCCTTGATGCGTCTAGCACGCGTGCTTACCCATGAGCTCAGACACTTAACGCCAGCAAACTACAGCATTCCGCTTCCGCCAGGGATGAGTGTGCGGTCGATTATTGACCCCGCGACCCATGCTAGAAATCCGCGCGAAATCGACGCAAACATGTTTGAAGACATTGTCTGGGGCCGGACGAAAGGAGTGGTCAATGACTTCTAGGCGAGTGACCATCGCTTTGAGCTTCTTGATGAGTCTTGTGGTGTTGAATAGTAGTCAGGCTCTTGCGGCGGTCAGTGAGGGTTCATCGTCCAGAACGTTCTACAGATATTCGAATGTTGAGCACCCCAGTCTCGGGCTTTCGATATCTGCCGACGGAAAAGCCATGGTGATCAATGACCAAACGCACGAGACGACAGATTGTGGTTCTTCAGATACTCGATGCATAGCGTCAGAGGGCGTCAAAATCACGCTCTCCAATCACCCCGTTGATGGCGAGTCGGCTCGCGTCTCCGGAGGCGATCGCTTTATGAGTCCGTACTCCTTTCTCGGGTTCCCGCGAGACATTGAGTCTCGGGTCGTCGAGCATGATGGGTCAGTATTTACGACTTGGCAGTCGAGAAGCCGAGGCCTGTTGGCCATCATGATCGCACAAGGGGGAGACAAGGCTTTTCTGTTGTTGCGTGGTGATAAAGGTTTCTGGAATGCGGCTGATCGCGAGGAGGCTGCGCCCGGCGTGATCGAGGGAGCGCCCTCGGGGCTTCGCGAGTGACTGGGGTTGAGATATTGATGCGCTGCATGTTCGGCTCTGTTCGGGTCTCGCTTAGCATGTCTTGCAATCTAGCCAAATCGACGCAGCTTGCACCGCCTGCCGCGCTGCAACAACAATGCAGGTCCACGCGGGCCAAGGGGCCCGGCAGCCCGGCTTCGTCGGGTGCGCGGCGTCGCGAATCAAGAGTTCGTGCGAGTTCTCAAGTGAATCAGGCACGCTCAACGGGTCGGTCGGCCTGACTGAGAAGGGCGCAGGACTTCTGTCGACGATCAAGCAAGACCCGTCCGCAATTGGGAGTATTGCCCGAAGGGTGAGCGGCAGCTTTGATCCGGTGTCCGCAACCGGTGGGATTGCCGACGCCCAAGGCGCCCAAATCAGTACGTTGGGTTCCCCTTCGTTGCTGGCCGGTCCGGGGTTCCAGAATGCCGCATTCAACTTCAGGATCTCGAATGGGCACATTGAGTTCGGCGATGGCTATGCCGGCAGAGCTGCCTACTTAGCCTTGGACTACGTCTTTGGCGGACCCGTCGATACGTCCGGGTCCGGCAGGATCGAGAGCTTCGATTTTCTTCCCGGCCGTAGCCAGGTGAACGCAGGGGTGGCGGGGCTGTCCGCTGTCGCGGCCTTGGCGGAGAAGACCGCGATTCGGCTTGCTTCCAAGGTTGGTGCAAAGTCGGCGGATGAAATGACTAAGCATCTTAGTAAGCTCGGCGAAGCGCGCGACAGGGTTCAAGCGCTTCAGCGCGAACTCGAACGCGTTAAGGGCCCAAAAGCTCAGGCTCCCGTTCGCGCTCAGATCGACAAGCTAGCTAGGGAAATCAAGGGGCACGAGAAGGAGATTCGACAGAAGTGGCCTGAGCTTGGCGACGAGTTCTGAGTTCCCTTACTCATCTGGATTACCGATGGTGAACGAGATCTCCGAGATTTCTGCAGGACTTGCGTCTGACGACGAAAAGCGTCGGTGGAGTGCTGCAGTCGCCGCTGGCGAGCTGATTGCTACCCAGCCGGATGTTGTTTGGAGGTTGGTTCTTGCTCATGGGTCGAGTCCAAGTGAGGACCTGCGGATGGCGATTGCAACGTGTGTACTGGAGCACCTGTTGGAGCACCACTTTGAGGTTTACTTTCCTCTCATTGAGGCGGAGATACGCTCTGGAAATGCACTTCTGAGGGATACGCTGGGAATGTGTTGGAAGTTTGGACAAGCAGAGTGTCCGGCGAATGCAAGGAGGTGGGATGAATTGTTGGGCGCAAACACGCAGTGCTGAGCGAAGGGTCAGCGTCTGGTGACCAGGTCTCTATTGGTTCGCGTGTATTCTGCGCCTTTTGCGGCCAGCCAAAGGAGGTGCGCGACGGCGCAGAAGCCGACGTGGAGGGCTGGGTGAGCCGGGTCTTGACATTCGGGCGCTGCGGATTGTCGCGGCGGGCGCGATGCGGTGCGTGAGGGTTGAGCGGGCTGTCGCTTAATGCTTGGAGTTGCCGGCTGCGCGCCTTGCGTTGGGTTTGCTGCGCCTTCAGCAGTGGGTCAATGGAAAGCGTCGGGTGACCACAGTTCGTGTAGCCGTGTTTTGCCGGAGGAGGAACACCCAGGAACGGCACGCCGGAGGACGAAGGGCGTGGTGTGCAGACGTTTACGGCCTGCACACGTCCCACAAGAACCGAAGCTTGCACCGCCTGTCGCACTGCAACAACAATGCAGGTCCACACGGGCCCCGGGGCCCGGCAGCAGGCGGTAACGGGTCATGGCCGAAGGTCGGAAGTTCAAGGTGGCGGTGGTAGGTGCGACGGGCGCAGTGGGCGAGGTAATGCTCGCCATCCTCGCCGAGCGCAAGTTCCCGGTGTCCGAGGTCGTGCCGCTGGCGAGCGAGCGCTCGGCGGGCGGGACGGTGAAGTTCGGCAACCGCGACCTCACGGTGCGCAACCTCGACACCTACGACTTCGCCGGCACCGACTTCGGGTTCTTCTCGGCCGGGTCGTCGGTGTCGAAGGTCCATGGCCCGCGCGCGGCGGCGGCCGGCTG
>DHLY01000015.1:2939-5261 GCA_002405525.1 Proteobacteria bacterium UBA4656
CCAGATCCCGAACCGGCCGCGCGGGATCATCGCCAACCCGAACTGCTCGACCATGCAGATGCTGGTGGCGCTGGCGCCGATCCACCGTGCGGTGGGCATCGAGCGCATCAACGTGGCGACCTACCAGTCGGTGTCGGGCGCGGGGCGTTCCGGGCTGGAGGAACTCGGCCGCCAGACGGCGGCGATGCTGAACTTCAAGGACCCGGCGCCGAAGAAGTTCCCGGTGCAGATCGCCTTCAACCTGATCCCGCACATCGACGACTTCCAGGACAACGGCTACACCAAGGAAGAAATGAAAGTGGTGTGGGAGACGCGCAAGATCCTGGAGGACGAGTCGATCCAGGTGAACCCGACCGCGGTGCGCGTACCGGTGTTCTTCGGGCATTCCGAGGCGGTGCACATCGAAACCCGCGAGAAGATCAGTGCCGAGCGCGTGCGCGAGTTGCTCTCGAACGCGCCCGGCGTGGTGGTGGTCGACGAGCGCAAGCCGGGCGGCTATCCGACCCCGGTCACCCATGCGGCCGGCAAGGACCCGGTGTTCGTCGGCCGCATCCGCGAGGACATCTCGCACCCGCGCGGCATCTCGCTGTGGGTGGTGGCCGACAACATCCGCAAGGGCGCGGCGCTGAACGCGATCCAGATCGGCGAACTGCTGGCGAAGGAGCGCGGCGGCTGATCCCGGCCCGCGCTGCAGCCGTGCGGGCGCTCCGCAGCCGGATGCCGCTCTTCCATGCTGCCCGACGCCTGCCTTGCCGGCATGGATTGTGGCGCTGTCGTCCAGCCGGCAAAATGACCGGCTGTCACAGGCCCGGCATGGGGTCTGCCGACTTGCCCGGCGGTTGCGCTTCACGATTTGAATAAATCGTGGGCTGACCGCAGCTTAGCCATGTGTTATAAGCCCGTTTCGAGGATTCCGGTCGCCGCGTCCGATCCTCGATCCATATTTGCCTCAGGGGACGTGAGCCGATGAAACATCCGACCAATCTGCCGCTGGCGATCGCCCTGCTGTTCGGGCTGGGCAGCCCGAACGCCTGGGCGCTGGGTCTGGGTGGCATCAGCGTGAAATCCGGGCTCAACGAGCCGCTGGTGGCGGAGATCGTCGTCAACGAGGGAACACCGGACGAAGCTGAGGGACTCATCGCGAAACTGGCTTCGGCGCAGGACTTCTCACGCGTCGGGCTCGACCTCTCTGGGGTGAGCGTGCCGCTGGCGTTCGACGTTGTCGAGGACGGCGATGGGCGCACGACCATCCGCGTAACCAGTGAATCGCCGGTGCGCGAGCCCTTCCTCAGCTTCCTCGTCGACGTGACCTGGCCGAAAGGACGGTTGCTGCGCGAGTACACGGTGTTGCTCGATCCACCGGTGGTTGCGCCGGCGGTGATCGGCAGCCGCACCGTGGTCGAACCGGTGCGCGAGGCTGCGCCCTTGCCCGCCCCGGAACCGCTGCCGCCGAGCCTGAGCGACGCGCCGGCTGCCGCACCTGTCGATGCCGCGGCCGAAGCACCGGCGGCCACGCCCGCCGAGGCGCCCGCTGCCGATGCGCCGCTGCCGGCGTCCGGTGCCACCGCCGACCCTGCGTCCGAGCCTGCGCCGTCCGAGCCCGCGCCGTCCGCTGCTGTCGTCGCACCCTCCGGGCCCGGCGAGTACGGGCCGGTAGCTGCCGGGGAAACCTTGTGGGAAGTCGCTTCCGCGGCGCGGCCCGGGGCCGATATCACGCTCAACCAGATGATGCTGGCCATCGTCCGCGCCAACCCGGACGCCTTCGTCGGCGGCAACGCCAACCAGTTGCGGCGCGGTGCGGTGCTGCGCATTCCCTCCGCCGCGGATGCGCGGGCGATCGCGGTCGCCGACGCGGCGGCGGAGATCGCAGCACAAAACGAGGCATGGCAGGCCAGCCGCGCGCCGACCCTGGTCGCCGATGGGGGCGCCGCGGCGCCCGCGGGCCGCGCGCCCGCGCCCGGCGCGTCGCGCGACGATTCGCGGCTCGAGCTGGTGCCGCCGCGTAGCGGCAACCGCAGCACCGGCACCGGCGTGGATCGTCCCGGCACCGCGGGTGGCACCGATACCGCGCAGATCCGCGCCGACCTGGCGCGCACGCGCGAGCAGCTCGCCAGCCGCGAGCAGGAAGCGGTCGAACTGCGGTCGCGGGTACGGGAGCTGGAGCGCATCCAGTCCGACCAGGACCGGCTGGTGACCCTCAAGGACAGCGAGATCGCGACCTTGCAGCGCCAGCTTGCCGAAGCGCAAGCCGAGGTCGAGCGCCAGAAGGCTGCCGCCGGTGCGGTCGTGCCGCCGATCGCCGAGCCCGCACCGGCCGAGCCC
>DHLY01000015.1:5400-9441 GCA_002405525.1 Proteobacteria bacterium UBA4656
ACCGGCCGAGCCCGCACCGGCCGAACCCGCACCGGCCGAGCCCGCACCGGCCGAGCCCGCACCGGTCGAACCCGCACCGGCCGAGCCTGAGCCCGCCCCCGGCGAGCCGGTCGCCGTGAGTCCCGTGCCGGAGCCGGCGCCGGTTCAGCCGATGCCGATCGATGCGGCGGCTGCGCCTTGGTGGCGCGAGAATCTCGCCCTGCTCGGTGCGAGCGGCGCCCTGCTGCTCGGTGGCATCCTGCTACTGCTGATGCGCGGCCGGCGCAAGCCTGCCGCCAAGCTGGCAGCCACGTCCGCCGCGGCGAAGGTCGGCGGCTCGGTTGCCGACGCCTTCGAAGGTGGCGTCTTCGCCGGCGCCGTGCCGCCGGAGGTCAACGAGGAAAGCGATCTGCTCGACCGCCTCGCCGCCGATCCCACCGATCTTGAACTGCACCTCGCCCTGTTGCGCCATTACCACGGCGCCGCCGAGGGCGAAAAGTTCGAGGGCGCGGCGAACGCGATGTTCGCGCAGCTGTCTGACGCCCAGGAACCCGCCTGGCTCGAGGCCTGCGAGCTGGGTCGGGATTTGCTTCCCGGCAATCCGCTGTTCGAGCCTGCAGAGTTCGACACCGCGTCGTTCGGGTCCGGCGACACTCAACCTTTCCGAGAGGATCCCCCGCCCAGCTTCGATCTCGGTTCGCCGGATCTGGAGTCGACCGAGCCGGTCGCCGAGCCCGAGCGCTTCGACTTCGACCTCGAGGTGCCGCCGCAGCCCGAACCCCCCGTCGCGCCGGTCGCGGCCGAACTCGCGACGCCGGTCGACAACGCCTTCAATGCCAACGACTTCCAGGTAACGAAGCCGGAAATCGAGCCGCCGCGCCTGGACTTCGACTCGCTCGAGGGCGAGGACGCGGTCGGCACCAAACTCGATCTCGCCCGGGCCTACCTCGAGATGGGCGATCCGGACGGCGCGCGCAACATGCTGCAGGAGGTGCTCGAAGAGGGCAGCGAGACGCAGAAGGCCGAGGCCCGCCGCCTGTTGGCAGACATCGGCTGACCTGCGGCGCCGTCTCGCACCCACCTCGCGGCCCCGCCGGCGCGGTCTGCGCAGGCAACCGGGATGCCTTCGCCGGCGCCGGCGAAGGCTGGGATCGCCCCGCGCAGCGATGGGCGGGAACTCGCGGCCCGACCGCGAGCCCTCCGGCGCCGGACGTCTTCCTGTTCCGTCGAGGGACGCGTTGACCGCGGGCTGGATCGAGGGGCATCGGGCCGCTCGATCTTCCGGCCCCGAGCCCACGGCCCGCCGGCCCCCGGCATCCGATCCACGGAGTCCCTCCATGCGCTATGCCGCGGGCATCGAATACGACGGCTCCGCTTTCCTTGGCTGGCAGCGTCTGTCGCACGGCGCGAGCGTGCAGGGCGCAGTGGAGTCCGCGCTGTCCTACGTGGCCGACGAGGCGCTGGAAGTGATCTGCGCCGGGCGTACCGACGCCGGTGTGCATGCGCGCTGCCAGGTGGTTCATTTCGACAGCGACCGTCCGCGCGGCGATCGCGCCTGGCTGATGGGTGCCAACTCGCGCCTGCCGTCAGCGGTGTGCCTGCGGTGGGTGCAGCCGGTGGCCGACGACTTCCACGCCCGCTACGCCGCCACCGCGCGCCGCTATTGCTACACCATTCTCAACCGGCCGGTGCGGCCGGCGATCGGTCGCGCCTGCCTGACCTGGGAACGCCAGCCGCTGGACGTCGCGCGCATGCATGCGGCCGCGCAGGCCCTGCTGGGCGAGCACGATTTCTCGGCCTTCCGCACCGCGGCCTGCCAGGCCCGCTCGCCGAACCGGCGCGTCGACGCGGTGCGCGTGCGCCGAGCGGACGAGCAGGTGGTGGTGGACATCCAGGCCAACGCCTTCCTGCACCACATGGTACGCAACATCGTCGGCAGCCTGCTGCCGGTCGGGCGTGGGGAGCGACCGGTGGAGTGGCTGGCGGCCCTGCTCGCCGGTCGCGATCGTGCCGTCGCCGGCCCCACCGCGCCGCCGAGCGGTCTGCTGTTCGTCGGCCCGCTGTACCCGTCGCGCTTCGGCCTGCCGGCCGAGGTGACCGGCGGCGCCGCGGAGGCCGCCGCGGAGGATATGGCCGAATGAGCGCGCGCGCGCGGGTCAAGCTGTGCGGGATGACGCGCACCGAAGATGCACTGGTTGCGGCTCGACTCGGCGCGGACGCGATCGGGCTGATCTTCGCCGCCGCCAGCCCGCGCCGGATCGAGCCCGAACGGGCGGCGGAGATCGCCGTTGCGATGCCGCCGTTCGTGGCCCGGGTGGCGCTGTTCCTCGACCAGACCTCCGACTTCGTGGCGCAGGTCCTGGCCGCGGTGCCGGTCGATCTGCTGCAGTTCCACGGCCGCGAGAATGCGGCTTTCTGCCGCGCCTTCGGCAAGCCGTGGATCAAGGTCGTGCCGATGGCCGACGTCGACGACGTGTCCGCCTACGCCGCACGGTACCCGGACGCGGCGGGCTTCCTGCTCGACAGCCACGGCGCGGGCGCTGCCGGCGGCAGTGGGCGCACCTTCGACTGGTCGCGCGCGGCCGCGGCCGTGGCGCGGATCGAGCGCCCGGTCCTGCTGGCCGGCGGCCTGAATCCCGGCAACGTGCACGAAGCCGTCACCCGCGTGAAGCCGTGGGCGGTGGACGCGAGCAGCGGCGTCGAAGCGTCGCCGGGCATCAAGGACCATGCCAGAATGGCGGCCTTCATCGACGAGGTGCGACGTGGCAGCGCTTGAATCGCAGGTCCGGCGGGACATCGACTTTTCGCAGTGGCCCGATGCGCGCGGACACTTCGGTCCCTACGGCGGCGCCTACGTCGCCGAGACTCTGATGGCGCCGCTGGCCGAGCTCGCCGCTGCCTACGAGACGTTCCGCAAGGACCCCGCGTTCATCGCCGAACTCGAGCGCGACCTCAAGCAGTACGTCGGTCGCCCGTCGCCGATCTACCACGCCGAGCGCCTGTCGAAGAAACTCGGCGGCGCGCAGATCCTGCTCAAGCGCGAGGACCTGAACCACACCGGTGCGCACAAGATCAACAACACCATCGGTCAGGGCATGCTGGCCCAGCGGATGGGCAAGCAGCGCGTGATCGCCGAGACCGGCGCCGGCCAGCACGGCGTGGCCACGGCGACGGTGTGCGCGCGCCTGGGGCTGCAGTGCGTGGTTTACATGGGCGCGACCGACATCGAGCGGCAGTCGATCAACGTCTTCCGCATGAAATTGCTGGGCGCCGAAGTGCGACCGGTCACGTCCGGTTCGCAGACGCTCAAGGACGCGCTCAACGAGGCGCTGCGCGACTGGGTCACCAACGTGCACGACACGTTCTACATCATCGGCACGGTGGCGGGCCCGCACCCGTACCCGACCCTGGTGCGCGACTTCAACGCCGTGGTGGGGCGCGAATCGCGCGCGCAGATGCTGGCCGAATACGGCCGCCTGCCCGACGCGCTGGTGGCCTGCGTGGGCGGTGGCTCGAACGCGATCGGACTCTTCCACCCGTTCCTGAACGACCGCGAGGTCGCGATTTACGGTGCGGAAGCGGCCGGCCACGGCGTGGCTTCCGGCCAGCATGCGGCCTCGCTGGTCGCGGGGCGCCCGGGCATCCTGCACGGCAACCGCACCTACGTGATCTGCGACGACGACGGCCAGATCACCGAGACGCACTCGGTGTCGGCCGGTCTCGACTATCCGGGTGTCGGTCCCGAGCATGCATGGTTGAAGGACACCGGTCGCGCGCACTACGTGCCGGTGACCGACGACGAGTGCATGTGGGGGTTCCACGAACTGGCCCGCACCGAGGGCATTCTGGCCGCATTGGAGTCCGCGCACGCGATCGCGCAGGCGATGAAGCTCGCCCCGACCATGCGCCCGGACCAGTTGATCCTGGTGAACCTCTCCGGCCGCGGCGACAAGGACGTGCAGACGATCGCGCGGCGGGAAGGCATTTCGTTGTAGCGGAGCAGGTGGGGTGGATGGGGCTTGCGGTGAGCAGCGAATGGCGAATAGCGAATAGCGAATAGCG
>DHLY01000015.1:9589-19280 GCA_002405525.1 Proteobacteria bacterium UBA4656
TAGCGAATAGCGAATAGCGAATAGGAAAGCCGGCGCCCCGGCGGGCGTTGTGCGTTGACGTCGATCGAAGCAGCCTCGTTGGGCGCTTCGAGGCAGCGCATCCCGACCCATTCGCCATTCGCCATTCGCCATTCGCCATTCGCCATTCGCCATTCGCCATTCGCAAGTCACCCACGCCCCCGCACCGTGCCCTTCCAACGCGTCTCCGAAGACCCACCACGCCGCCGCACCATGAACCGCATCGACCAACGCTTCGCCGACCTCCGCGCCGCCGGCCGCACCGGCCTGATCCCGTTCGTGACCGCGGGCGACCCCGGTGTCGAGGCGACCGTGCCGGTGATGCACGCACTGGTCGCCGCCGGCGCCGACCTGATCGAACTCGGGGTGCCGTTCTCCGACCCGATGGCGGACGGGCCGACCATCCAGCGATCGAGCGAACGCGCGCTGGCACGCGGCGTCGGCCTGCGCAAGGTGCTGGCGATGGTGGCCGAGTTCCGGCGCGCCGACGCGACCACGCCGGTGGTGCTGATGGGGTATCTCAATCCGCTGGAGATCTTCGGCTACGAGCGCTTCGCCGACACCGCGCGCCAGGCCGGCGTGGACGGCGTGCTGATGGTCGATTCGCCGGTCGAGGAGGCGGGCGAGCTCACCCCGCTACTCGCCCGCCATGGCATCGAGCAGATCTTTCTCGCCGCGCCGACCACGGCGGACGCGCGACTGGCGCGCGTGGTCGAGCGCGCGCGGGGGTTCCTGTACTACGTGTCGTTCGCCGGCATCACCGGCGCCGACCGCCTGGCCGTCGGCGACGTTTCGGCCAAGGTGGCCGCGATCCGCGCCGCCACCGGCACTCCGGTCGCGGTGGGTTTCGGGGTCAGGGAGCCGCAGCAGGCGGCCGGCATCGCTGGCTTCGCCGACGCGGTGGTGGTCGGCAGCGCGCTGGTCGAACATCTCGCCCCGCACGCCGATCCCGGCGCGGCAGCCGCCGCCGCGGGCGCCTTCCTCGCCCCGCTGCGCGCGGCCGTCGACGCCGCCCGGACCCGCAGCGCGGCCTGACGGGGCGCACTGCGCTACGATCCGCGCCAGCGTCCCCACGACCGCGTTGGCGATCCGATGAGCTGGCTGTCCAAACTGATGCCCTCGCGCATCCGCACGCAGGGCGGCAACAAGCGCAACGTGCCCGAGGGCCTGTGGGTCAAGTGCGAGCGCTGCGCGGCGCCGCTGTACCAGCCGGAGCTCGAGCGCAACCTGAAGGTGTGCCCCAAGTGCGGCTTCCACATGCCGATCGGCGCGCGCGAACGGCTGCGGGGTTTCTTCGACGAGGGGGAGCTGTTCGAGATCGGCGCCGGCCTCGAGCCGGTCGATGCGCTGAGGTTCAAGGACTCCAAGAAATACCGCGACCGCGTGGTCGCCGCCCAGCGCGCCACCGGCGAGACGGACGCCCTGGTCGCCTTGCGCGGCGCGCTCAAGGGCCGTCCGGCGGTTGCCTGCGCGTTCGAGTTCGCGTTCATGGGCGGGTCGATGGGCTCGGTGGTGGGCGAACGCTTCGCGCTGGCGGCCGAGCACTGTCTCGAGCACCGCTTGCCGCTGGTCTGCTTCTCGGCCACCGGGGGGGCGCGGATGCAGGAGGGGCTGCTCTCGCTGATGCAGATGGCCAAGACCTCGGCAGCGATTGCGCGCCTGCGCGGGGCCGGCCTTCCGTTCGTTTCCGTGCTCACCCACCCCACCACCGGCGGCGTGTCGGCCAGCCTCGGCATGCTGGGCGACGTCAATATCGGCGAGCCCGGTGCACTGATCGGATTCGCCGGCCCGCGGGTGATCGAACAGACCGTCCGCGAGACCCTGCCCGAAGGATTCCAGCGCAGCGAGTTCCTGCTCGAGCACGGCGCGATCGACCTGATCGTGGACCGGCGCGAACAGCGCGAGAAGATCGCGGCCCTGTTCGCGCTGCTGCTGCGCCAGCCGGCGCCGCCGGCCGAGGTGTCGGCCGCCGCGGCCCCCTGAGGCCGGGCCCCGATGGCGGTCCCGGACACGCTGGCCGAGTGGCTCGTGCACTGGCAGGCGGTGCACGCGCGGCCGATCGACCTCGGCCTGGAACGCGTCGCCGACGTCGCGACGCGCATGGGGATGTCGCGGCCCGCGCCGGTCTGCATCACCGTCGGCGGCACCAACGGCAAGGGGTCCACGGTGGCGGTCCTGGACGCGATCCTGCGCGCGTCCGGACGCCTGGTCGGGACCTACACCTCGCCACACCTGCTGGCCTACAACGAGCGCGTGCGGATCGACGGCGAGTGCGTGGAAGACGCCGAACTGGTGTCGGCGTTCCGCCGCGTCGAGGCCGCGCGCGGCCCCACCCCGCTGACCTACTTCGAGGCGGGCACCCTGGCGGCATTCGCGGTGCTGGAGGCGCGCGAGGTGGACGTCGCGCTGCTCGAGGTCGGCATGGGCGGGCGGCTGGACGCGGTCAACGTGGTGGACGCCGATGCCGCAATCGTGACCACGGTGGACCTCGACCACCAGGATTTTCTGGGGCCCGACCGCAATGCGATCGGCCGCGAGAAGGCGGGCATCTTCCGCGCCGGCCGCCCGGCGATCGTCGGCGACCGTGCGCCTCCGCCGAGCCTGCTGTCGCACGCATCGGCGATCGGTGCGTTGCTGCAGCGGGCGGGCGTGGACTTCGACGCGCGCGCCGCGGACCGCGGGTGGGCCTGGCGGCATTGCGACGGCACCACGCTCGAACTGCCGCCGCCGGCCCTCGACGGCGAGTTCCAGCGCGACAACGCGGCCGCCGCGGTGGCCGCGCTGCACGCGCTGCGCGGCCTGCTTGCGCTGGCGCCCGCGGCGATCGCGCAGGGTGTGGCGACCGCACGCTGCCCGGCCCGCCTGCAGCGCGTGGCCGTCGGGCCGGAGGTGGTGGTGGACGTGGCGCACAACCCGCAGGCCGCGCGCGAACTGGCGCGCTGGCTGGCCGCACAGTCGGCGCGGCCGACCTTCGCGGTGTTCGGCGCGCTGGCCGACAAGGACATCGAAGCCATGATGGTGCCGCTGGCGCAGTCTTTCGCGGCGTGGTGGACGGTCGGGCTGGACCGCGAGAGTTCGCGCGGCCTCGATGCCGCGGCGACGGCGCGCCGGCTCGCCGGCTGCGGTGTCGTCGCCACGCCCGCGGCAGACATGGCTGCCGCGCTCGGCGCCGCGCGCGCGGCGGCCGGTGCCGCCGGCCGGGTGCTGGTCTTCGGGTCGTTCCACACCGTGGCGGCGGCGATGCGCGCGCTCGGGCTGCGGCAGGCGTAACGGACGTTGGTGCGTCCGCGGGCGGCTCGGGGTGCAGCGGCTATAATCGTTCCAGCCGCCCCGGACCTCCGCGATGGACTCAGCCCTCAAGCAACGCCTCGTCGGCGCGACGGTACTCGTTGTGCTGGCGGTGATCTTCGTCCCGATGCTGGTCGACACCACGCCGCGCACCGACGGCGAGGCGATCGACCTCCGCATTCCGCCGGAGCCGGGACAGGCCTTCGAGACGCGGGTCGTGCCGCTGGGGCCGCAGACCGCGCCGGACGGCACGGCCGCGCCGGGCGACGACCCGGACCGCGTGGTGACGGTCGATACCGGCGCCGCACCGCGCCGCGATGCCTTCGCCGGCACGCCGGCCGCGCCGGAGGAACCGGTGGTGTCGCCGGCGGAGCCGCCCGCATCGCCGGTGGTCGATACGGCTCCCGCCGCACCGCCCCCCGGCACGTCGCCCCCCCCCGACACGTCGGCACCCTCCGCGGCGACACCCGCCCCTTCGACGCGTCCACCTGCGTTGCCGCTGCCGGCGGCCGGCGGGCGCTGGCTGGTGCAGTTCGGCACCTACGCGCAGGCCGACAACGCACAGGCTTTGGCTGCCGAACTCGGCCGCGCCGGCATCCGATCGGAGACCGAGCGCGTCGAGATCGACGGCAAGCCGGCTCTGCGCGTGCGTTCGGGTCCTTACGCCGATCGCACCAGCGCCGAGCGCGTGCGGCAGGCTGCGCGCAGCCTGCGTGCCGACGTGGCCTCCTCGGTGGTCGAATCGGACGCGCGGTCGGCGCCGGACGCCGACCCGCTCGCCGGCCGCAACCCGCGCACCACCGGCTGGTCGGTGCAGGTCGGTGCCCTCGCCGACGCGGCCGATGCCGAGGCCCTGCGCGGTCGTCTGGCCGGTGCCGGCTTCACCGCCTACGTCGAGACGCTGCGCACCGACCGCGGCATCCTGTACAGGGTGCGCATCGGGCCGGAGATACAGCGCGCCGGCGCCGAGAGCCTGCGCGATTCGATCAAGGCGCGCCTCGGCCTCGATGGCCAGGTCGTTGCCCATCCCTGACCGGAGCCGATGAACGTCGCCGACCTCGCCATCGCCGCGCTGATCGCCGCCTCGGTGGTCGTCGGCGCGGTCCGCGGACTGGTGGTCGAGGTCCTGTCGATCGCGATCTGGGCGGGCGCCGTGGCGCTGGCGCTGGCGCTCGGCGGCAGCGTGGGCGAGTGGTTCTCCGCCGGCATCGCCTTGCCCTCGCTGCGCGCCGCGGTCGGCCACGGGCTGGTGTTCCTCGGCGCGTTGGCGGTGGGTGCAGTCCTGATGTGGTTGCTGCGCAAGGCAGTGCGGAGCACCGGCCTGACCGGGAACGACCGCCTGCTGGGCCTGTTGTTCGGTGCCGCCCGCGGGGTGCTGCTGGTCACGGTGCTGGTGGTGCTGGCGGGACTCACGCCTCTGCCGCGCGACCCGTGGTGGGCCCAGTCGCGGCTGATCCCCTGGTTCCAGGGCATCGCGGTGGGACTGGCGCCGCACCTGCCGGCGCCGCTGCGCGATTCGATCGATTTTTCCGCGCCGCCGCCGCCGGCGGCCGCGCGCCCGTCATCCTGAGGATCGTCCTGCATGTGCGGCATCATCGGCATCGTCGGCAGGACCAGCGTGGGCGCGGCGCTCTACGACGCACTCACCGTGCTGCAGCACCGCGGGCAGGACGCCGCCGGCATCGCCACCGTCGACGGCAGCGCGCTGCGCCTGCACAAGGCCAACGGCCTGGTGCGCGACGTGTTCGCCGAGTCGAACATGCGCCACCTCACCGGCCGCTACGGGATCGGGCACTGCCGCTATCCGACGGCGGGCTCGGAGGGCTCCGCGGAAGCGCAGCCGTTCTACGTCAACTCGCCGTTCGGGCTGGCGCTGGCGCACAACGGCAACCTGACCAACTCCGAGGCGCTGCGGCAGGAGTTGTTCGAACAGGACCGCCGGCACATCAACACCGGTTCCGACTCCGAGGTGCTGCTCAACATCTTCGCCCACGAGTTGCAGTTGCAGGCCCACCTGCGCCTGGAGACCGAGCACGTGTTCAAGGCGATCGGCGGCGTGCACCAGCGCTGCGTCGGCGGCTACGCGGTGGCGGCGCTGGTCCTCGGTCTCGGCGTGGTCGCGTTCCGCGACCCGCATGGCATCCGGCCGCTGGTGCTGGGCGTGCGCTCCACGCCGGACGGCGACGAGCACGCGGTGGCGTCCGAGAGCGTGGCGCTCGACCTGCTCGGGTTCCGCCGCCTGCGCGACGTGGCGCCCGGCGAGGCGGTGGTGATCGGGCTCGACGGCAGCCTGCACGCGCGGCAGTGCGCGCCGGCGCGCGCCCACACACCCTGCATCTTCGAGTACGTCTACCTGGCGCGGCCCGATTCGATGATCGAGGACGTGTCGGTCTACAAGGCCCGCCTGCGGATGGGCGAGTGCCTCGCGCGCAAGATCCTGCGCCTGAGGCCCGACCACGACATCGACTGCGTGATGCCGATCCCCGACACCAGCCGCACCGCCGCGCTGCCGCTGGCCAACCTGCTGGGCGTGCCGTACCGCGAGGGCTTCGTCAAGAACCGCTACGTCGGTCGCACCTTCATCATGCCGGGGCAGGGCGAGCGGGTGAAGTCCGTGCGCCGCAAGCTGAACGCGATCGAACTGGAGTTCCGCAACAAGGTCGTGCTGCTGGTCGACGATTCGATCGTGCGCGGCACCACGTCGCGGCAGATCATCCAGATGGCGCGCGACGCCGGCGCCCGCAAGGTGTACTTCGCCTCCGCCGCGCCACCGGTGCGCCATCCGAACATCTACGGCATCGACATGCCGGCGGTGTCCGAACTGGTCGCCCACGGCCGCAGCGAGGCCGAGGTGCAGGACCTGCTGGGCGCCGATTGGCTGGTCTACCAGGATCTCGACGACCTGGTCGCCGCCGTCGCCGAGGGCAACGAGCGACTGTCCGCCTTCGACACCTCGTGCTTCTCCGGCCACTACGTCACCGGGGTCGACGACGGCTACCTCGAGCGGATCGCCGCTGAACGCAACGACCTCGCCAAGCAGTCGCGCCGCAAGGCGTCCTGAGCGCGGGCTCGCGATGCCTCGGTTCCTGCGGCGGCCAAGCCCTGTGGGAGCGGCGCGCGCGCCGCGAGTTCTTCGACCTTGCGGCAGTCTCCGTCCATGACCTCCCTCGCCGCCGCCGCCCTCGACTGCCTGCGCGAATCCGACGTTGCGACCAAGCTGGCGTGCACGGCGGACACCGCCGCCGCCTGGCGTGCGGGTCGTCTCGCCCTCGACGGCGACGACCTGCCGGCGGTCGTCGACCTGCCGGTCCCCGGCCGGCCGGATCGCCCCGTGCTGGTCGCTCCGCGCGACCTCGCCCGGCGCGGGCTGGGCACGCCGGAGGGCCGGGTGGCGCTGCTGCACGCCGTCGCGCATATCGAATTCAACGCCATCAACCTGGCGTGGGACGCCGTGTACCGATTCCGCGGTCTGCCGTGCGGCTACTACGACGACTGGGTCGCGGTCGCCGACGACGAGGCGCGCCACTTCGCCCTGCTGGCCGCGCGGCTGGCCGACCACGGCGCGGCCTACGGCGACCTGCCGGCCCACAACGGCCTGTGGGAGATGGCCGTGAAGACCTCCGCCGATCCGCTGGCCCGCATGGCCCTGGTGCCGCGCGTGCTGGAGGCCCGCGGCCTCGACGTCACCCCCGGGATGATCGCCCGCCTGCGTGCCGCCGGTGACGGTGCCAGCGCCGACGTGCTCGAGATCATCCTGCGCGAGGAGGTCGCCCACGTGGCGGCCGGCAGCCGCTGGTTCGGGCACCTGTGCCGCCAGCGCGGCCTCGATACGCTGCCGGCCTTTCTCGGCCTGGTGCACCGCCATGCCGCCGGGGCGGTGCGTCCGCCCTTCAATACGGCCGCTCGACAGGTGGCGGGGTTCACGGTTGCCGAACTGGCTGCCCTGGCCGGTCGCGACGCGCCGGGCGAGGTTCCCGGAGCGGGCCCGGTGGCCGCGGTCGCGACCGATCCCGCGCCGGTTGCGGCGCCAGTGGCCGGATCGGCCGCCTCCGTGCGTTGAGTAGGGTGGGAGTTGCATTCCAGTCAGGGCGACGCCGACCGCGGCGGAACGCCGGGCTGTCACCGGTCCGACGCATCGGCCGGCCAGACTCGGTGGATCGTGGCGGGGATCACGGTTGCTCGCGGCGCTGCCGGGCATTTTGCGCGGGTTCGGGCGGGGTGCTGCTGGATTGCGGGATTCCCGGCGCGGGCTGCGCGCGGGCTTCACATCGCGCGGATTCCGTTTTATCATCCAGTAGTTGACCTTCACCGATTGGGAGGTTGTACCGTGAATATCAAGACTTTTGCGCTGGCGGGCTTTGCCGTCGCCGGATTCGTCGCCGCCGACGCCGCCATGGCCCAGGCCTGCTCGATTGCCGCCTGGAACGGCGGCCCCACCGGCACGCCGGCCGCCGGCCGCCCGGCCGACGGCGTGGCCCGCTACTCCGGCCAGTGCGGTCTGCGCGCCACGGCGACCGCGCAGTACGTGACCGACACCACTCCCGCCGCGGAGCCCACCTTCCGGGCCCGCTTCTACGTGTATACCGGTCTGGCCACCGGTTCCGCGGTGGTGTATGAGGCGCTGAACGCGTCCAACGCCGCGATGATCCGCGTGACCTACGACCGCGGCGCTGGCCAGTTCGTGTTCGCCACCACCGGCAGCAACGGCAACGTCGGCTCGATCACCGCGGATCGCTGGTACTCGATCGAACTGAACTGGTCGCGGTCGGCCGGCAACCTCGTGGCCACCGTGCGCGGTGCCGGCGCTACCACCGATTCCACCGCCACCGTCACCGGCGTCGGTGGCACCGACCAGATCGACGCCGCGCGCCTGGGCTGGGTCTCCGGAACCGCCACCACCAACACCCGTGCGCTGGTTTTCGATGCCTATGATTCGCGCCGCGCCTCCGCCATCGGACGGCTGTGCCGCGGTGATGCCAACAACGATGGCACGCGCAACTCGGGTGATCAAATCGTGGTTCGCAATGAGGTCTTTGGCACGACGGTCGCTAGTGGCCAGCCGGATGCTAACGAGGATGGAAACATCAACTCGGGTGACCAGATTACCGTCCGCAACCTGGTTTTCAACGCCCAGAATGCCTGCACCTCCGGCGTTTGAACTTGCCATCCGTCTGACAGCATCAGGAGACTTTTCATGAAGACCAAACTGATTCTCGCAGCCGCTGGCCTGGTGTGCGCCAGTTCCGCGGGCGCCGCTGAGTTGCTCGCCAGTGTGGAGTCCGTCAAGGGTGGTGCCGCCGCCATCGGGCTCGATCTTGTGTCCGATGGCACGGTGGCAGGGTTTTCCTTCTCTCTCGAAGTGCCCGGAGTCGAGGCAAAAGCGGTCCGCAGCTCGAACTGCGTCGCACAGCTGCCCAAGGGTTTTTCCGCGGGCTGCGGGTTCGGCAACGGCAAGGTCAATGTGATCGCTTGGGCGGACGCGCCGGGCACCTTCTTGCCTGCCGGGGTCACCTCCGTCGGGACCATCATATTGACCTCCCCGCTCTCCAAGGGCGGTGCGTTTCGCATTTCCAGCTTCGAGACAAGTAACGACAATGGCGTCAGCACCCCCGGTACGGCGAAGGTGGATGGCGTCGCAATGGGGGACTCGGCCCGCTGAGCCGATTGATAGAGTTTGGTTCCTGCGCTTTTCACCTTGGACCCCTTGGGGAGTGACGATCCATGAATAACTCGTTGTTCAAACTGCTCGTCGCCTCGGCGTTTCTCGCCGGGGCGCCGCTGGCCTTCGCCCAGTCGCTTGTGGTGCCCAATGCGTCCGGCGTCGTCAACGGCACCGGTCAGACGTTTGTCGTCAACTTTACGTCGAACAGTACTGCCGGCCTCGATTTCACGTTGGACGCAACTCCGGCGAACGTGACCTTCACGGCCACCAGCAACACGATCACGGGTCTCACCTGCAACATTCCAATGGGAAACCCGCAGCGCGTTATCTGCAACGGTTTTGCGGCGGCGGGGTTCCTGCCCTCCGGCGCCCTGACGGTGACATACACCGCGGGTGCGACAACCGGACCGGTCGCCCTCAACCTTTCGGGAGTGGTTTTCACTAACGACATGGGGAATGTCCAGCCGGGTACCTCCACCAACGGCACGTTGACCCTCGCCGCCGGCCCGTCCGGTCCGGCGCTGGGCTACGCGCCGGCCGCTGGCTCGGCAATCGCCGTGCCCGCCAGCATCGGCGGCACCACGGTGACGTCGACGATCAACGTCACCCAGACGGGTGGGGACACGGGGCAGAACACGACCCTGGCGTGCACGGTTTCGGGCACGGGCTACGTCGCCACGGTGACCGGTTCGCCGTTTGCTCCCGGCGGGGCGGGTGGCTCGG
>DHLY01000015.1:19532-45117 GCA_002405525.1 Proteobacteria bacterium UBA4656
CCCGATGACGGCACGCTCACCCTGGTCGGCATTCAGGGCACGTCCGCCACGGCGTCCGTTGCCGTGACCAACCCGGGTACCGCGCCGCTCACCATTTCGGGCTGCGCCGTGACCGGCACCGCGTTCTCGCTCGGCACGATCAGCTCGCCGATCGCGTCCGGTGCGTCGGGCAGCATTCCGGTGACCTGCGCGGTTTCGCCGACCGCCGGCACCACGCTCACGGGGACCCTGCAGTGCAACACCAACGCGGCTGCCCCGCGCGATGTCATCAACTACAACCTGAGCTGCCAGTCGCAGTCGGCGTCGATCCCGACCCTCGGCCTGGGCGGCAAGGCGTTGATGGTCCTGCTGATGCTCGGCTTCGGCCTGGTGGGCTTCCAGTTGTACCGCCGTAGCGCCTGATCCGCGCGGCGACGACGTGATGCCAGAGGGCGCCCGCTAGGGCGCCCTCTGGGTTTTTTGGCGGTTGCGCGCGTCGTGGTCGGTATGCCGATGCAAGCGCCGACGCCTCGGCGCGCGGCGCCATGCCGCGACGGACCGGTGCTCAGGCAGTGAAGGTTTCGAACCGCAGGCCCTGCGCGTCGACCCAGACCCCGCTTGCCGTCTCGTACCAGTCCGGAAGCACGCAGCGCACCACGGCGGCGCCGTCGAAATCGAACGTGTGCAGGGCGGGACGGTGCGTGTGCCCGTGGATGAGGCGAACGACACCGCGCTCGCGCATGGCCTGCCGCACGGCGTCCGGTGTGACGTCCATCAGGACCGCTGCGGTGCCCGCGGTGTGCCGCGTGCTCTCCGCTCGCGCTGCGTCGGCAAAGGCGCGCCGCTGCGCCAGCGGTCGGGCGAGGAAGGCCCTCTGCCACGCCGGATTCCGCACCTGCGCGCGGAACGCCAGATAGGCCGAGTCGCCGAGGCACAGGCTGTCTCCATGCATCAGCAGCGTCGGCACGCCGGCGATGTTCTCGACCGCCATATCCCCGAGCAGTCGCATCCCGCAGCGCCCGGCATAGTCGCCGCCGAGCAGGAAGTCGCGGTTGCCGTGCTGGAAGGCGACCGGCACGCCCAGCCCGGACAACGCGCGGATCGCAGCGGCCACGCGCGCTGAGAGGTCGGAATCCTCGTCGTCGCCGATCCACGCCTCGAACAGGTCGCCGAGTATGTACAGGGCCTCCGCGTTCCGCGCCGGCCCCGCCAGCAGCCGTTCGAAGGCTGCCAGCATCTCCGGCCGGGACGGCTCCAGGTGGAGGTCGGAAATCAGCAGCGTGCCCATGGCGCCTCAGCGGCGAGGCTGTTGCGGCGGGCGAGCGATCAGGGCGGGCGAATCCGCTCGCCAGGAAGAATGAAAGGCGCGCGGCGCACGCGCCGTTGCCCCCGGCAACGCGCCGCTGGCCTCGCGAGACGGGCGGCGCGGGCTCCCCGGCAGGCTGCTCAGGGCAGGACCTCGATACTCTGGATCACCACCGGCGTCACCGGCACGTCGCGCGGAAACGGCCCGCCGGGGCCGGTGGGCGTGGCCTTGATCCGGTCCACCACGTCCATTCCCGACACCACCCTGCCGAACACGGCATAGCCCCAGGTGAAGCCGTTTTCCTTGCTCACGTGGTCAAGCCGCTGGTTGTCCACCACGTTGATGAAGAACTGCGCGGTGGCGGAGTCGGGGTCGTTGGTGCGCGCCATCGCCACCGTGCCGCGAAGGTTCGACAGCCCGTTGTCGGCCTCGTTCACCACCGGCGCACGGGTCGGCTTCTGCGCCAGATCGGCGCCGAAGCCGCCGCCCTGGACCATGAAGTTGTCGATCACCCGGTGGAACACGGTGCCATCGTAGAACTTGGCCTGCACGTAGGCGAGGAAGTTTTCCACCGACTTCGGCGCCTTGTCGGGCGCCAGTTCGATCGTGATGTCGCCGAGGCTGGTGCGCATCAGCACCCGCGGCGCCGGCGCGGCCTGCGTGGTGGGCTCGGTGGTGGGCGCGGCGGCCGGCGTCTGCGCGGTGACCGCGGCGGCAGCGAACAGCAGGGGGGCCAGCAGGAACAGGGGCTTCCTCATGGTCGGTCCTCGATCGCGGAAAGACGCCAAGGATACCCGATGCCCCGCGCGACCGGAGAGCGGGGGGCGCGGATCGCCGCGGCTGCCGGCCCGCACGCGCCGCCGGCGGCGGTGCGCCTCAGGCGCCCGCCGCGACGCCGTCCGGTGACTCCTGCTGCAGCCGCCACATCTGCGCATAGCGGCCGCCGCCGCCCAGCAGGTCGGCGTGGCTGCCGCGCTCGACCACGCGGCCGCCGTCGAGGACCAGGATCTGGTCGGCGTCGACGATGGTGGACAGGCGATGCGCGATCACCAGCGTGGTGCGGTGGCGCGAGACCTCGGCCAGTTCCTCCTGGATCGCGCGCTCGGTGCGGGTGTCCAGTGCGGACGTCGCCTCGTCGAGGATCAGGATGCGCGGGTCCTTCAGGATGGTGCGCGCGATCGCCACCCGCTGCTTCTCGCCGCCGGACAGTTTCAGGCCGCGCTCGCCGACCGCGGTGTCGTAGCCGTCGGGCAGGCGCAGGATGAAGTCGTGCACGTGCGCGGCGCGGGCGGCGGCCTCGACCTGGTCGCGCGTCGCCTCGGGACGGCCGTAGGCGATGTTGTAGTAGATGCTGTCGTTGAACAGCACGGTGTCCTGCGGAACGATCCCGATCGCGCGCCGCAGCGAGTCCTGCCCGACCTCGCGGATGTCGCGGCCGTCGACCACGATCCGCCCGCCGGTCGGGTCGAAGAAGCGGAACAGCAACCGCGCCAGGGTGGACTTGCCCGACCCGGTCGCACCGACCACCGCCACCGTGCGGCCGGCCGGGATCTCGAAGTCGACGCCGTGCAGCACCTGCCGACGCGCGTCGTAGCCGAAGTCCACCGCCTCGAACCGCACCGCCCCGCCGCCGTCCGGCAGCGGCGGCGCGCCGGGCGCATCGCGCACCTCCAGCGGTTCGTCGAGCAGGGCGAACATGCGCTCGATGTTGGTCAGCGCCTGCTTGACCTCGCGGTAGACCATGCCGAGGAAATTGAGCGGCGCGGCGAGCTGCAGCAGGAAGGCGTTGACCATCACCAGGTCGCCGATGCTCATGCGCCCCTCCAGCACGCCGGCCGCCCCGCGCCAAAGCAGCAGGGTGAGACCGAGCGCGACGATGCCACTCTGGCCGATGTTGAGCACGGCGAGGCTCTTGAGACTCTTCACCGTGGCTTCCTCGAGCCGCACCAGGCCCTCGTCGTAGCGCCGCGATTCCCAGGACTCGTTGCCGAAATACTTGACCGTCTCGTAGTTGAGCAGCGAATCGACCGCGCGCCCGCTGGCGTGGGTGTCGGCCTCGTTGGCCGCGCGGTACCAGCGCAGGCGCCACTCGGTGACGCGGAAGGTGAACGCCACGTAGGCCGCGATCGTTCCCAGCGTGATCGCGGGGAAGGTCCAGTCGAACTTCACCGCCAGGATGGTGGTGACCAGCACGATTTCCAGCAGGGTCGGAAGGATGGTGTAGATGGTCCAGTCGAGCAGGTCGCTGATCGCGCTCATGCCGCGCTCGAGGTCGCGCGAGACGGCGCCGGTGCGACGGTCGAGGTGGAAGCGCAGGCTCAGCGTGTGCAGGTGCTCGAACACGCGCCGCGCCACCACCCGCGAGGAGCGCGCCATCACCCGCGCGAACACCACCTGGCGCAGCTCCTGGAACAGCGTCGCGCAAAGCCGAGCGATGCCGTAGGCGACCAGGAAGGCCAGCGGCAGCAGCTCAGGACGCGGCGTGATGTTGAGCGCGTCGACCAGCCGCGCGAGCACCAGCGAGGAACCGACCAGCGCGACCTTCGCCGCGGCCAGGAAGGCGAACGCGAGGCCCACCCGCCCGCGGTAGCGCCAGACGTGCGGCCACAGCAGGCGCAGGGTTTGCGCCGCGCTGCGTGCTTGCGGTGCGGGCGGCGACGGTGCGGCGGCGAGGCTTTCGTCCACCGCCCAAGGTTAGCCCCTTCGCGGACGCGTCCGGTAGGCCTCGCAGGTGCCGCATCGATGGCCCGGGGGTACAATCCGGGATCGCCCGCCCGCCCTGCAGCGCCCGATGACCTGCCGCACCCGTTTCGCCCCCAGCCCCACCGGGTTCCTCCACGTCGGCGGTGCGCGCACCGCGCTGTACTGCTGGCTGGAGGCGCGCCGCCGCAACGGGCGTTTCATCCTGCGCATCGAGGACACCGACCGCGAGCGTTCGACGCCGGAATCGGTGGCCGCGATCCTCGACGGCATGCGCTGGCTGGACCTCGGCTGGGACGAGGGCCCGGTGTTCCAGACCTCCCGTTTCGACCGCTACCGGCAGGTGGCGGAGGACCTGGTGCGCGCCGGCAAGGCCTACTGCGCCTACGAGACGAAGGAAGAGCTCGACGCCATGCGCGAGCGGCAGATGGCGCAGGGCCTGAAGCCGCGCTACGACGGCTGGTGGCGCGACCGCCAGCACGAGCCCGCCCCGGCCGGGCGCCCGCGCGTGATCCGGTTCAGGAATCCGCAGCACGGCGCGGTGGTGTGGAACGACCTGGTCAAGGGCCGGATCGAGATCGCCAACGACGAACTCGACGACCTCATCATCTGGCGCTCCGACGAGCATCCGACCTACAACTTCGCGGTGGTCTGCGACGACGTGGACATGGGGATCACCGACGTGGTGCGCGGCGACGACCACGTCAACAACACCCCGCGCCAGATCAACATCTACGCCGCGCTCGGCGCACCGCAGCCTGCTTTCGCCCACCTGCCGATGATCCACGGCGCGGACGGCGCGAAACTGTCCAAGCGCCATGGCGCGGTGAGCGTCATGCAGTACCGCGACGACGGCTACCTGCCGCACGCGCTGCTCAACTACATCGTGCGGCTGGGCTGGTCGCACGGCGACCAGGAGATCTTCTCGCGCGAGGAGATGGTGCGCCTGTTCCGCATCGAGGACGTCAACAAGGCGGCGTCCCGGTTCGACTTCGACAAGCTCGCCTGGGTCAACCAGCACTACCTCAAGCACGACGATCCGGAGTCGGTGGGCCGCCACCTGGAGTGGCATTTGCGCGCCGCGGGCCACGATTTGGCGCGCGGCCCGAGGGCGGCGGACGTGGTGGTGGCGCTGCGCGACCGGGTCAGGACGCTGAAGGAAATGGCCGAGCGCGCCGCGGTCTGGTACGGGCCGCTCACGGGTTACGACGAGGCAGCGGTGACGAAGCATTTCGGCGGCCGGTCGCGAGAGGCGCTGGCGGCCGCGCACGCGGCGCTGGCTGCGCTGGCGCCGGGCGACTGGCGGCCGGATGCGGTCGACGCCGCGATCAAGGCCGCGGCGGCTGCGATCAGTGAAGGCGTGGGCAAGGTCGCGCAGCCCTTGCGGGTGGCGCTGACCGGGACCGCGGTCTCGCCTTCGATCGAGCACACGGTCTACCTTGCCGGCCGCGACGAGGCGCTGCACCGGATCGACCGCGCGATCGCACGGATCGGCGCGACGTGACCGCGGCGACGTGACCAGACACCGCCACAACCACGACCACCCCGACGAGCCGGAGCGGCTGCTGGCCGAGGTGGAGGCCGCCTGCGCGGACCGCGGGCTGCGCCTGACCGAGTTGCGGCGGCGGGTGCTCGAACTGGTCGCGCGCGAGCGGCGTCCGGTCAAGGCCTACGACCTGCTCGAACGGCTGAAGGCCGAGCGTGACGGTGCGGCGCCGCCGACCGTCTACCGGGCGCTCGACTTCCTGCGCGAGCACGGATTCATCCACAAGCTCGAATCGGTCAATGCCTTCACCGCCTGTCACCATCCGCGCACCCGCCACACGGTGCCTTTCCTGATCTGCGACGTGTGCGCCGGCGCGACCGAACTGTGCGACGACCGGGTGTCCGCGCTGCTCGACCTGCAGGCGCGCGAGGCGGGGTTCCTGCCCGAGGCGCAGACGCTGGAGGTGCATGGGGTCTGCCGGCGCTGCCGCGAGGGTCGCCATGTGCGTTGAGCGGGCCGCCGCGGCCATGTTCATCCTGTGCCTGGTCGCGCAGTCCGGCGCGGCGCAGGACTTCCCGCCGGAACACCCGAGCGACACGCCGGTCGACGAGGTCGTCCGCCCGCCTGCGGCGCAGGGTGCGCCGTCGGCGGAGTCCGTCCACGTGCCGGCGCGCGAGGAGGCGGTTTCTGCCGACCCGCTGCCGGACGGCGATGCAGGTACGGTCGCCGGTGATGCTCCGACGGGCGATGCACCGTCCGTGGCCGAAGACGGTGCGGCCGGGGACGCCGTCGCGCCGATACACGGCGATGGACCGGCCGCAACCACGGCGGAAGCCGCGCCGGCCGGCCCGCAGCCGCTGGTCCTGCTCGGCGGCGAGGTCCCGGTCGGCACCCGCGGCCAACTGCGCTGGCGGGTCAGCGAGTCCTTCGACGGCACCGCCGTGTCGACCCCGGTGGTGGTGGTCCACGGCAGCCGCCCGGGGCCGCGCCTGTGCCTGACCGCGGCCGTGCACGGCGACGAACTCAACGGCGTCGAGGTGGTGCGCCGCGTGCTCAACGATACCGACCCTTCGCAGCTCGCCGGCGCGGTGATCGCGGTGCCGGTGGTGAACCTGCTGGGCTTTTCGCGCGGCTCGCGCTATCTGCCGGACCGGCGCGACCTCAACCGCTTCTTCCCCGGCAGCGACACCGGCAGTGCCGCCTCGCGGATCGCCGCCAGCCTGTTTCGCGAGATCATCGTCCACTGCACCGTGCTGGTGGACTTCCACACCGGGTCCTTCGACCGATCCAACCTGCCACAGGTCCGCGGTGACCTGCGCGACCCGCAGGTGCTGGACTTCACTCGCGGCTTCGGCGCCACGCCGGTGCTGCACAGTCCCGGTTCGCGCGGCATGCTGCGGCTGGCGGCCTCGTTCCGCGGCATTCCGGCGGTCACCTTCGAGGTCGGGGCGCCGCTGCGCCTCGAGCCGGAGAAGATCGATTTCGCCGTGCAGGCGATCAAGGCGCTGATGCACCACCTGCAGATGACCCGCAGTTTCCGCATGTTCGCCGAGCCGCAGGCCACCTTCTACGAGTCGAAATGGGTGCGCGTCGATCACGGCGGGATGCTGTTTTCGACGGTCGCGCTCGGCGATCGGGTCCGGGTCGGCCAGCGCCTCGGCAAGGTGGTCGATCCGCTGGCCAACGAGGAACACGAGGTCGTCTCGCCGTTCCGCGGCCGGGTCATCGGGCTGGCGCTCAACCAGGTCGTATTGCCGGGCTTCGCCGCCTTCCACGTCGGCATCCAGACCAGCGAGCAGCAGGCGGTCGAGGAGGCCCGGCAGCCGGTCTACGGGGACGATGCGCTGGAACGCATGGAGGGCGACGAGATGGGGCCGGCACCGCCGGAGCGCGGTTCCGACGAGCCCGATGCCGCGGCGCCGCCGGGCGAGCCACCGGGCGGCTGACAGGCTGTGAACAAAACAGCCTCTCGGGCAGGCCATGGCTGGTCCGCGCGCGGGTGATGCACGCAAGGGCATGATTCGCGGGAGCGGGTCCGGACCGATGCCGGATGCGCGACGAGAAAAACCCGCGGCGTGCGGGTCTTTTCACAGGCTCCGGGCCGCGCCTGCTGCGGCGAGGCGTGCGCGGCGACGCGTGACGCGCTAGCGTGCGGCCTCCCGTCACCGAGAGGCCCACCATGACCCTTTGCCCCGTCGCCCTGACCGCCGGCTGCCGCAAGTGTCCGATCTTCTCCGTATGCCCGCTCAAGGGCGTGATCGGCGACCAGAAGAAGGAATCGGCTCCCGGGTCGGGTGCCGGACGCGGCGCCTCGAACAAGCGCTGAGAGGCTGTAAGGCCACCTCTTGGGCAGGCCATTGATGGCCTGCATGTGGGTCATGCACGAAAGGGCATGATTCGCGGGAGCGAGTCCGGACCTGTGCCGGGCTCGCGACTGGAAAGACCACAACCTGCAGGTTTGTTCGCAGGCTCCGAAAGCAGCGGCGAACAGCCTGGACGGCGGGCCGTCGAAGGCGTTCGGCTCAGGAGCCGCTCGCCGCCCGGGCCAGTGCCAGGTCAACCTGCCGCACACCGGGCAGTCGCCGCAGCGCATCGACCAGGGCTGGCGTGGCGCGCACGCGCCAGGCTTCGCCGAGCTCGATCTCGGCGATGGCGTCGGCGTTGCAGTAGTGCAGGCGCACGCTGGCGGGTCCCGGGACGAAGGGCCTGACCTGGGCCGACAGCGCGCGTGCGAAGTCGGGCCCGACGCCGTCGAGCCGCACCCGCACCTGGCGCCCGAAGCGTTCGCAGGCCTCGTCGAGCGTCCACGCACGGCGCGCGCGCACCACGAGGTTGCCGCTGAACTCGTCGAGGCTGAGCCCGCCCTCGACCACCAGGATCGCGTCGCGGGTCAGCAGCGGCGCGCACTCGTGGAACGCCTCGCGGAAGAACGAAACCTCGATCCGTCCGCTGGCGTCCTCCAATTGCGCGAACGCCATCGCGTCGCCGCGTCGTCGCAGCTGGACCACGAGGCCGGCGATCGCCACCGCCTGTTCATGCCGGCGTCGCTCGCCGGGATGGGCGGGCGGGCGGTGGATTTCCTCCAGGCGTCCGATCGGCACCGTGATCATTTGCTCCAGCATCGCGCGGTGCGCGTCGGTGGGGTGGCCGGACAGGTAGTGGCCGAGGGTCTCGCGCTCGCCGTTGAGCCGTTGCACCAGCGGCCATTCGTCGACCTCGGGCAGGTCCAGTGCTCCGGTCGCGCCCGGCGCCGGTGCCGGGTCGAAGCCGAACAGGGACACCTGTCCCGCCTCGCGCTCCTTCAGGCGCTGGTCGGCGGCCTTCATCACTTCCGGCAACTGCGCCATCAGGGTGGCGCGGTTCGCCGCCAGTCCGTCCGCTGCGCCGGAGAGGATCAGCGCCTCCAGCACGCGCTTGTTGATCCGGGTCGGGTCGACGCGCTGGCACAGGTCCAGCAGGCTGGCGAAGCGGCCGCCACGCTCGCGCTCGGCGACCAGGGCCTCCACGGCGCCGCGGCCGACGCCCTTGATTGCGCCCAGCCCGTAGCGGATGGTGCGCGCCTGCAGCGCCTCGAACATCCACGTGCCCTCGTTGACGTCGGGCCGCGAGACGTCGAGCTTCATGGCGCGTGCGTCGTCGAGCAGGTTGACCACCTTGTCGGTGTGGTCCATGTCGGATGACAGCACGGCGGCCATGAAGGGCGCGGGGTAGTGCGCCTTCAGCCACGCGGTCTGGTAGGTGACTACGGCATAGGCGGCCGAGTGCGACTTGTTGAATCCGTACTCGGCGAACTTCTCCATCAGATCGAAGATCGACGAGGCGACCTGTCCGGGCACGCCCCGCTCGGCGGCACCGAACTCGAACTTCGCGCGCTCCTTGGCCATTTCCTCGGCCTTCTTCTTGCCCATCGCGCGGCGCAGCAGGTCGGCGCCGCCCAGCGAGTAGCCGGCCAGCACCTGCGCGATCTGCATCACCTGTTCCTGGTAGACGATCACGCCGTAGGTCGGCTTGAGGATCGGCTCCAGCAGCGGGTGCGGGTAGGTGACGGGGCGGCGGCCATGCTTGCGCTCGACGAACTCGTCGACCATGCCCGACTGCAGCGGCCCGGGGCGGTACAGCGCGCCGAGCGCGATGATTTCGTCGAACAGTCCGGGCTTGAGCTTGCGCGCGAGTTCCTTCATGCCGCGCGACTCGAGCTGGAACACGGCGGTGGTCTCGCCGGACGCCAGCAGGCGGTAGGTCTTCGGATCGTCGGTGGGCAGCAGCGCGATGTCGATCGGGGCCTCGCCGCCCGCCGCGCGCTGGCGGTTGATCGCCTTCACCGCCCAGTCGATGATCGTGAGCGTGCGCAGCCCGAGGAAGTCGAACTTCACCAGGCCCACGGCCTCGACGTCGTCCTTGTCGAACTGTGTGACGACGCTCTCGCTGCGCGCTTCGCAATACAGCGGGGCGAAGTCGGTCAGCGCGCTGGGTGCGATCACCACGCCGCCGGCGTGTTTGCCGGCGTTGCGGGTGAGGTCCTCGAGCTTGCGCGCGAGGTCGACCAGGGTGCGCACCTCGTCCTCGGCTTCGTAGGCGGCCTTGAACTCGGCGGAGATGCGCTCGGGTTCCTTCGCGGCCTTGTCCGAGACGCCGAGTGCGTCGTCGAGCGTGATGTCCAGCGGCCGCGGCGGGATGGTCTTGGCGATGCGGTCGACGTGGCCGTAGCCCATGCCGAGCACGCGTCCGGTGTCGCGCAGCACGGCCTTCGCGGCCATCGTGCCGTAGGTGATGATCTGGCTGACCTTCTCGCGGCCGTAGCGGCGGCCGACGTAGTCGATCACCTCGTCGCGGCGGTCCATGCAGAAGTCGATGTCAAAGTCCGGCATCGACACGCGCTCGGGGTTGAGGAAGCGCTCGAACAGCAATTCGTAGCGCAGCGGGTCGAGGTCGGTGATGGCCAGCGCCCAGGCCACCAGCGAGCCCGCACCAGAGCCGCGCCCGGGGCCGACCGGGATGCCGTTCTCCTTCGCCCAACCGATGAAGTCGGCCACGATCAGAAAGTAGCCGGGGAAGCCCATCTTCACGATCACGTCGAGCTCGAGCGAGAGGCGTTCCTCGTAGGCGCTGCGGGGATGGCCCGGCGCGGGGCCCGGGCGGTCGAGTCGGCGGGCCAGGCCCTCCCGCGCGCGACGGCGCAGGTAGTCGGGCTCACTCTCGGCCAGGTCGGGCACCGGGAAGGCCGGCAGGTGGTACCTGCCGAACGACAGTTCCAGATTGCAGCGCTTGGCCAATTCGACCGCGTTCTCCAGCGCTTCCGGCAGGTCGCCGAACAGCGCGGCCACTTCGCCCGGCGTCTTCAGGTACTGCTGCTCGCCGTAGGTGCGGGGCCGTCGCGGATCGTCGAGCACGTGGCCGCCGTGGATGCACACCCGCGCCTCGTGCGCCTCGAAGTCCTCGCGGGCGAGGAAGCGCACGTCGTTGGTCGCCACCGCCGGACAGTCGGTCGTCGCGCCGAGGTCGAGCGCGGCGGCCAGCCACGCGTCCTCGCCGCTGCGCTGGGTGCGAAGAAGCTCCAGGTACACGCGGTCGCCGAAGCGGCGCTGCCAGCGCCGCAAGCCGGCCAGCGCCGCCTCGTCGTGGCCGTTGCGCACGCTGGCGGCAAGGTCGGATTGCGGGCCGAGCAGCACGATCAGCCCCTCGGCTCCGGCCTCCAGCCAGTCGCGTTGCACCACCACGCGTTCGGGGTTCGAGCGCTCGCGGTAGCCGCGCGACAGCAGCGCCGACAGGTTCCCGTAGCCGGCGCGATCGGCGCACAGCAGGGTGGCGCGGAACGGGTCGCCGGCCGGATCGGCCACCCACAGGTCGGCCCCGACGATGGGCTTCAGGCCCGCGCCCTCGGCCGCCTTGTAGAACTTGACCAGCGCGAAGAGGTTGGCCTCGTCGGTCAGCGCCACCGCGGGCATGCCGGCGTCCGCCGTCGCCTCGACCAGTTCCGCGATGCGGATGGTCGAGTCGATCAGCGAATACTCGCTGTGCAGATGCAGGTGGACGAAGGACGCGGACATGGGGCCGGCGCGCGGGGCCAGCCGGGGACCTTACGGCGCGGGCCGATGCCGGGCAAGGCTTGACAGCGTGGGCCGCGGCGCATCGACGCCGCCGCGGCCCGTGGGTCCCAGCGAGTGTGGATCAGGGCGCTTCAAAACCGTTGCCGAACACCGCGTCCGGGAACGGTGCGACCGTGGTGCGGTACACGCTGCGGCCGTGGGTGAAGGCGAACAGTTCCAGGTCCCCGCTGTCCGGGTTGCGCTGCAGGACCAGTTCCTCGACCACGGTGTTGGCCGCGCCGGTGTTCTCGCGCAGCCAGGTCTGTCCGCCGTCGATGGTGACGAACACCCCGACATCGGTGCCGACGAAGATGCGCTGGCCACCGGGCCACGTCGGGTCGATCACCGCGGTGTGCACCGGCACGTTGGGAATGCGCGAGGACCCGGCGCCGCCGATGCCCGTCCAGGTCTGCCCGCCGTCCGTGCTGCGGAACACGTGCGCCGCGGCGGTCGGGTTGGAGAGCGGATTGAACGTCGCGTAGACCGCAACCACCGTGCGCTGGTCGGCCGGCAGGCCCGCCTCGGCGGTGTTGAAGGCGATGTCGCCGACGAAGCCGGAGCGCGGTCGCGTGCCGGCCCACACCGTGGTGCCGGTGGCGGTGGATGCCGAGGCATTGCGCAGGAGCTGGCCCTGCGTGGTGCCCACCACGACCAGGTTCGAATCGCCCGGGGCGATCGCCTGGGCGCTGATCCGGTGGAAGGCGTTGAACGGGGCGGCGGTGGAGATCGGGGCGCTCGCCGCGGTCCAGTTGGCCGCCGCATTGGTCGTGCGCCACAGCCGGGTGCCACTGGTCCACAGCGTGTCCGGTGCGTTGGGGTCCATCGCGAACGGGTTGATGAAGAGTACGCTGTCGGTGATGCCGTCGATGGCCAGCTCGAAGGTTTGCCCGCCGTCCACGGATTTCTGCAGGGAGAGGTCGAAGTTGGTGGCATAGACCACCTGCGTGTTCGCCGGCGATACCGCAACGTAGCCACCGTCGCCGCCGAGGATCTCCTGCCACTGGTTGGCGCCCAGCGGCGGCCGGCGCCGCAGGGTGCCGTTGTCCTGAGTGCCGCCGAGGAAGGCGCGCGAATCCGGGTACACCGTGCCGTGATAGAACTGGGTCACCGAATAGCCGTTGTTGAGCGAGGTCCAGGTCACTTCGGGCAGGTTGGCCTGACCGCAGACGGAGTTCGCCGGCGTGTTGCTGGCATCTGTTCCGACCGCCGCCGTGGCGTTGTCGCTGCGCTGCAGGCCGCCGTCGTTGGCGGTGTAGACCGTGCGGTTGCTCGTCCCGTTGTAATCCGGATGGAACGCGATCGCGTGATGGTCGGCGTGCGCGTAGTTCGGGTCGTTGGCCGGGAACCACCAGTACGATGCGTTGCCCCAGGTCTGGCCGCCGTCGTCGGAGCGGAACAGGTCGATGCCGCCGGCCCACACACGGTCGGGATTGGTCGGATCGACCGCGATCGCGTTGTCATACCAGCCCTGGCTGATGAACTGATTCGATCCCGGGGGCGCGAACCCGCACTCCTCCAGGCGCGCGATCACCGCGTTGGTGAGCAGCATGTTGCTGTTGGCGTTGCTGCCATCGTTGCTGCGACGGACCTGCCACGTGGTGCCGCCATCGTTGGAGCGGTAAACGGCAAGCAGGCCGTCGGCCGTGTTGCCGGGCACGTTGCTGGCTGCCAGCGCATAGACCACCTGAGGGTTGCTCGGCGCATGGGCCAGCGTGGTTCGCGCCTGGTCCGGTGATCCGAGCGTCGCGGTCCAGGCCCCGCCGCCGAGTGCGTCGGTGTTGCGGTAGACCGCGCCGAGGTCGGTCGGGTTGATTGCAAAGGAGCCGCAACTGACGAGCACATCGTCGGCGCTGGCGCTGCCCGGTCGCACGGAGATGTCGTAGCAGCCTCCGAAATGGGTCGCCGGGCTGCCGCCGACGGTCGATGCGCCGGCATTGATCGCCTGGGTCCAGTTGGCGCCGCCGTCGGTGGAGCGCCACAGGCCGGTGTTGGTTGCCGCGTACAGGCCCTGCGGGTTGCTCGGGCTCTGTGCGAGGTCATTGACGAACAGGAAGTTGATGTTGGTCGCGGACGGGGCGGTCGACGGCAGTTGCGTGAAATCGAGTCCGCCGTTGGTCGACACGAAGATGCCAGCGCCGCGCACGGCATCGCCGTTGAAGTAGCCCTCGCCGGTGCCGATCCACAGGCGCGACGGATTGCTGCGGTCGATCACGCCCGAATTGACCGCGATGTTGGGCGCCAGATCGCTCAGCGGCACCCAGTTGGCCCCCGCGTTGGTGGACTTCCACAGCCCGCCGGCCACGCCGGCGATGTACATGGTGGAGGCCCGCCCCGGCTCGAACAGGATCACCCGGGTGCGCCCGCCGATGTTGCCAGGCCCGAGCTGCTGCCACGTCGACAGCTGGCCGATCGCCGAGCGCTGCGCGGGGCCGCTGACGGCCAACGTGGCGCTGTTCATCCACGACATCCCGGCGGCTTCGCGTTCGGCAGCGGTCCACAGCGCGACATCGAGCGAGGTTTCGCCCTGCGGGGCGCGCATCTGCACGAAGTAGCGCGCCGCCTCGGCAGGCTTGTCGTAACGCTTCTTGGTCTTGGCGCGCATCGCCGACACGTCCGGCGCGTGCGCGCCCGAGGGAATGGCGATGCGGGCTTCGCGCGTCGCGCAGGCGGACAACGCGAGCGCGATGGCGCCGGCAAGGGCGGCGCGGGTCAGGCGGCGGTTCATGCTGCTCTCCGGTGGGGTGCGATGGGCGGGGTCGATCGCGGGGCTCCGGCACGCGATCACGGGCGCCACGATAGGCACACCGCGCGCGGGTGGCCTGTGCCGGCTGTCACTGTGGCTTTCGGCACCTGTGCATCGGCGACCTCGCGCGCAGCCGAAGCCCACCCTGCGATGCGCTGCCGCCGCCCGGTATGGCGGGCGGCGGCCGCCACGTTCACGGCGATGCGTCGGGTCGCCGGTGGCGCGTGTGTCGTGTCGCGGTGGCGTCCGCGCTACGATCTCCGAGCGCGCACACCCCGGGAGCGACCGATGCTGCACCGTGAACGGCACCGTACGGAGCACATCGGCTGGCTGCGCGCGGCGGTGATGGGCGCCAACGATGGCATCGTGTCGACCGCGAGCCTGGTGCTCGGCGTCGCGGCATCGGGTGCCGGTTCGCAGGCGATCCTGGTCGCCGGGGTCGCCGGGCTGGTGGCCGGCGCGATGTCGATGGCCGCCGGCGAGTATGTCTCGGTCAGCTCGCAGTCGGACACCGAAAGCGCGGACCTCGAGCGCGAGCGGCGCGAACTGGCCGCCGATCCGGCCTCCGAGCTCGACGAACTCACCGGCATCTGGACTCGGCGCGGGCTCGATCCCACGCTGGCGCGCCAGGTCGCCGTGCAGCTGACCGTGCACGACGCGCTCGGCGCGCACGCGCGCGATGAACTGGGGCGTTCCGAACTGCAGGTCGCGCGCCCGGTGCAGGCCGCGCTCGCCTCGGCGGCGACCTTCGCCGGGGGCGCCGCCTTGCCGCTGGCGGCGGCCTGGGGGTCGCCGGCTTCGATGCTATCGGCCGTGGTGGCGGGATCGTCGCTGGCCTGTCTCGCCGCGCTGGGGGGGCTGGCGGCCTGGGTCGGCGGCGCCGGCGCGATCCGCGGCGCGGCGCGCGTGACCTTCTGGGGCGCGCTGGCGATGGCCGCGACCGCGGCGGTCGGCGGCCTGTTCGGCGTGGTGGCCTGACAGGCTGCAAAGAAACAGCTTTTCGACCAGGCCATGGGTTGCCCGCGCGCGGGTCATGCACGCGAGTGCGTGATTCGCACGAGCGAGTCCGGGCCTGTGCCGGACTCGCGACTGGAGAAACCCACAGGATGCGGGTTGTCTTGAAGGCGCTGAGCCTTCGGACGCTGCGGCGGTTCCCTGCCGCAGCCGCGGGGGCGCGTTTGCGCGCGCACGACGCCTCGCCGTCGGCGAAGTTCGCGTGGACTGCGATGCGGGCCCGTGGGATCCGGCCCCGGAGGTCGCGGCTGGCGAGGCGCCCGCGGCGACGGCCGCGCGATCGAAGCCTGCCGGAGCCCAGCCCTCGCGCGATGTGCTGCTGCGCTGCCGGCAGGATCGCCCGGCGCCGGGGCCTGGCAGGATGCGTCCCGCCAGGCCGGCGGCTGGAATCAGGGCGACGGGGACTCGAAGTCGCCGCGGAAGATGAGGTCCGAACGCACGGGGAAGCAATCCTGCGGTGGGAGAACTGGTCCCAGCCGGCTCCACGTGAGGTCACGCACCACGTAGTCGACCACCGTGAACTGGTGCTCGTAACCGACGTTCGAGCGCTCGCTGGCGCGGTACGCATAGGGCTGCGTGCGATACTCGCAGTTGAGGTTCGAGCCGGCGGGGAAACCGCCCACCGCGCCCGCGTACATCAAGCCCTGGCCCCAGTACATGGTGGTCGAGTTCTCCTCGGTCACGCCGGTCGAGTACTCGTAGGCGCCGCCGCCGACCGCCTGCACGATGACGCCGGCCTCGAAGTCGAGTTCGGCGCCGACGCGGGTCGAGTGCGAGATCGAGTTGTTCGAGCCGACGGTATTGGTGGTGGAATCGGCGAGGTCCCAGGCGTTGATGCCGGTGCCGCCGATCGTGACGCTGCTCCAGATCGAAGTCAGGAACGGTGCGCCCGGCAGTTGCCCGGGCGCCGGCGGCGGCGCGAGCTGGGTCGCCGCACAGTTGAACTTGGCATCGAAGGGGTCGGTCGACGTGTCCACCGGCGCGCCGGTCCACAGCAGATCGCCGCGGACGTCGATGCACACGTAGCGCGCGGGCGACCCCCGGCGATTGGCCACGCGCGCGCGGAAGCGACCGTCGTTGCGCACGGGGTCGGTCACCGACTGCGGGTAATCGGGCGGGTCCTTGTGCACGTCGCCGAATACCTGGATCTCGGCCACGCGAACGGTCGCGGTGCCGGGGCGCTGCAGGCGGACGTAGCGTGCGCGAAGGGGGGCGAAGCCGCTGGCCAGGTTGCCGCGGGTGCGGATGTTCCAGCGGTCCACGCCGTTGCGCGACAGCGGGTCGGGCTCGATCGCGGTCACGCCAGGCCCCGATGGGGGCGCATCGCCCGCGAACGCAGTCTCCGAGGCATGCAGGCGAAATCCGTCGAGCGTGGCGGCCTGGCCCGTGAGCGGGAACACGCGGATGCTGGTGATGTCCCGCGTCTCGCCAAGGTCGATCTGCACGAAGGGCGCGGTCGCGTCGACTGGCGACATCAGGCCGGCACCGAACTGGCCGTCGGTCACGTTGCCCGTCTGCGTGCCGGACGCCGGGGCGAAGTTCACCGTGGCGTTGCGGAACAGCGCGATGCTGGCCCAGTCCGGTTGCAGCGGCATCCACTGCGAAGGTGGGCCCCCCACGCCGCTTCCCGCGCCGGTGAAGGTGTCCCAGGTCTGCAGGTCGGTGGCCGTGAAGCTGCGCAGCTGGTCGTTGTTCGCGCCGCGGCGGATCAACTCGCAGGCGCGCACGTCGCTGCCGCCGTCGGCCACGCCGTCGCGCAGGACCTGGTAGTCGTAGCAGTCGAAGGTGTTCTCTTCGACCACCACCAGGCCTTCTCCGCGGTCCTGTTGCTGCGATTCGCCGGTGGTGGTGGTCGCTTCGCTGCCGCGCAGTTCGCCGCGCCGCGACCCATAGTTGTAGCCGGCCGTCGCCTTGGCCGCCGCCTTGGCGCCGATGCCGAGGATGTCGCCGCCGACCGACACGCCGAGGTAGGCCGATACGTCGTGCGAGCTGAAGGTGTCGAAGCGCTGCTCCTGCGTCGACCCGGTGGTGCGGGTCTTGCCGATGGTGGCGAGAAAGCCGCTGCTGTTGGCCTGCAGTCGCTCCCAGTACGGCGGCAGCTTGACCACCGAGCGCACCAGCGGCTCGCGCACGCGGCGACAGGTCGTGCCGAGGTCGGCCAGCACGCTGTCCCGGTCCCAGTCGGCCAGTCGCAGTTGCAGTTCGTTGGTGTCGCCGAAGCTGGTCGGGAAGTCGAAGGTGTTGCGCAACTGGAAGCTCGCGGGGTTGGGAAAGGCGTTGGGGTCTGCCGGACGCTGCATGGCGAAGCGCCGTACCCGCGTGAGCACGGCGCTGCCGGACGCCGTGACTCTGTCGCGCACCGCAAGAACGACGTCGCCGATGCTGTCCCCGTCGGCATCGCCGACGGCGAGGTCGAACTGGGCGCGCTCGAGGCGGTCGTCGCCGACCGGGAGCACGACGTCTGCCACGATGGCCGGCGTCGCGGGCGCGACGCCGATCGGGAAGCCCTGGGCGTTGAAAAGGGCCTTGAAGACCTCGATGCGCATGGTCGGGGTGTTCTGAAGTTGCCGCGCAACGACGAACTCCAGATCCGGCCGACGGTCGACCTCGCCCATCGCGACCGCCACGAAACGCTCGCCGCTGTTGGGGACGGTATTGGCGTTCGGAGGCGCCTGCAGCGCGAAATCGGTGATCTGGTTCGCGCTGCCGCGGGTGGTGGTGAAGAAGCGCAGCGCCTGGGAGACCGGTCCCAGCGTGCCCTTCGGGTCCTGCGGCGTGGCATGGATCAGCAGTTCGGCCGCCGCGCTGCCGCCGAGGTCGCCGGCATGCAGCTGGAGATCCGCAACCTCGTTGGGCGGCGAGACGCGCGTGTCCAGGAAAGTGCGATGGGTGAGCGTCATCGCCGGGTTGGTCCCCGTCGCGCTGCCCGCCGCGCGGACGACGATCCATGCGTAGGTGGACACCGGCTGGCTGCGGGTGCTCACGAGCACGACCTGGTCCCGACCCTCGAGCAACACATCGGCGGCGGCAAGCCGCACGTTGGCCGTCCCGTTGAACTCGGCCGCCGGGAGGATCCAGGTGCCGAGCGCGGCGTTGCTTGCCTGCGCGATGTTGCCGTTGGCGTCGCCCGACAGGGCGATGACCCGGACCACGTTGTTGGCCTAGCGCGCGGCGACCACGATTTCGCGGCGACCGTCGGTGCTGCCGTCGAGATCCGCCGAGGCAACCTGCAGGTCGAGCAGGGCACTGCCTTGGTTGCTGGTCCACTCCCATCCGCCGAACTGGTCGTTGGCGCCGGCCGTGGTCGCGCTGCGGCGGACGGTGCGCACGCCGATCGCGCCGTTGCTGCGCCCGGCGACCACGACCAGTTCGTCGCGTCCGTCGCCGTCCAGGTCCGTGTTCGCCGACGCCATGCGCGTGGCCGAGGCCAGCACACCATCGAGCGCACCCTGGCGTTCCTGGGCGAGCGACAGGCCGGCCAGCTGGAAGTTGGCCGCGGTACCGTTGGTCTGGCGGCGGATCAGGATCGGCTCCTGATCGCGGCCGAGCGAGATCCGTTTGCCGAAGGGTGTCCCGAGGCAGTCGATGCCGGTGGAGCCCTTGACCTGGAACGGATCGGGTCTGTCCTTGGCGGCTGCCGCGCCGGCCGCGAAGGCTGCGGCCAGGGAAAGTGCGGCGATGAACGGGCGTTGCATGGCTTGGTCCCTCGGCACCCCCGGAATGGGGGCCTCGCACGCTTATCGGGAAAGGACCAGGAATTCCCTCATGCGCCGGCTCATGCGTCGAACAGGCCGGGCGCCAGCAGTCGCCGGACCGGGGCGAACGATCGCCGGTGCGCGGGGCAGGGCCCCAGCCGCCCGAGTGCCGCGAGGTGCTCGGGGGTCGGATAGCCCTTGTGCGCGGCGAAGCTGTAACCGGGGAAGCGGATGTCCAGCGCCACCATCAGGCGATCGCGGGCGACCTTGGCCAGGATCGAGGCGGCGGAGATGGCCGGCTGCAGCGCGTCCCCGTCGACGATCGCGGTGGCGGGGCAGGGCAGGTCCTTCGGCAGCCGGTTACCGTCGACCAGGGCGTGGTCGGCGGCGGGAGCGAGCCCACGGAGGGCGCGCGCCATGCCGGCCAGGGTCGCCTGCAGGATGTTCAAGCGGTCGATCTCGGCGGCCTCGACCACCACGACGGCGTGGGCCAGCGCGTGGGCCACGATCTGGTCGGACAGCCGTTCGCGCGCGGCTTCGGCGAGCACCTTGGAGTCCGCGAGGCCCGCGATCGGCCGCGCGGGGTCGAGGATCACGGCGGCGACCACCACCGGGCCCGCCAGCGGGCCGCGGCCGGCCTCGTCGACACCGGCGACGCGCAGGCCGTCCGGCAGGGCGGGCCGGGCGCGCCTCATGCGGCGCCGGGCGCGGCCAGCAGGTCCGCGATCTCCGCCGCCGCCGCGCGCGCGGCGCCGCGGCGCAGGTCGAGGTGCAGTTCGCGATAGCGCGGCGCCAGCGCTGCCGCCGCCGCCGGGTCGCGGAACCAGCGCAGCACGGCGGCGGCGAGGCGGTCCGAAGTGCATTCGTCCTGCATCAGTTCCGGCGCCAGCTCCTCGCCGGCCAGCACATTGGGCAGCGCATAGCGGTCGGTCCGCATCAGGCCGAAGCTGCGCACGAGCCAGTGCGTGAGCGGTGCGATGCGGTAGCCGATCACCATCGGCCTTTTCGCCAGCATGCCCTCCAGCGCGGCGGTGCCGGAGGCCAGCAGCACCACGTCGGCAGCCACCATCGCCTCGTGCGCGCAGCCGTCGAGCAGGCGCAGCGCGGGCATCGACGCCGCGGCGGTCGGCGCGAAAGCCGCACGGCAGGCGGCGCTGGCCATGGGTGCGACGGCCATCAGGCCCGGCACCTCGGCCGCGACGCGCGCCGCGGCGTCGGCGAAAACCGTCCCGAGCCGGCCGATCTCGCCCAGCCGCGAGCCCGGCAGCACGGCCAGCACCGGCGCGTCGGCCGGCAGGCCCAGTGCGGCGCGCGCGGCGGCGCGATCGGGTTCGAGCGGGAAGCGGTCGGCCAGCGGGTGGCCTACGAAGCGCGCGTCCACGCGGTGGCGGGCGTAGATCGGCGGCTCCATCGGGAACAGGCACAGCACGCGGTCGGCGCTGCGGCCGATCTTCGCCGCCCGGCCCTCGCGCCAGGCCCAGACCGAGGGGCTGACGAAGTGCACGGTGCGGATGCCGCGCGCCTTCAGCCGGCGCTCGACGCCGAGGTTGAAGTCCGGCGCGTCGATGCCGACATACACGTCGGGCCGCCCGTCGAGCAGCCGCGCCACCAGGTCGCGGCGCAGACGCAGCAGGCGCGGCAGGTGGCGCAGCACCTCGGCCAGCCCCATCACCGCCAGTTCGTCGCAGTCCCACCACGCGTCGAGCCCGGCCGCGCGCATCCGGGAGCCGCCGATGCCGCCGAACGTGGCGTCCGGAAAGCGTTCGCGCAGGGCGGCGAGCAGGTCCGCGCCGAGCAGGTCGCCCGAGGCTTCGCCGGCCACCAGCGCGATGCGCACGGCGCGCCTCAACGGATCAGCGAGCGTTCGCTGCGGTCGATGAAGTCGAGCATCAGCCGCAGGTCGGGCGCGTCCTCCGCGGCGCTGGCGAGCTGCGCGCGGGCCTCCGCCAGCGGCAGGCCCGACTTGTACAGCGTCTTGAAGCCGCGCTTGATCGACATGATGCGCGCGCTGTCGAAGCCGCGGCGCTTGAGGCCTTCGCTGTTGATGCCCTTGGGTTCCGCGAAGGGGCCGGCCACCGTCACGTAGGGCGGCACGTCGCGGTTGATCACCGAGCCCATCGAGGTGAAGGCGTGCGCGCCGACCTGGCAGAACTGGTGGATCAGGCTGAAGCCGCCGAGGATCACCCAGTCGTCGACCCGCACGTGGCCGGCCAGCGAGGCTGCGTTGGCGAAGATGCAGTGGTTGCCCACCGTGCAGTCATGGGCGATGTGCACGTAGGCCATGATCCAGTTGTCGTGGCCGATCCGGGTGATGCCACCATCCTGCACTGTGCCGCGGTTGATGGTGGTGAACTCGCGGATCGTGTTGCGGTCGCCGATTTGCAGCAGAGTGTCCTCGCCGGCGAACTTCTTGTCCTGCGGGTCGGCGCCGACCGAGGCGAACTGGTGGATGCGGTTGTCGCGGCCGATCCGCGTGGGGCCCTGGATCACCACGTGCGGGCCGACCACGGTGCTCTCGCCGATTTCCACGCCCGGGCCGATCACGCTGTACGGGCCGACTGCGACGCCGCCGGCGAGCCGGGCCGCGGGATCCACGATCGCGGTCGGGTGGATGCCGCCGGCCATCTCAGCGGCTCCGTTCGGCGCACAGGATCTCGGCGCAGGCGACCTCCTGTCCGGCAACCGTGGCCCGGCAGTCGTACAGGCCCATGCGCTTGAGCGTCCGCTTGAGGTCGATGTGCAGCACCAGTTGGTCGCCCGGGACCACGATCTGCGAAAAGCGCGCCTTGTCGACCTTCACCAGGTAGTAGACCGGCCTCTCGACCGAAGGCCCGTTGTTGGACAACTGGGTCAGCACGCCGGACGCCTGCGCCAGCGCCTCGATGATCAGCACGCCCGGCATCACCGGGTGGCCGGGGAAGTGGCCCTGGAAGAAAGGTTCGTTGATGGTGACGTTCTTGATCGCGGTCAGATGCCGATGCGGCTCGAACGCGGTCACACGGTCCACCATCAGGAAAGGGTAGCGGTGCGGAAGCATCGACATGATGCGGTCGATGTCGAGCGGCATCGCGACCGCTGCGGACGGATTGTCAGTCATCGGAGGGCTCCTGGTTGCCGCGGCGGACGCTGCGCGCCAGCGCGTCGAGCTGGCCGAAGCGCGCCGCGTTCCTGCGCCACTGCCGTCGGGGTTGCAGCGGCGTGCCCGAAGAATACTCTCCGGGCTCGCGGATGCTGCGGGTGACGAGACTCATCGCGGTGATCGTCACCCGGTCGCAGACCTCGAGGTGGCCGACGATCCCGGCCGCCCCGCCGATCAGGCACCAGCGACCGATGCGCGTGCTGCCGGCGACCGCCGCGCAGCCCGCCATCGCGGTGTGGGCGCCGATCCGTACGTTGTGACCGATCTGAATCTGGTTGTCGAGGCGCACGTCCTCCTCCAGCACCGTATCCTCGATCGCACCGCGGTCGATGGTGGTGTTGGCGCCGATCTCGCAGTCGTCGCCGATCCGCACCCCGCCCAGTTGCGGCACCTTGGTCCAGCCCGCGGACGAGGGCGCGATGCCGAAGCCGTCGGCGCCGATCACCGCGCCGGGGTGGACCAGCACGCGGCGTCCGAGGGTCACGCGCTCCACCAGGGTCACACGCGCGACCAGCCGCGACTGCGCGCCGACCGCGCAGCCGGGTCCGATCACGCAGCCGGGGCCGAGTTCTGCGCCGGCCTCGATCCGCGATTGCGGTCCGACGCAGCAGTGCGGCCCGACGCTGGCCCCGGGATCGACCGACGCCGACGCGTCGACCACCGCGGTCGGGTGGATGCCGGGCACCGGGCGCGCGCGGCGCTCGAACAGCGCTGCGATGCGCGCGAAGTCGAGGTAGGGGTCGCGGCTGATCAGGGTGGCGCCGGGCGCTGTGCCGGCGTCGTCCTCGCGCAGCACCACCGCGGCGGCTCGCGTGCCCGGCAGCTGGGCGCGGTACGCACGGTTGGCGAAAAAGGCCAGCTGCGAGGGGCCCGCTCCGGCCAGCGTGCCGACACCGTCGATCCGCGCCGCCGGGTCGCCGCGCAGCCCCAGGCCGAAGCGCGCCGCCAGATCGCCGAGCGTGTGCGCAGCGCCACTCACGGCGCCTGCCCCGAGGCCTTGCGACGCAGTCTTTCGAGCACCTCGTCGGTGATGTCGATGTTCGCCGACGCATAGACCTGCGGCGACTGCACGACCAGGTCGTACTGGCGTTCGCGCGCGAGTTCCACCACCACGTCGTGGACCTCGTCCCAGCGTTGCCGCAGCTCGTCGTCGCCGCGCGCGCTCAGTTCCTCGCGCAGGCGGGTCCGGAGGCGCTCGATGCTGCGGCGCAGGGTGTCGATCTCGACCTGCCGCGCGTCCGCCTCCGCCTGCGGCAGCAGGCCGGCCTCGCGGCGCTGCCGGTCCTCCAGACCTGCAAGGCGCTGCTCCTGCAGCTTGAGGTCGGCGTCGCGGCTGGCGAACTCGCGCGCCAGCGCCTCCCGCCCGGCCTGCACTTGCGGTGCGTTGTCGAGCAGTCGCTTCATGTCGACGTAGGCCACGCGTGCACCCTGCGCCGGCGCCGGCGCTGCCGGGAAGAGTGCGAACACGAGCGCGCAGAGGACGAACGCGGACGCACCCCCGCACCGGGCCGTGCGGCGCCGGTGCGCGGCGTTCGTCGGCTGTTTCGGCATGGCGGCCTGGATCGCCCTCTGTGCGATCAGAACGTGTTGCCGAACGAGAACTGCAGCGCCTCGGTGCGGTCGCCGTCCTTCTTCTTCAGCGGTGCCGAGATGTTGACCACGATCGGGCCCACCGGTGCCTGCCATTTGAACGACAGGCCGACGGACGCGCGCAGTTCGCCGGCGTCCCAGGCGTCGAAGCTCTCGAACACGTTGCCGGCGTCGATGAATGCCGAGATCTGTGTCGAGTCCTCGTTGCGCTTGGCGAAGGGCGTGGGGAAGATGAATTCGAGACTGCCGGTGGTCTTGAAGGCGCCGCCCAGCGGCTGACAGCGGCCGATGAACACGCTCGCCGACTGGTCGCAGGGGCCCAGCGTGTTGTCCTCGAAGCCGCGCACGTCGCGTGTGCCGCCGGCGTAGAAGTTCTCGTAGAACGGCAGCCGGTCGGTGTCGCCGTAGCCGTCGCCGTAGTTGACCTCGCCGCGGGTCAGCAGCGTCAGCCACGAGGTCACCGGCCAGTAGCGTGCCGCCTGGTAGGTGACCTTGTAGAACTCCAGGTCCGAGCCGGGCATCGCGACCTCGGCGCCGAATCGCTGGAAGGCGCCGCGGGTCGGGGCGAAGAACTTGTTGCGCGAGTCGCGCGCCCAGAACGCCTTCAGCGTCCAGGTGTTGATCGTCCAGCGGCGGTTGTCGCCCGGGTTCTCGCAGGCCGCCGGGTCGTCGTCGTCCGCCGGGTCGTCGAAGCACGGCGTACGCTCGCGGTCGCCGAGTTCGTCGACCAGAAAGTCGATCAGCACGTCCGGCGTCAGCCCGTCGATCGTGTTCAACTGGTTGCGGTCCATGCCGAGCGCAAGCTGCACGGTGTCGGTCTCGGTCAGCGGCACGCCGAAGATCACCTCGCCGTTGGCGATGTCCGAGGTGTAGGAGGCGATGTTGGCCTCACCCTGGTCGAGCTCGCGGTAGCCGAGGTTGTAGCCGATGCTGAGGCCGTCGTCGGTGAAGTACGGATCGAAGTAGGAGACCTCGAAGGTCTTGGCGATGATGTTGTTCTGGGCGGTGATGCCGACACTGTTGCCGGTGCCGAGGAAGTTGCGCTGGGTGACCGAGATCGAGGTCAGCACGCCCTGCAGCTGCGAGTAGCCGACGCCGAACTGGAATGCGCCGGAGCTCTGCTCCTCGACCTTGACGTTGACGTCCACGAGATCGTCGGAGCCGGCCACGCGCGGGGTTTCGATCTCCACGGTCTTGAAGTAGCCGAGGCGCTGCAGGCGGATCTTGGACCGGTCGATCGCCGCCTGAGAGAACCACGCGCCCTCGAACTGGCGCATCTCGCGGCGCAGCACCTCGTCCATGGTGCGCGTGTTGCCCTGGAAGTTGATCCGGCGGACCTGGACCCGTTTGCCTGGGTTGACGAAGAAGTTGACCGACACCTCGCGCTTTTCCTTGTCCAGGGTCGGCAGCGGCGAGACGTCGGCGAAGGCGTAGCCGATGTTGGCCAGGACCTTGGTCATCGCCTCCGCGGTGGCCTCCAGCTTGCGGCGCGAGAAGATCTCGCCCGGCTTGGAGACCACCAGCTGGCGCAGCACCGCCTCGTCGAGGATCAGGTCGCCGGTGATCTTGATTTCGGAGATCGCGTACACCTCGCCCTCGCGGACGTTGGCGGTGATGAAGATCTCCTTCTTGTCGGGGCTGATCGCGACCTGGGTCGATTCCACCGCGAAGTCGACGTATCCGCGGTCCTGGTAGAACGACTGCAGCTTCTCCAGGTCGCCGGACAGCTTTTCGCGCGAGTACTGGTCGTCGCGGCTGTACCACGAAAGCCAGTTGCTGGTGTTCTGCTCGAACTCCTCGCGGATGTCGTCCTCGTCGAAGGTTTCGTTGCCGGTGATGTTGATGTG
>DHLY01000015.1:45303-45476 GCA_002405525.1 Proteobacteria bacterium UBA4656
TTGATGCTGACGTTGTACTTGCCGCGGTTGTTGTACTGGCGGGTCAGCTCCTGGGTCAGCCGGTCGAGCTGCAGTCGGTCGAAGGTCTCGCCCTCCGAGAGGCCGATCTCGCGCAGGCCGCGCAGCAGGTCCTCGTCCTTGATGTCCTTGTTGCCGTCGATCTCGATCTTGGA
>DHLY01000015.1:45695-69588 GCA_002405525.1 Proteobacteria bacterium UBA4656
CGGTACAGGGCGCGGATCGCCTCCGCGGCGCGCGTGCGGTCCACCCGGTCGCCTTTTTCGATCGGCAGGTATGAGAACACGGTGCCGGCCGAGATGCGGGCCAGGCCGTCGACTCGGATATCCGAGGCGACGAAGGGGTCGAAGGCCTGCGCCTCGGCGGCGAGGAAGGCCAGCAGGAACAGGGCGGCGATTCGCTTCACGGGTCACTCCGTCGTGCGGGGCGCCGCGGTTGCCGCCGCGGCGGGCCCCTGGATTCTGGGTCGTGGACGCAGCCCGCGGCGACACCGTGCACGGACCAGGCCGGACCGTGCGGCGACGCATCCCGCGCCGCGCGGGCGCGCGCCGCGCGCCCCGTGTCGTTCGAGCCGCGCCGCGGCCGGTTCCGCCGGAACCGGCGCGCGCGTTGTCGTCATGGGGGCTTCAGGGAACGAGGCGGAGGATGTCGTTGTAAAACGCCAGGCCCATCAGGCCGGCGAGCAAGGCGAGCCCGACGTACTGGCCCGCGATCAGGGCGCGCTCGCTCACCGGGCTGCCCTTCACAACCTCGATAAGGTAATACAGCAGGTGTCCCCCGTCCAAGATCGGGATCGGCAGCAGGTTCAGGATTCCGATGGACAAGGACATGATGGCGAGGAAGGACAGGAACCAGGCCACGCCCAGTGCCGCCGAACTGTTGGCGGTCTGCGCGATGCCGATCGGGCCGGCCACGTTTTCGAGCGAGGCGCGGCCGAGCGCCATGTGGCCGAGGAAGGCGACAGTGGTGGCGGTCATCCGCCAAGTCTCGCGCAGGGCCGCCGGGAGCGCTTCGACGGCACCGTAGCGGAGCACGGTATCGCGCGCATCGGGCTGAGCGATCCCGAGCTGGAAGTTCGGCCGCCCGTCGCTGCCGGTCCCGGCCTCGGCGGTGGCGCGGATCGTCCGCAGGACGCCTTCGCGGCGCACCTTCAGGGTCAGCTCTGGATCGATCGCGGCGGCGGCCTGGATCGCGTCGTAAAGCTGCGCAAACGTTTCCACCGGGCGCTCGTCGACCGCCATGATGCGGTCGCCGGCCAGCAGGCCGGCGCGCGCCCCTGGACGGTCCGGCAGCGCGCGACCGACCACCGCGGGCGCCACTGGCGCACGGGCGCGGATGCCGAGTTCGCGCATCGCTTCCCGTTCGTCCAGCGCGCGGTCGATGTGCGACAGCGGGAGCGGGACGCGGCGCTCCCCGCCATCGCCGGCGACTACCGACAGCGCCACGTCGCGACGCGCCAGCACCGCCTCGACCAGGGCGATGGTGGCGTCGGTCCAGGTCGACACCGGGCGGTCGCCGACCGCGACCAGCCGGTCTCCCTCGCGCAGCCCTGCTTGGGCGGCGATGCCTTCGGCCGGGCCCACCACCGGCAGGTAGTCGGGCTTGCCGACCACGAACATCAGCCAGAAGGCGCCGACCGCGAACAGGATGTTGGCCAGCGGCCCGGCAGCGACGATGGCGATGCGCTGGCTGACCGGCTTGCGGTTGAAGGCCTGCTCCAGTTCTCCCGCCGGCACATCGCCCTCGCGCTCGTCGAGCATCCGTACGTAGCCGCCGAGCGGAACGGCGGCCACCACGTATTCCGTGCCGTCGCGGCCGATGCGGGTCCACAGCGGCCGGCCGAAGCCGACCGAGAAGCGCAGAACCTTGACCCCGCACCGGCGCGCCACCCAGTAATGGCCGAACTCGTGGAAAGTGACGAGCACGCCGAGCGTCAACAGCAGCCATCCGATCGAACCGAAGAACTCGCCCATGCGCCGACTATCCGTCCCGACGTCCGATCCAACCGGTAGCGAAGCGCCGTGCTGCCGCATCGGCCGCCAGCGCGTCGTCCAGCGCCGCGATCGGACCCGCGGCGAGGGCCTCCAGTGTAGCGGCCACCGTCGTTGCGATTCCGCAAAAACGCGTCCGCCCGGCGAGAAAGGCCTCCACCGCGACCTCGTTGGCCGCGTTCAGAATCGCGGGCGCCGTGCCACCGGCAACCAGCGCGTCGTAGGCGAGCCCGAGGCAGCGGAAGGTGGTCCGGTCGGGCGGTTCGAAGGACAGGCGGGCAATTGCAGCAAGGTCCAGTGTCGCGACGCCGGCCTCGATCCGCTCAGGATGCGCGAGGGCATGCGCGATCGCGGTGCGCATGTCGGGGTTGCCGAGTTGCGCCAGCATCGAGCCGTCGCGATAGGCGACCAGCGAGTGGATCACGCTCTGCGGATGGATCACCACCTCGATTCGCGGCGCGGGCAGCCCGAACAGGTGGTGCGCCTCGATCACCTCGAGACCCTTGTTCATCAGGGTCGCAGAGTCGACCGAGATCTTGCGTCCCATCCGCCAGTTGGGGTGCGCGCAGGCCTGTTCGGGCGTCACCGCATCCAGTTCCGTCGCGCTGCGGCCTCGGAACGGCCCGCCTGAGGCGGTCAGCACGACATGCGCCACGCCGTGGCGGTCGGGATCGCCCGCGTAGCCCGCCGGCAGGCACTGGAAGACCGCGTTGTGCTCGCTGTCCACCGGCAGCAGGGAGCCGCCGCCGCGCGCCAGCGCGGACGCCAGCAGCGGCCCGGCCATCACGATTGATTCCTTGTTCGCCAGCAGGATGCGCTTGCCGGCCGCCGCCGCAGCCAGGGTCGAACGCAGCCCCGCCGCGCCGACCACCGCGGCGACCACCGTGTCCACCTCCGGCAGGGTGGCGAGGGCTTCGAGCGCCGCCGGGCCGGCCAGCGCCCGCGTCGGCAGCCCGGCTTCGCGCAGCGCGCGGGCCAGGTCGCCCTCCAGCGCGGGATCGGCGATCGCAGCGTAGTCCGCACTGGCGGTGCGGCAGCGCGCCACCAGGCCCGCCACGTCGCGGTGCGCCGACAGGGCCACCGCGCGGAAGCGCGCAGGATGGCGGGCCACCACGTCGAGGGTGCTGCCGCCGATCGACCCGGTGGCGCCGAGCAGCGCGATCCGCCTCATAGGCCGAGCAGGATCTTGCCGCTGGCGAAAACCGGCAGCGCCGCGAACAGGCTGTCGAAGCGGTCGAAGACGCCACCGTGTCCGGGGAACAAGGTGCCCGAATCCTTCACGTTGGAGTGCCGCTTGATCAGGCTCTCGAACAGATCGCCGACGATCGAGAACACGACCGTGACCAGCGACAGCAACACCAGCAGCACCAGCGCCGTGCCGCGCGCGCCGAGCGCGATGCCCGCCGCGCAGGCGTAGACCGCGCTGCCGGCCAACGCGCCCCAGGCGCCGGCGCGCGTCTTGCCGGGGCTGATCTGCGGCGCCAGCTTGGTGCGCCCGTAGCGGCGGCCGGTGAAGAATGCCGCGATGTCGGCGCACCAGACCAGCACCAGCACGAACAGCAGCCACCACGGCCCCAGCGCCGGGATCTCATGCAGCAGGATCGCCGCCGCCCACGCCGGCACCACCGTCAGAGTGCCGGCGGCTGCCTTCAGCCACTGGTTGCGCCTGCGCCGCGCCGCGGCGAAGGAGAAGTGCCCCAGCCACCACGCCGCCACCGGCCACCACGCTGCGCCGAGCAGCACCACCCACTCGAACAGCCCGGGTCGCCGCAACTCCCACAGCACGCCCATCAGCAGGGCGTTGGCCAGCACCAGTACCAGCCGCGACAAGGTCGAGCGCAGTCCGATCAGGCGCGCCCACTCCGAAAGCCCGAAGGCGAACACCGCTCCGATGCCGAGCGCGAAGGCGGCGCTGTCGAGCCAGAGCACCAGCAGGACCGCCACCGGCGCCAGCGCGGCGGCCGTCAGCACGCGCTCCCTGAGCCCACTCACGGTCCGGCCTCGGCGCGCAGTTGGGCGCCGGTCTTGCCGAAGCGGCGCTCGCGGCGCGCGAAGTCGGCCAGCGCGCGGTGCAGGCAGCGCGCGTCGAAGTCCGGCCAAAGGACTTCGGTGAAGTACAACTCCGCGTAGGCGATCTGCCAGAGCAGGAAGTTGCTGACCCGATGGTCCCCCCCGGTGCGTATGAACAGGTCCGGCTCCGGCAGATCGGCGAGGCTCATGTACCCGGCCAGCAGGCGCGCGTCGATCGCCGCCGGGTCGAGGCGCCCGGCGGCGACTTCTTCCGCGGCGCGGCGCGCGGCCTGCGCGATGTCCCAGCGGCCGCCGTAGTTGCTGGCCACGTTGAGCGACAGCGCGCGGTTGCCCGCGGTGCGATCCATCGCAGCGCGCATGCGCTGCTGCAGGCCGGCGGGAAACGCGCACGGATCGCCGATGAAGCGCAGGCGGACTCCGGCGTCGTGCAGTTCGTCCACCTCGCGGTCGAGCGCCTTGAGGAACAGCACCATCAGCGCCTTGACCTCGGACGGCGGCCGCGCCCAGTTCTCGCTGGAGAACGCGAAAAGGGTCAGCGCCGGGATTTGCAGCCGCACGCAGGCCTCCACCGTGGCGCGGACCGCGCCCACTCCGGCGCGGTGGCCGAAGGTGCGCGGCCGGCGCCGCTGCTCGGCCCAGCGCCCGTTGCCGTCCATGACGATGGCGACGTGGCGCGGCAGGCGGTCGGCCTGGATCGGTGCGGGCGCCACCCCGACGGGTTGCAGGGGCGATTGCGGGGCGTCGGTCACCGGCGCTCCGGGCGTTCGGATCCAGTCATGCGCGGACCTTCCGGACGCCGTGGCGGATTCGTCCCGAGGGGCGCCGGGGGAGGCGTGTCGGGCATCTGGCGGCGGGGTGCAATACAGGGCCGGGGGGCCTCTGCGGGGGTGGCGAAGGTCCGGACGGCGAGGCCGCCACCTGGTGTTGCCGGAGATCGACATGGAACGACCGTGCCTTCATCCCGGTGTCTGGATCGGAGGCCCTGCCGTTCGGCGGACGTATTGTGCAGGGATGGAACACCGCACTAGAGCTGCATCAGTTCCTGTTCCTTGGCCTTCACGACCGCGTCCACGTCCTTCACGAAGCGGTCGGTCAACTTCTGGATGTCCTCCTCCGCCCGCCGCTCCTCGTCCTCAGTGACCTTGCGATCCTTGAGCAGCTCCTTGACGTGCTGCATGGCGTCCCGGCGCACGTTGCGAACCGCCACCTTGGCGTTCTCGCCCTCGTGCGCGACGTGCTTGGCCAGCTCCTTGCGGCGCTGCTCGGTCAGAGCCGGCATGTTGATGCGGATCACGGTTCCGGCGGTGGTCGGCGTGAGGCCGAGATCGGAGCCGAGGATCGCCTTCTCGACCGCGCCGACCATCGTCTTTTCCCATGGCGTGATGGTCAGCGTGCGGGCATCGGAAACCGAGATGTTCGCGACCTGCGAGAGCGGCACGTCGGACCCGTAGTAGTTGATCTTGAGGTGCTCGACGAGGGCGGTGCTGGCGCGGCCGGTGCGCAGACGCGTGAGGTCGTGCCTGAGGGCCTCGACGCTCTTGGTCATGCGTGTCTCGGCGTCCTTCTTGATGTTCGGAATCGACATGGTGCGCTGCAGCGTGGGGACGGGCGCGAAAGTATAGCGAAGGGGACGGGCGGGGCGTGCGGCCGGGCGCTGGATGCGAGCGGCGAATCGGGTTGCGGATGCGGGGTGGGAAAAGGGGCCCGCGCCGGTGGTGCTGCGCGCGATGCCTGTCCCGCCGAGGGGGGCTGCCTGATCGCCGTTCGCCGGCGACGGCGGCCTCATGCGCGGTCGGTCACCAGGGTTCCCACCGGTTCGCCGCGGACGATGCGCATCAGTTCGCCGGGCTTGTTCATGTCGTAGACGCGCAGCGGCAGTTGGTGGTCGCGGCACAGCGCGATCGCGGTGGTGTCCATCACGCCGAGCTTGCGTTCGATCACCTCGTCGTAGCTCAGCTGCTCATAGCGGGTTGCCCTGGGGTCCTTTTTCGGGTCGGCGGTATACACGCCATCGACCTTGGTCGCCTTGAGAAGGACCTGCGCGCCGATCTCGATCGCGCGCAGTGCCGCCGCGGAGTCGGTGGTGAAGAATGGATTGCCGGTGCCGGCGGCGAAGATCGCGATGCGGCCTTTCTCGATGTGACGGATCGCACGGCGGCGAATGAAGTCCTCGCACACCTCGTTGATCTTGATCGCGCTCATCACCCGCGCGAACCCCCCCAGCTTCTCCACCGCGTCCTGCATCGCCAGCGCATTCATCACCGTGGCCAGCATCCCCATCTGGTCGCCGGTCACGCGGTCCATGCCGGCGGCGGCCAGCCCCGCGCCGCGAAAGATATTGCCGCCACCGATCACCACGCCGACCTGCACGCCGGCCTTGCTGACTTCCATGATTTCGCGCGCCAGACGGTCCAGCACCTTGGGATCGATGCCGTAGTCCTCGTCGCCCATCAGAGCCTCGCCAGAGAGCTTCAGCAGGATGCGCTGGTACTTGAGCTTTTCGGGCATGACGGGCTCTCGCGGCGGGCGGGCAAACATGCAGATAGTAGCCGAGAGCGTGGGGTGTGGCCCGGCGTCGCGTGGGAGCGCGAGGGTGTGGCATCCCTAGGGCCCAGGGGCAGGGGTGGGGCGCGCCGCAATGCGCGCGTTCCGCATCATCCGGAGTGGCGGCGTGACCGGGGGCAGCGACACTGCGGGGCAGCCGTTGCGCCCGGCCCTCTACCCTGGATCCTGTACCACCGTCCCCTCAAACGACGAAGGCCGCGGTCACCCGCGGCCTCCGCATCATCGCGAGTGAAGGCGAAGCCTCAGGCCAACCCGGCCTGCTTCATCACCTCGGCCGCGAAGTCCTCGTCCTTCTTCTCGATGCCTTCGCCGACCGCGATGCGATGGAAGGCCGTCACGCGAGCGCCGGCCTTGCGCAGGGCCTCTTCCACCGTGCTGCTGGTGTCCAGCGCGTAAGGCTGTCCGGTCAGCGAGATTTCGGCGAGCACCTTGCGCAGTTTGCCGGAGATCATCTTTTCCTGGATATCGGCGGGCTTCTGCCGGTCCTTTTCGCTGATCTGCGCCAGCGCGATCTCCTTCTCCTTGGCCACGATCGCCGCCGGAACGTGATCCGGCGACAGGTACGCCGGGTTCATCGCGGCCACGTGCATGGCGACGCCGCGGCCGATCTCGGCGTTGCCGCCCTCGAACTCGACCAGAACGCCGATGCGGCCGCCGTGAATGTAGCTGGCGACGCGCTCCTTGCCGGACACCGCGACCAGGCGGCGGACCTGCACGTTCTCGCCGCACTTCGCGACCAGGGCCTGGCGCGCTTCGTCGACGCTGCCGCCGCCGGGCGCGGTAGCCGCCCTGAGCGCGTCGACGTCGGTCGCGCCGGTGGCGAGCGCGACCCGGGCGACCATCTCCGCGAAGCGGCCGAAGTTCTCGTCCTTGGCCACGAAGTCGGTCTCGGAATTGATTTCGACCAGCACCGCGCGCGGGCCATCGGCGGCGGCGACGATGCGCCCCTCGGCGGCCACACGGCCGGACTTCTTGTCCGCCTTGGCGAGACCCTGCTTGCGCAGCCACTCGATGGCGGCGTCGAGGTTGCCGGCGTTCTCGATCAGTGCCTTCTTGCACTCCATCATGCCGGCGCCGGAGCGCTCGCGCAGTTCCTTCACCATGCTGGCGGTGATTTCCATCGGGGTTCCTCACTCATGGGTTTCGGACGCGGCGCCCGCCCGCAGCGGCGGGCCGGGTGCGGGCAGGACGCGCGGGGCGCGCCCTGGGGCGGATCAATCGCCGGCGTCGGCTTCGGCGCGCGGACCCCGCTTGCCGGCCGGGCGCTTCGACGGCGGACGGCGGTCACCGGCCTGCTTGCGCGGCGCGGCGCGGCGCTTGCCGGCGTCGTCCCTGGGTACCGGATTGCCTTCGGCATCGAGCTCGACGAACTCGTCCTTGGCCTCGGCGGCGACGATCGGCGCGGCGGCCTTGCCTTCCAGCACCGCGTCGGCGGCGGCGCGCGCGTAGAGCTGCACGGCGCGGATCGCGTCGTCATTGCCCGGGATCGCGTAATCGACCTGCTTCGGGTCGTAGTTGGTGTCGACCACCGCCACCACCGGGATGCCCAGCTTGCGCGCTTCCTCGATGGCGATGTTCTCGTGGCCGATGTCGATCACGAACAGCGCATCGGGCAGTGCGCTCATGTTCTTGATGCCGCCCAGCGACTTTTCCAGCTTCTCGCGCTCGCGGCGCAGTTGCAACGCTTCGTGCTTGACGAAGCGCTCCATCGAACCGTCGCTTTCCATCGCCTCGAGCTCCTTCAGGCGCGCGATCGACTGCTTGACGGTGCGGAAATTGGTCAGCATGCCGCCGAGCCAGCGATGCGACACGAACGGCATGCCGCAGCGTGCCGCCTCTTCGCGCACGGCGTCTCGCGCGGAGCGCTTGGTGCCGACGAACAGAATCGCGCCACGGCGCTGCGCCAGTCCCGAGATGAAATTCATCGCGTCCGTGAAGAGCGGCAGCGTCTTTTCGAGATTGATGATGTGGATCTTGCCGCGCGCGCCGAAGATGTAGGGCGCCATCCGCGGATTCCAGTAGCGGGTCTGATGGCCGAAGTGGACGCCAGCCTCGAGCATCTGGCGCATGGTCACGGAAGGCATGGGAAATCTCCGTCGCAATGGAGCTGCACCGCGCGTTCGACGGGCGGGCGGGCTCCGGGGTTGGGGCCTCCACGCATCCGCCGGCAGCGACCCGCTGGGGGCACCCCGATGCCGGTGACGATGGCGTGTGTGGATTGCGGGTCCTCGCGGACCCTGGCGGTCCGGCCCGTCGGTCGCCCGCCGAGCCGATCCCGCGCCCGCAGCCGTCCGAAACCGAGGCAGCAAGCCTGAAGAGGATAGCGCGCCCGCCCGCCCGGCGGCAACTCGCTCCGCCGGCGCGGCCGAGGGCGGCGCAGCGGCGGCCCGCTTGGTAAAGTTGCATCGTAGGGTTGCATCCTGGCGGGTGCTGATGTCCGGCCGCCGGCCCCGGCAACGACCATCTCCCGAAGAAAGACTCCGTGCGCCCCATGAACGTCAGCACCAAGACGCGCGAGCAAATCGAGAAGATGCGCGTCGCCGGCCAGCTCGCGGCCGAGGTGCTGGCGATGATCGGCGAACACGTCAAGCCGGGCGCCACCACCGAGGACCTCGACCGGATCTGCCATGACTGGATCGTGCGCCGGCAGAAGGCGATTCCGGCCAACCTTGGCTATCGGGGTTTTCCCAAGACTATCTGCACCTCGGTCAACAACGTCATCTGCCATGGCATCCCGAGCGCGGCCAAGGTGCTCAAGGCCGGCGACATCGTCAACATCGACGTCACCGTGATCCGCGACGGCTGGCACGGAGACACCAGTCGCATGTACTACGTCGGCGAGCCCTCGGTGATGGCGCGGCGCCTGGTCGAGACCACCCAAGAGGCGATGTGGCGGGGCATTCGCGCGGTGCGCCCCGGGGCGACCCTAGGCGACGTCGGCCACGCGATCCAGCGCTTCGCCGAGGCGCAGCGATTCTCGGTGGTGCGCGAGTACTGCGGGCACGGCATCGGTCAGGTCTACCACGAGGATCCGCAGGTCCTGCACTACGGCGAGCCGGGCACCGGCCTGCGCCTGGTGCCGGGGATGACGTTCACGGTCGAGCCGATGGTCAACGAGGGCAGCCGCCTGACCCGCCTGCTGCCGGACGGCTGGACGGTGGTGACCCGCGACCAGAAGCTGTCGGCGCAGTGGGAGCACACGATCGCCGTGACCGAGGACGGCTTCGATGTGCTGACCCTGGTTCCGGGCGACACGATCCCGCCGTGAGCCCGCTGCCCGCGCCCGCCGACGCCGAACGCTGGTGGCCGGAGGCGCCGGCCGCGGCGCTGGACGCCCCGCGCGCGGTGCGCGAGGCGGTCGAGCGCGCCGACGAGGCGCTCGCCGCCGCGCTGGCGGCCGGCGAGCCGGTCGAGCGACTGGTCGCCATCCGGGCGTGGGTGATCGAGCAGGCGGTGCTGGCGGTCTGGCGCCGCGCTGCTGGCGCGCCGGCGAGCGCCGCGCTGGTGGCGGTCGGTGGCTTCGGTCGCGGCGAGCTGCATCCGCGCTCCGACGTCGATCTGCTGGTGCTGGTGCCGCCTCGCACTCCGGCGTCGCTGCTGCCCGCGATCGAGCGGTTCTTCGCCGCCCTTTGGGACGAGGGGCTAGCGGTTGGCCACGCTGTGCGCAGCGCCGCCGAGTGCGAGGAGGCCGCGCGCGGCGATCTCACCGTGATGACCAGCCTGCTGGAGAACCGGCTGCTGGCTGGCGCTCACGACCTCCACGCCGACCTGCAGGCGGCGATCGACCCGCGGCGGGTCTGGCCGGCGGACGCCTTCGCTGCCGGCAAGCACGCCGAGCAGCAGGCGCGCCATGCGCGTTACCACGACACCGCCTACAACCTCGAGCCGAACCTCAAGGACGGGCCGGGCGGCCTGCGCGACCTGCAGACCGTGTGCTGGGTGGCGCGCCGCCAGCTGGGCCTGCCCAGCATCGAGGCGCTGCGCGATGCCGGCCTGCTGAGCGCCGAGGAGCACGCGGCGCTGGCCCGCGCGCGCTCCGATCTGTGGCGGATCCGCTTCGCGCTGCATCTGCTGGCGCGCCGTGGCGAGGAGCGCCTGCTGTTCGAGCACCAGCGCGAACTGGCGCGCTGGTTCGGGCTGCGCGACGAACACCCGCAGAACCTCGCGGTCGAGCAGTTCATGCAGGGCTACTATCGCGCGGCGATGACCATCGGGCGGCTCAACGAGCGCCTGCTGCAGCGCCTCGAAGAACTGCGCGATGCGCCGGCCGGTGGCTCGCCGGTCGAACCGGTGAACGAGGAGTTCGCTGCGGTCGGCGCCTTCCTCGACCTGCGCGACCCGGCACTGTTCGAGCGCCGGCCGGCGGCCGCGCTGCGCGCGTTCCGCGTCCTGCTCGATCGACCCGACCTGCAAGGACTGCGGTCGACCCTGCTGGCGCGGCTCGACGCCGCGCTGCCCGGACTGGACGATGCGTTCCAGTCCGATCCCGAGTCCAGCGCCGCCTTCCTGTCGATCATCCGCCATCCCGGGGCGGTGGACGACATCCTGCAGCGGATGAGTCGCTACGGCGTGCTGGGCGCCTTCCTGCCTGCCTTCGGCAAGGTCGCCGGACGGATGCAGTACGACCTCTTCCATGTCTACACCGTCGACCAGCACACGCTGTTCGTGATCCGCAACATCCGTCAGTACGCCGACCCCGCGGTCGCCGCGGACCTGCCGCTGCCTTGCGAGGTGTACTCGCGACTGCGCCGTCCCGACCTGCTGCTGCTGGCCGGCCTGTTCCACGACATCGCCAAGGGCCGTGGCGGCGACCACTCCGTACTCGGCGAAGCCGATGCGCGCGCCTTCTGCGCGCGGATCGGACTGTCCGGCGCGGATGCCGACCTGGTCGGCTGGCTGGTGCGACAGCACCTGACCATGTCGGTGACTGCGCAGAAGCAGGACATCACCGACCCGCGCGTGGTGCATCGGTTCGCCGGGACCGTGGCCGATATCGAGCGGCTCGATCAACTCTACCTGCTGACCGTCGCCGACATCCGGGGGACCAGCCCGAAACTGTGGAATTCGTGGAAGGACCGCCTGCTGGCCGAGCTGTACCAGTCGGCGCACTTTGCGCTGGCGCGGGGCCTCGAGCACCCGGTCAATGCCAGCCAGCGCATTGCCGAGTCGCGGGTCGCCGCGCTGGTGGCGCTGGGCCCGGACAAGCCGGACCTGTCGCGCGTCGAGGCGCTGTGGGCGGAGTTCCCGCCGGACAGCTTCCTGCGCTATTCGCCGGACCAGATCGCCTGGCAGACCCGCGCCATCCTCGCCGCCGGCTCAATGCCGGTGGTGGCGGTGCGGCGCTCGCCCGAGCGGGGGACCACCGAATTGTTCGTCTATTCGGCGGACCGCGATGGGTTGTTCGCCACCATCACGGCGGTGATCGACCGCATGCAGCTCAACGTGGTCGAGGCGCGCATCGTGACCTCGGGCGCCGGGCACACCCTTGACACCTTCCAGCTGCTGGAGGAACACGGTAGCGCGGTGGCGGAGGTCGCGCGCGAGAACCAGCTGGTGGCGCGCCTGCGCGACGCACTGTCGCAGGAGTCGCTCAATCCGAGGCCCGCGCGCCGCGCGCCCAGTCGCAGGCAGAAGCAGTTCCACGTGCCGCTGCGCACCGAGTTCGACCTCGCCCCGTCCGGCCGCACCCAGCTCGCGCTGGTCTGCTCCGACCGGCCGGGCCTGCTGGCGCACGTCTCCGCCGCGCTGCGCGAGTGCGGCTTGCGCGTTCACGACGCCCGCATCGCGACCTTCGGCGAACGGGTCGAGGACTTCTTCGAACTTACCGGCCAGGACGACCGCGCGCTGGACGCCACCCGGCTGGACGCGCTGCGCGAGGCCCTGCGCCGCCACATCGACCTCGCCGCGGGCGCCGACGCAGAGCATGAACGAAAGCACGCTTGAATCGATCATCGACGATGCCTTCGCGCGCCGCGAAGCGCTGTCCATGGAGGAGGTCCGCGACCGCGTGCAGCCTGCGGTGGAGCAGGCGCTTGCGCTGCTGGAGTCCGGCGCGGCGCGGGTCGCCGAACCGCGCGGGGTCGGCCAGTGGGTGGTCAACCAGTGGCTCAAGAAGGCCGTGCTGCTGTCGTTCCGCCTGCGCGGCAACCATCTGATGCCGGGCGCACCGGCGCCGTACTGGGACAAGGTGCCGTTGAAGTACCAGGACTGGGACGAGGCGGCCTTCCTTACCGGCGGCGCGCGCGTGGTGCCGGGCGCGATCGTGCGCCGCGGCGCGCACATCGGCCGCGACGTGGTGCTGATGCCGAGCTTCGTCAACATCGGCGCCCATGTCGGCGCGTCCACCATGGTCGATACCTGGGCCACGGTCGGGTCCTGCGCGCAGATCGGTGCGCGCGTCCACCTGTCGGGCGGCGCCGGCATCGGCGGCGTGCTGGAGCCACTGCAGGCCGGGCCCACCATCATCGAGGACGACTGCTTCGTCGGCGCGCGCTCCGAGGTGGTGGAGGGCGTCGTGGTCGAGCGCGGCAGCGTGATCGGGATGGGAGTCTTCATCGGCCAGAGCACGCGGATCTACGATCGGGCCAGCGGCGAGGTCCACTACGGGAGGGTGCCGGCCGGCAGCGTGGTGGTGTCCGGCTCGCTGCCTGCGTCCGACGGCAGCCACTCGCTGTACTGCGCGGTGATCGTCAAGCGGGTGGACGAGAAGACGCGGTCGAAGACGTCGTTGAACGAGCTTTTGCGGGATTGACCGCGGGTCGCAGGGAGTGGCCCTGGAGGAGTCAGTGCCCGGGGTACAGGGCCCAGTCAGACGCCTGCGAGGCGTCAGGCTTCGGCAGCCGACGGCCGCATCAGCGCGGAACGCCACGATCCCCCCCCGCACGCTGCTTTTTCTGGGCGCTGTATGCTGCCAGCGCTGCTCGCGCTGGCGTTCAGCGGGCCACCGCGGTGCTGCGGCAATTCCCGCTTCACCCCTGGGCCCTGGGCCCTTCAGAACCAACTGTAGCGAACCCTCAAGCCCGCGATGACAGACGTCCAAGCAACGCTGTACGGCCTCACCAAATGCGATTCGTGCACCAAGGCGCGTCGCTGGCTGGAGCGCCTCGGTATCCCGTTCCAGTTCGTCGACTACCGCGAGCGGCGCGTGCCGCCGGAGACGCTCAAGGTCTGGGCGGAGCGGTTGGGCGGCTTCGATGCGCTCATCAACCGCCAGTCCACGACCTGGCGTGAGCTGCCGCCGGCACGCAAGCAGCCGGGCAGTGCACCGGAGTACCTGCTGCTGATCCGCGAGCACCCGACCCTGGTCAAGCGACCGGTGCTGGTGCGCGAAGGCGCGGTCACGCTCGGTTTCACCGACTCGCTGTACAAGCGCGTGTTCGGAATCTGAACCGGGATTCGTGATGGACGAGGTGCTGGATCTCACGATCGAACTGTGTCGCCGGCCGTCGGTGACGCCCGACGATGCCGGCTGCCAGTCGCTGGTTGCCGGTTTACTGTGCGCGGCCGGGTTCGCGGTCGAGCCGATGCGCTTCGGCGCGGTCGACAACCTGTGGGCCACGCATGGAACCGGTGGCCCGGTGCTGTTGTTCCTCGGCCACACCGACGTGGTGCCCACCGGGCCGCTGGAGCGCTGGTCCTCGCCGCCGTTCGCGCCGGTGGTGCGCGACGGACTGCTTTACGCGCGCGGGGCGGCCGACATGAAGGGCAGTGTGGCGGCGATCGCGCTGGCGCTGGCCGATTACGTCGCGGCAAGGCCGGACCATGCCGGCACCGTCGGCCTGCTGCTGACCAGCGACGAGGAGGGCGCCGCGATCGACGGCGTGCGGCGGGTGGCGCAGGAGTTTGTGCGCCGCGGGCAGCGCATCGACTGGTGCGTGGTCGGCGAGCCGAGTGCGCGCGCGGAACTGGGCGATGTGATCCGCGTCGGGCGCCGGGGTTCTCTGCACGGGCACCTCGTGGTGCACGGCGTGCAGGGCCACGTCGCCTACCCTGAAATCGCCGTCAACCCGGTCCACCGCCTGGCTCCGGCGCTGGCCGAGCTGGCGGCGCGTGCCTGGGACGCCGGCAACATGCAGTTCCCGCCGACCACCTTCCAGGTGTCGAACATCCACGCCGGGACCGGGGCCCTGAACGTGGTGCCCGGAGAACTGACGCTGGACTTCAATTTCCGGTTCGGCACCGCGTCCACCGCGGAAGGCCTGATTGGGGGGGTTGAGGACCTGCTGCGGCGCCACGGGGTCGACCACCGCATCCGCTGGGAGCTGTCCGGCGCGCCGTTCGCCACCGCGCCGGGGCGGCTGACGCAGGCTGTGCGCGACGCGATCCGCGAGGTGACCGGGATCGAGCCGGCGGCAGACACCGGCGGCGGCACCTCGGACGGGCGCTTCATCGCCCCGCTCGGCGCGCAGGTGGTGGAGGTCGGTCCGGTGAACGCCAGTATCCACCGGATCGACGAACACGTGCGGGTGCAGGACCTGGTCCGGCTGCGCCGCATCCACCGCGGCGTGGCCGAACGCCTGCTCGACTGAAGGGCGGCGCTGGCGCGGCATCCCCGGGGACGGGGGTGACCTTCGGCCGCCCGCCTGGGTCGTGACGCTTCCCATTCCGGGCACCCCGTTAGCGTGCCGTTAACACATTGCTCTATACTTCGCCCGTCCGGCGGGGTGCCGGTCAAGCCATTCGCCGTCATCGACGAGGAGATCACAATGACCCGCAAGCATCTTTATGCTGCCATCGCGCTCGGCCTCGGGGCCGCCGGCGCCGCCCAGGCGCAGGATTACGACGACCGCTGGTACGTCGCCCCTTACGCCGGCTACTACAACAACGACGACGATCGCCTCAGCGACAGCGGCACGGTCCTGCTCGGCATCGGCATCGGTCGCCACATCGCGCCGAACACCTCGATCGACGTCTTCGTGGACCGCACCCAGCGCGGCGCGAATGAGGCCGGGACCCGTCTGTTCGGCACCGACGACGCGATGGAGAGCACCCTGATCGGCGTCGCGCTGCGCCACTATTTCGGCGCCGGCGACTGGCAGCCGTACGTGATGGGCGGCATCGGCATGTCCAACCACCGCAGCGGCGTCGAGGACGGCTGGGATCCGGCGGTCCAGGTCGGCGGCGGCCTGCAGTATGCGTTCAGCGCCGACACCAGGTTCCGTGCCGAGCTGTTCGGCCGCCACGACATGGACGGCGACTCGGTTCCGGGCAGCGACAACTTTACCGATTTCGGCATCAACTTCGGCGTGACGATGGCCATCGGTGGCGCCCCTGAGGCCCCGCCGCCGGCGCCGCCGGTTCCGCCGCCGGCTTCGGCGCCGGACTGCAGCACGCTCGATGACGACAGCGATGGCGTCAACAACTGCGACGACAAGTGCCCGGCGACGCCTGCCGGCACGGTGGTCGGGCCGGACGGCTGCCCGCAGGAAGTGGTGATCGACCTGCGCGGCGTCGAGTTCCAGTTCGACCGCCCGAAGCCGGGCCAGACCTCGGTGGACGACGCGGGCCTGCTGCCGGGCTCGGTGGAGATCCTCGAGCAGGCGGTGGACGTCCTGACGCGCTATCCGAACATCAAGGTCGAGGTCGCCGGCCACACCGACTCGACCGGTCCGGACGCCTACAACCAGAGCCTGTCGGAGCGTCGCGCCAAGGTGGTGTACGACTACCTCGTCGGCAAGGGTATCGACGCCTCGCGCCTGATCGGTCCCGCAGGCTACGGCGAAGCGCGCCCGATCGACACCAACGACACCCGCGAGGGTCGCCAGCGCAACCGCCGCACCGAACTGGGCGTGCAGAGGTAAGCCCAGGCCGGTCGTCCGCTTCACCTGGAGGGCCCGCCGCGAGGCGGGCCCTTCGCTTTCTGCGGGCCGGTGCGATTGCCGCGCGGCCGTGGTTTGGTGCTTAATCACGCGCCGTCATCCAGTCGGATCGTCGCATGCGTCGCACCGCCCTGTTGGTTTCCGCCGTCTTCCTGGTCGCTGCCGGCTCCCCCGCCCGCGCCGCCGAGGGCATGTGGCAGCCCAATCAGTTGCCGTCCATCGCCGAGCGGCTGAAGGCCGCCGGCTACGGTGGCGATCCCTCCGCGATCGCCGACCTCGGCAAGCACCCCATGGATGCAGTGGTCAGCATCGGCGGCTGCAGCGCCGCGTTCGTCTCGCCCGAGGGCCTGGTCGCCACCAACCACCATTGCGCCTACGGCACGATCCAGATCAACTCGACCGGCGAGCGCAACCTGCTGCGCGACGGTTTCCTCGCCGCCGATCGCGCGGCCGAACTGCCGGGCGACCCGAATCTGCGCGTATTCGTCACCGATCGCCTCGAGGACGTGACCGCGGCCGTGCGCGCGGCGATCGACGCCGCCGGCGATGACGGCGCGGCGGCCTGGGCAGCCTACGAGGCGAAGTGGAAGGCGCTGGTGGCAGAGTGCGAGGCGGCGGGCCCGTACCGTTGCGAACTGGCGGGTTTCCACGGCGGGCTCGAGTTCAAGCTCGTGCGCCAGGTGGAAATTCGCGACGTCCGGCTGGTCTACGCGCCGGCCGGCGCGATCGGCAAGTTCGGCGGCGACGTCGACAACTGGATGTGGCCGCGCCACACTGGTGACTTCGCTTTCCTGCGCGCCTACGTCGGCCGGAACGGCGAGCCCGCCGCGCCGTCGCAGGACAACGTGCCGTACCGGCCGCAATCCTGGCTGCGCTTGGCCGGCGAGGGCCCCGCGGCCGGCGACTACGTGATGGTGGTCGGCTACCCCGGTCGCACCAGTCGCTGGCGCCTCTCCGAGGAACTCGAGGACGCGATCGGCTGGACCATGCCGACCGTGATCGCGGCCAACCGCGACACCTTGCGCATCATCGAAGACGCCACCCGCGACCGGCCGGACGCGGCGGTGAAGTACGCCAGCGTGGTCGCAGGGCTCAACAACACGCTGAAGAACTTCGAGGGCACGCTGGCCGGGCTGTCGACGACCAGCGGCAAAGCGCTGCGGCGGCAAAAGGCGCGGGCGGAAACCTCGGTGGAGATCGGACTCGACCTTCAGCGCGATTCCGAGCCCGAAGCCGGAGTGGCCGCACTGCGCGAACAACTGGCCGCCAACCGTGCACGCCGCGAGCGTGATTTCGTGGTCGGCGCCATCGTGCCGCTGATCGCAGCCGGCGGCGGTCGCAGTGGCGGCACCGGGCTGCTGTCGGCGGCCACCGACCTGTACCGCCTCGCGCTGGAGCGCGACAAGCCCGACGGGCTGCGCGAGCCCGGTTTCCAGGCGCGCGACGAGGTGCGCATCAAGGGCCGACTCGAGGCCTTCGACCGCCGCTACGATGCCGCCGTCGACCGCGCGCTGCTGCGTCAGCGGGTCGACGTGTACGCAGCGCTCCCGGCGGCCAGCCGTCTGCCCGAGTTCGACGCCTGGCTGGGCATCGCGGGCGACCAGCCCGACCTGTCCGGCGTGGATGCCAGCCTGGATGCTCTCTACGCCGGCAGCCGACTCGGCGACGCGAAGGTGCGGCTTGGCGGGTTCGGCGCCACGCCCGAGGCGCTGCGTGCCTCGGGTGACGCCGCGCTGGAGCTGATCGCGGCCCTGCAGCCGGCGATCGATCGCCTCGAAGTGCAGTCGAAGCAGGCCGCGGGCCGCGACCTCGTGCTGCGTCCGGCGTGGATGCGGGCGATGATCGACTTCCAACAGGGCCAGGGCCGCGCAGTCTATCCCGACGCCAACGGCACCTTGCGCGTGACCTACGGCACCATCCAGGGCTACGCGCCGCGCGATGCGGTCTACTATGCGCCGTTCACCACCCTTGCCGGCGTGCTCGAAAAGACCACCGGCGTCGAGCCCTTCGACACCCCGTCGGCGCAGGTGGAGGCGATTCGCGCGCAGAAGGGTGCGGCGCTGCGCGACCAAACGCTGGGCGACGTGCCGGTCAATTTTCTGTCCGACCTCGACGTGACCGGCGGCAACTCGGGGTCGCCGACGCTCAACGCGCGCGGAGAACTGGTCGGCCTGCTGTTCGACATGACATGGGAATCGGTGGCGTCGAACTGGGTGTTCAATCCTGCACTGACCCGCGCCATCCACGTCGATGCGCGATACATGGTCTGGGTGATGCGCGAAGTCGACCGCGCGGACCACCTGCTGCGCGAGATGGGCGTCGCTGACGCGCCGTGAGCTTGGTCGCCAGGCGCCGCCCCGACGCGGTCTTCCTGATGGGGCCCACGGCGTCCGGGAAAACCGCGCTGGCCGTGGAGCTGACGCGACGCTTCCCGCTGGCGGTGGTCAGCGTCGACTCCGCCCTGGTCTACCGCGGGATGGACATCGGTACCGCCAAGCCGGATGCGGCCACTCGCGACTTGGCGCCGCACGCGCTGGTCGACATCCGCGATCCCGAAGAGTCCTATTCGGCGGCCGAGTTCCGCCGTGATGCGCTGGCCGCGATGGATGCGGCGCGCGCGGCCGGCCGGGTGCCGCTGCTGGTGGGCGGCACCGGACTGTATTTCTCTGCGCTGCAGCGCGGGCTGTCCGCGCTGCCGCAGGCCGACCCGGCGCTGCGCGCGCGGCTGGCAACCGAGGCCGCCGCCGACGGCTGGGGCGTGCTGCACCGGCGGCTTGCCCGGCTCGATCCTGCGGCGGCCACGCGCATCCACCGCAACGACCCGCAGCGCATCCAGCGCGCGCTGGAAGTGATCGAACTTACCGGCCGATCGCTGTCGGCCCAGCAGGGCCAGGTGCGTGACCGCCCACCTTGGCGGCTGCTCAAGCTCGCCCTGTTGCCCGAGCGCGCCGTGCTGCACCAGCGCATCGCCGAACGCTTCCAGGCGATGGTCGGGGCTGGGCTGCTCGACGAGGTACGCATGCTGCAGCAGCGGCCCGGCCTCTCCGGCGACAGCCCGTCGATGCGCGCCGTTGGCTATCGGCAGGCCTGGGAACATCTGCATGGCGCGACCACCCACGCGGCGTTTGTCGAACGCGGCATCCACGCCACCCGCCAGCTCGCCAAGCGCCAGTGCACGTGGTTGCGGGGTGAAGTCGACGCGCTCCCGCTGGCCGGCGACGGTTCGACCGCCGTGCGTCGCCTCGCCGGCTTCCTCGGCCAGCCAGGGTCGGCGTAACGGTGGCTGGTTGAACTTCGCCTGCCCGCCGCCATATGGTGCAGGGTATGCGGCCGGCGGCCGCGACTTGGCCCGGCGCCGATTGGCCGGGCCCTCCCGCGACCGGCATACCGGTCGCTGCGCGGTGGGACGACAAACAGGAGAACAACATGTCCAAGGGGCAATCGCTGCAGGATCCTTTTCTCAACGCTCTGCGCCGCGAGCGCGTGCCGGTTTCGATCTATCTGGTGAACGGGATCAAGCTGCAGGGCACCATCGAGTCGTTCGACCAGTTCGTGGTCCTGCTGCGCAGCACCGTCAGCCAGATGGTCTACAAGCACGCGATCTCGACCGTGGTCCCCTCTCGCAACGTGCGCGTTGGCGGCGACAATGGCGGCGGCCCGGACGAGGGCGGCGAGGAAGCCCGCTGAACGCCGGCTCTGCGACCAGTTCGCTGTTCGATCGCTCGCGCGGCGGGGATCGCGCGCTGCTGCTGCAGCCGGTGCACGGTCGGGAGGACGCCGACGAGTCGCTGGCGGAACTCGGCGAGCTGGCGCGCTCCGCCGGCGCCGAAGTGCTCGGCGCGCTGACCGCGCGGATCGACAAGCCCAGCCCGCGCTACTACGTCGGGTCCGGCAAGGCTGAAGAACTGCGCGCCGAGCGCGAGCGGCTCGGCGCTGACGTGGTGCTGGTCAACCATGCCCTGAGCCCGGTGCAGGAGCGCAACCTCGAGAAACTCCTGCAGTGCCGGGTCGTCGACCGCACGGGCCTGATCCTCGACATCTTCGCCCAGCGCGCGCGCAGCCACGAAGGCAAGCTGCAGGTGGAGCTCGCGCAGCTCAAGCACATGAGCACCCGGCTGGTGCGCGGCTGGACCCACCTCGAGCGGCAGCGCGGCGGCGCCATCGGCCTGCGTGGCCCGGGCGAGACCCAGCTCGAACTGGACCGTCGCCTGATCGGTGAGCGCATGAAGCAGCTGCAGCGCAAGCTGGAAAGGGTGGATGTGCAACGCGCGCAGGCCCGCCGCGCCCGCCTGCGCGGCGCAGTGCCGGTGGTCGCGCTGGTCGGCTACACCAACGCCGGCAAGTCGACCCTGTTCAACGCGCTGACGCGAGCCGAGGTCTACGCCGCCGACCAGCTGTTCGCAACCCTCGATCCCACGGTGCGCAAACTGCCGGGCCTGGCGAGCGGCGCGGCGGTACTGGCGGACACCGTGGGTTTCGTGCGCGACCTGCCGCACGACCTGGTCGCGGCGTTCCGATCCACGCTCTCGGAGGCGCGCGACGCCGATCTGCTGCTGCACGTGGTCGATGCCCACGATCCGCTGCGCGAACAGCGCATCGGGCAGGTGAACGCGGTGCTGGCCGAGATCGATGCCGGCGACATCCCGCAGGTCCAGGTGTGGAACAAGATCGACCTGCTGGATGGCGCGGCGCCGGTGCTCGACGCGGTTGCCGGCGGCGCCACGCCGCGCGTGTGGCTCAGCGCGCGCGACGGCCGTGGGCTCGATCTGCTGCGGCAGGCGATCGATTCCCGGCTCGCCGTCGACCGTATCCAGCGCAGGGTGCGGCTGCCGCCGCAGGCTGGCCGCCTGCGGGCGCGCCTGTTCGCTGCCGGGGCGGTGGCCGGCGAGATGGCGGACGAGTCCGGCTGGGATCTGGAGATCGATGCTCCCCGCAGCGTGGTGGAACCGCTGTTCGGATTGCCCGATGGCGACGGCGCCCTGCTGCGGGGCGCGCTGGGCGCGGTGCCGGCCGCGGGCTGAAGACATCCGGCGCGCGCGGACGCCGCGTCATCCGGGCTAGAATCGGGGTTCCGGCGGATTCGTGCCTGGAACCGGCGCGCAGGATGGGCGCCCCCACGGTCGCGGGATGGCAATCGACAAATCCTTGTCCTCGCGTCCGGCATCCTCGGACGCGTTTACGGAGCAGTGCATGGCTTGGAACGAACCTGGCGGCAAGCGGCGCGACCCTTGGCAGGGCGGAGGCGGTGGTGGTGGCGGCGACGCCCCCGACCTCGACGCCATGCTCAAACGCCTGCGCGACGGCTTCGGCCGCGTGTTCGGCGGCGGCGGCGGCGGAGCGGGCGTGTGGATCCTGGTCGTCGGGGTGGTCGGGGCGTGGTTCCTGCTCGACTCTTGGCGCACCATCGACGAAACCCAGCGCGGCGTCGTGCTGCGCTTTGGCCAGTTCGATCGCCTCATGCAGCCCGGCCTGCGCTTCAAGTGGCCTAGCCCGATCGAGCAGGTGCTGGTCGTCGACGCCACCCGGGTGCGATCGACCTCGGACCAGGTGCGCATCCTGACCCGCGACGAGAACATCATCAGCGTCGAGTTCAGCGTGCAGTACACCGTCGGCGACCCGCGCGCCTTCCTGTTCGCCGTTCGCGACCCGGACGAGACGATCCGTGCCGCCGCCGAGAGCGCCGTGCGGCAGGTGATCGGCGACAAGACCATGGACCAATCGTTCGGTCAGTTGTCGGAACTGTCCACCGAGGCGCGTGGCGTGCTGCAGTCGCTGCTCGACGAATACAGCCGCAAGGTGCTCGGCGGCGCGGAGAACCCGGCGGCAACCTCGTTCTTCACGGTCGGGGAGTTCAACTTTCAGAACGTGCGCCCGCCGCCGGAGGTCAAGGAAGCCTTCGATGACGCGATCTCCGCCCGCGAGGACAAGCAGCGCCTCGAGAACGAGGCTCGCGCCTATGCCAGCAAGATCGTGCCGGAGGCCCGCGGCCAGGCGGCTCGTATCCGGGCCGAGGCGGAGGGCGCTCGTGACGCGCAGGTCGCGGTGGCAGAAGGCGAGGCGCAGCGCTTCTCGCTGCTCGCCGCGCAGTACCGCCAGGCGCCGGACGTGACCCGCAAGCGCCTGATGCTGGAAACCATGCAGGAATTGCTGGCCGGCTCGCCCAAGGTGATCGTCGAGGGCGGCGGCGAGAACGTCCTCTACCTCCCGCTGGACCGTCTTGGTCAGGGCGGCGGCGCGCTGCCGTCGGCGCAGCCGGGTACCGCCTCACCGGCCTCCGGGCCCTCGCGGCCGGCGGCCGCGGCGCCGGTGATCGACAACCTGCGCGGCAGGGATTCCAGCCGAACGCCGCGGGACGGGAGGAATTGAGATGAAACCGTTCGCGATCTTTGCCGCCCTCGTCGTGGCCATCGTGGCCTCGAACTCCCTGTTCACCGTGCGCGAGAACGAATACGCCGTGCTGTTCCAGTTCGGCGCCATCAAGCGTTCCGACTACGCGCCCGGTCTGCACGTCAAGGCGCCGTTCGTGCAGAACGTGCGCAAGTTCGACAAGCGTCTGCTGACGGTCGACTCCGAGCCCGAGCGCTATCTCACGTCCGAGCGCAAGGACGTGCTGGTGGACTTCTATGCCAAGTGGCGCATTGCCGACGTGGCGCGCTTCTACTCGTCGTTCCAGGGCGACGAGGCGCTGGCCACCCAGCGGCTGCTGCAGATCGTGCGCGAGCCGCTGCGCCAGGCCTTCCAGCAGCGCAAGCTGCAGGAAGTGGTGGCGGGCCGCGGCGACCTGATCCTGCAGGTGGTGAAGCTCTCCGACGACGCCGCACGCGCGCTTGGCATCGAGGTGGTCGACGTGCGCATGATCCGCATCGACCTGCCGGAAGACGGCGACGTGCTGCCCAGTGTGTTCAACCGCATGCGCACCGAGCGCCAGCAGGTCGCCAACGACCTGCGCGGACAGGGCCAGGAGGCGTCCGAGACGATCCGTTCGGATGCCGACCGCCAGAGCCGCGTGCTGCTCGCGGAAGCGCAGCGCGACGCGCAGAAGATCCGCGGCGAGGGCGATGCGCGCGCGGCCGAGATCTACGCGCGCGCTTACAACACCGACCCCGAGTTCTACGCCTTCAACCGCAGCCTCGAGGCCTATCGCGAGTCGTTCCGCGGCAAGGACGGCGTGCTGGTGCTTGACAAGAACTCCGAGTTCTTCCGCTATTTCGGCGAGGACGCGCGCCGCTGACGACGGCACCGGCCGCGCCGCCGCGCGCGGCCGGGCGGGCCGCGGTGGCCGGCCGGACGTGATACGGGATCGTCGAGGCCATGCCGAAGGAAATCTGGGTCGCGCTGTGCCTGGTGGTGGTCTTCGAGGGACTGCTGCTGTTCGCGGCCCCGCAGGCCTGGCAGCGCATGGCGCAGGAGCTCTCGCAGATCGATCCCGGACGTCTGCGCGCCGGCGGCGGCATCGCGGTGATCGTCGGCTTGCTGCTCCTGCAACTGGCCCTCTGACCTGCGCGGCAGGTGCGGCGGGAATCTGGAATAATCCACCTTCGGCGGGTGCGACGCACCGGTCGGTTTGGTTTGAGAGATGCACAACGCGGCGGTGCGACCGCGGTCCGTGGCGTCAGTTCATTGCAGCAGACAGCCGGCGTGAGCAAATCCGTCGTCATCCTCGGCGCTCGATGGGGGTGAGCCGGGGTTTGTCG
>DHLY01000015.1:69748-69899 GCA_002405525.1 Proteobacteria bacterium UBA4656
GCGACCCGGCGAACGCCCGGCCATGGATGGACGGGCGGGAAAGCCCGGCCAGGGATGCCAGACGCAACACCCGTTCGAAGCAGGAGACAGCAGCGTGGGCAAATCCGTCGTCATCCTCGGCGCTCAATGGGGGTGAGCCGGGGTTTGTCGC
>DHLY01000019.1 GCA_002405525.1 Proteobacteria bacterium UBA4656
CCCAGCAGCAGGGCCACGATCGGTGCGAAGGCGAACACCATGATCGTGTCGTTGAGCGCCACCTGCGAGAGCGTGAACAGTGGGTGCCCGCCGGTGAGGCGGCTCCAGACGAAGACCATCGCGGTGCAGGGGGCCGCCGCGAGCAGGATCAGGCCGGCGACATAGGAATCGATCTGCTCCGCCGGCAGCCACGGCGCGAACCACTCGCGGATGAACAGCCAGGCCAGCAGTGCCATCGAGAACGGCTTCACCGCCCAGTTCACGAACAGGGTCACGCCGATCCCGCGCCAGTGCCGGCGCACCTCGTGCAGCGCGCCGAAGTCCACCTTCAGCAGCATCGGGATGATCATCACCCAGATCAACGCACCCACCGGCAGGTTGACGTTGGCGACCTCCATCCGGCCGAGGGCCTGGAACGGCGCGGGGAACCACTGGCCGAGCGCGATGCCGACCGCGATGCAGAGCGCAACCCAGAGGGTGAGCCAGCGTTCGAACACGTTCATGGCGGCAGCCGGCGTCGACGGGGCGGGGGCTTGCATCGCTCAGTCCTCAACTGCGCGCGATCGCGGCCAGGGACTCGCCCAGGGCGTCGCGATCCATGCGCTCCAGCGGCAGTGCGAGCAACTGGAGCATGCGATAGCCCAGCGCCTGGCGCGTGAGTTCGAAGGCGCGCCGCCGGCCGGCGTCGCCCCCTTCGGCGTTGGACGGATCCGGATAGCCCCAGTGCACGCGCACCGGCCGTGCGTCGCCGGGGCCGACGAACACCGGGCAGGTTTCCGCGGCGGCGCTGTCGCAGACCGTGATCACGATCGACAGCGGCGGCGCGCCGGGCTGCGCGAACGCGTCCCAGGACTTGCTGTGCAGGCCCGTGGTGTCGATGCCGGCGCCCGTGAGCGCCTCGAGCGCGAAGGGATTGACGCGACCGGCCGGCGCGCTGCCGGCGCTGTGCGCACGCACGTCGCGGCCGAGGCGCGCGGCCCAGTGGTTGAGCATCGCCTCGGCGAGCACGCTGCGGGCGGAGTTGTGGGTACACAGCACGAGCACGTGGATCGTCATCGCGGGGTTCCGTGGGTGGTCCGGCGGCGGGCTGCGGGCGCCTTGCGCGCGCCCGGGCGCGCCTGCGGCCGGCACGGCCTGCCGCCGCAGCAGTGGTCGGTGAGGTAGGCCATCAGCGCGTCCATCCGCGCGAGGTCCGGGCGGTAATGCAGCCGGCGCCCGTCGCGCACGGCGATCGCGAGCCCGCTGTCGACCAGTTCGCGCAGGTGGAACGACAGGGTTGAGGCAGGGATGCCGAGCCGGTCGCAAAGTTCGCCCGGCGTCGGCCCGCGGTCGGCATCGGCGACGAGGGCGCGGAAGACGCGCAGGCGCGCCTCCTGGGCCAGCGCGCCGAGCGCGCGGACGGCGATCGACATTTCCATGGTTCCGGAAACATAGCGCGAAACCGCGGCGCCGCGCCACCGCACGCGGCGCCGCAGCGCAAGAGGCGGACGCCCTGAGGGAGCGGCGCGCGCGGCGCGGTGCTTTCTTGCGATCCCGCGGGGCACCCCGGTCGCGCTGCACGCAGCGCTCCTGCGACGCAGCGCCGCACTCACCCGTCGCGCGCTCAGGCCGCTTCGGCGAGCTTCAGGTGCGCCTCGAGGACCTGCTCGCCCGTGCAGTCGCGCGCGTCACCGAAGCGCTCGCGCAGCAGGCGGGCCAGCGTGCGCACGCGCGAGGCGTTGCCGTCCTTGCCCGGGGCGAACGCCGCCGCACCGATGTCCGAACAGAACCGGTGCAGTTCGAAGAAATAGCGTTCCTGGCCGTCGGTCAGGAACTTCAGCACCGGCGGGCCGCTGTCCGCCGACGCCAGCGGGCGATGGCAGCGCATCTCGCGTTCGGCGGCCAGCCGGGCCGCGCTGGCGGCGAACTCGGTGAAGCGCTCGCCCACGTTGGCGGTGTCGAGGTCGGACGCGATCAGGGCCAGCTTCACCGCGCGCAGGGCGGCCGCGTCGGCGCGCCAACCGGGCATCGCCTGGTCCAGCGCCGCGTCGAGGTGCGGGGCGAGCGGGCCGCCGGTGTGCACGGCTTCGGCAGGGTTGAACGAGGGCGCGCGAGGGCTGGCGTCGAAGGTGCTGCCGGCGATCGTCACCTCCATCGCCACGAACAGTTCGCGGTCGCTGGAAGGGTCGAAGCCGGCGGCGACGAGGATGCGGTGCGTCTCGGCCATGCTGGCCGCCTCGTTGCTGCCGATCCCGTGACGGAAACGCTGGTCTTCGCGCTGGCGCAGGTCGTGGCAGGTGGCGAACAACGACAGCGCCAGCCAGTCGCTGCCGGGCAGAGCCTGTACGCCTATCTGTCCCAGTACGCGCCCGAGTCGGCGGTCGAGGATCTCGAGCGCGTGGTCCTCGTTGTGGTAGTCGTGGAAGTCGTTCCCGAAGGTGCCGTGGCGAAGGCCGAGCCGGGCCAGCGCCAGCAGCACCGCGTTCTCCGCGCGATCCAGGTAGGCCTGCGCACCATCTCCGTACGCGCCCTGGTAGAGCGCGCGCCGCCGCCGCAGGAGGTGCGGCACGTCGGGCCTCCGCTCGGCGATCAGGCGCCGTGCGCTCTCCGGGTCGGGCAACTCGCGCTCGACCGCGTCTGGCGGGAACTCCTCGGCAAGTCCGGTGATCACGCGCGGTCGGGCGGCGGCTGGGTTGTCTGGAGTATAGGGGGGGGGGAATTGTGAAGGGAATCGGGTAGGGAGGGAGGTGCGACCGCTCGAGAAGCCCGCGGTGCGGGCGCCGCTCCCACCGAGCCGGCCAGCGCCGCGGCGGGGTCGTGGCACTGGAGTCACAGCAACCCGCGCTCCGCCATCGACAGCGGCTGTTCATCGCCGACCACGAAGTGGTCCAGCACGCGGACGTCGATCAGGGCCAGGGCATCGGCCAGGCGGCGGGTGATGGCGACGTCGGCGGCGCTGGGCTCCGCGACGCCCGAAGGGTGATTGTGGGCGCAGATCACCGCTGCCGCATTGTGGGCCAGTGCGCGGCGCACGACCTCGCGCGGGTGGACCGAGGCGCCGTCGATGGTGCCGCGGAACATCTCCTCGGTGGCGATCACGCGGTGCCGGTTGTCGAGGAATATGCAGGCGAACACCTCGTAGGGGTACGGCCGCAGCCAGGCGCGCAGGAAGGCCGCGCTGTCGCGTGGGCTGGACAGCGTGGCGCCGCGCGCGCAGGCCGATTCCAGCGCGCGGCGCGACAGTTCCGCCGCGGCGCGCAGTTGCGCATGCTTGGCCGGACCGATGCCCGGCGCCGCGGTGACGTCGGACTCGCCGGCGCCAAGCAAGCCCGCCAGCCCGCCGAAGCGCACGATCAGCGCGCGCGCGAGGTCGAGCGCGCTGGCGCCACGGTGGCCGGTGCGCAGGAACAGCGCGAGCAGTTCCGCGTCCGACAGCGCGGCGGGTCCGAGGCGGGCGAGCCGCTCGCGCGGGCGGTCGTGGGCGGGCAGGTCGTGGATTCGCATGGCCCATCCTCGCCCCGGCGCCGGCGCGCGTCGGCCGGCCGGCGGCGCGTATTGCGGTAGGCTTGCGCCGCGGCATTGCGTCGGAGATCGCTTACATGGGTTCGCTCGAGGGCGCCCGCGTCCTGCTCGGCGTCAGCGGCGGTATCGCCGCCTACAAGGCGGCCGACCTGGTGCGCCGACTGCGCGAGGCTGGCGCCGAGGTGCGCGTGGTGATGACCGCCGGTGCGCGGCGGTTCGTCACCCCGTTGACCTTCCAGGCGCTCAGCGGCCACCCGGTCCGCGACGAGATCTGGGACCCGGCGGCGGAAGCCGCGATGGGGCACATCGAACTCGCGCGCTGGGCCGACCTGGTGCTGGTCGCACCGGCCAGCGCCGGCATCATCGCGCGGCTCGCCCACGGGCTGGCCGACGACCTGCTGTCCACCCTGTGCCTCGCCACCGCCGCGCCGCTGTTCGTCGCGCCGGCGATGAACCAGCAGATGTGGTTCCATCCTGCGACCCAGGCCAACGTCGGCACGCTGGCGGCGCGCGGCGCGGTGATGCTCGGGCCGGGTCGCGGCGACCAGGCCTGCGGGGAGTCCGGCCCGGGTCGCCTGCTCGAGCCGCCGGCCATCGTCGAGCGCCTCGCTGCCGCGCGCGCGCCCGGCCCGCTGACCGGTCGCGTGGTGGTGGTCAGCGCCGGACCGACCTTCGAGGACCTCGATCCGGTGCGCTTCATCGGCAACCGCAGTTCCGGGCGCATGGGTTTCGCCATCGCCGGCGCGGCTGCGGCCGCCGGCGCGCAGGTGCGTCTCGTCGCCGGCCCGGTCCACCTGGCGACGCCGCCGCGGGTGCAGCGCATCGACGTGCGCAGCGCGCGCGAGATGCACGCCGCCGTGCTGGCCGCGGTTACCGGCGCCGACGTCTATGTCGGCGCCGCCGCGGTTGCCGACTTCCGTCCACTGCACCGCGTCGCGGACAAGATCAAGAAAGTGGAGGGGCGGCCGCCACCAGCGCTTGCGCTGGAACACACCGAGGACATCCTCGCTGCAGTCGCTTCGCTGCCCGATCGGCCGTTCACGGTCGGTTTCGCCGCCGAAACCGCGGATGTCGAGGCGCACGCGCGCGGCAAGCTGTCGCGCAAGCGGCTGGACCTGGTGTGCGCCAACCGGGTCGGCGTGCCGGGCGAGGGGTTCGAGGCCGAGGAGAACGCGCTGGTCGTGCTGGGCGGCGACGGATTCCGGCTCGACCTCGGGCGGGCGCCCAAGCCGGTGCTCGCCGCGCGGCTGGTGGAACTGCTCGCGCAGCGAGTTGCGGCCCGGGCCGGCTTCGGGGGACGCACGTGATCGAGGTCGAACTCAGGGTGCTCGACGCGCGGATCGGCAGCGAGTGGCCGCTGCCGGCCCACGCCACGCCCGGCAGCGCCGGCATGGACCTTCGCGCCTGCCTCGACGCCCCGCTGGAACTCGCGCCGGGGGCGACGGCCCTGATCTCGTCGGGGATCGCCATCCATCTCGCCGACCCCGGGCATGCGGCGGTGGTCCTGCCGCGCTCGGGTCTGGGCCACCGGCACGGACTGGTACTGGGCAACCTGGTGGGGCTGATCGACTCCGACTACCAGGGCCCGCTGATGATCTCGTGCTGGAACCGCTCTCACGTCCCGTTTACCATCCGCCCGGGAGATCGCATCGCACAACTGGTCGTGGTGCCCGTCGCGCGGGCCCGGTTCCGGGCGGTGGACGTTTTCGCCGCAAGCCATCGCGGCGACGGCGGCTTCGGCCACACCGGACGCGACTGACGTGTTGCCGACCCCGCGCCGCGGCCGCCCCGGTCGTCAATCGCCAAGGACCCGCATCGCGTGGCACGCAAGCAGACCGCACTCCAAGCCGCCCTCGCCCGCGAAGCCGGCCGCCCGGCCGTGCGCCTGCTCGGGCTGACGGTGGCCATGGCGCTGTCGCTGGCCGCGGGCGCGGTCAGCCTGCTTCAGGCAGTCCAGGTCGGGCGCGAGAACGCCATCGAGGCCAACCTGCTCGACGCTCGCGAGCGGCTGGTGGCCGGGTTGACCGCCGACGTGGCCGCCATGCAGGACAGCCTGCGCACGGTGCTCGCCGACCCGGTCCTGCGCGACGCGGCGGCAGGCGCCGACTGGCCGGCGGCCACGGCCCGCTTCCGCCACTTGCGCCCGCAGGCGGCGTGGATCGAGTTCTACCCGCCGGAACTGCCGCAGCTGGTCGAGGCCGACTTGCAGAAATTCGGCTACAGCCGCGCCAACATGCTCGCCGAGGCGCGTGACAGCGGCATGGCGCGGGCGCAGATCGCCAGGGACGACCCGGGCAAGCCGGTCCTGGCGCTCGCCCAGTCGGTGCGCGACGACCAGCGGCTGCTGGGCTACGCCTACACGGCGGTTCCGGCGGACGCGCTGGTCGAGCCGCTGCAGTCGCTGTCCTTCGGTGGCGGGCGCCTGGTCCTGAGGCAGGGATTGCTCGGCACCGAGGTTGCGCTCTCCGGCGGCAGCGGCGGCGGCAGCGAGGCGGCACCGGTGCCCATCCCGCAGAGCATCCTCGCGGTCGGCCTGCAGGAGCCGGAGCTGTTCAAGCTCGGCGCTGTGCTGCCGCTGATCGATTCGCGCAACGTGGGCCTGCAGGGCGCGGCGGGCCTACTGCTGCTGCTGCTCGGCGCGCTGCTGGCCGCGCTGCGCGCGCGGGCCAGCGGCAAGAAGATCCCGCAGGTCGCCACCGCCGCAATCGGGCTGCTGGAAAGGCTGCGGCCGGTGGCGAAGGAGCCGGACGAGGCGCCGCTGGTGCTGGCGCCGGCTGCGCCCGTGCGGGGCCCCGCCGCGGCGGTGCCGAAGCCCAAGCCGGCGGCTCCCGGGCCGGCCGGCGAAGCGGTCGTCGACCGCAGCATCTTCCGCGCCTACGACATCCGCGGCGTGGTCGGCGACACGCTCACCGCGGAGACGGCGCGACTGATCGGTCGCGCGATCGGGTCCACGGTGCGCGATCGAGGCCTTTCCGAGATCGTGGTCGGCCGCGATGGCCGGTTGTCCGGCCCGGAAATGGCGGCCGAGCTGATCAAGGGCCTTCGGCAGTCGGGTTGCGACGTCATCGACATCGGGGCGGTGCCGACCCCGGTGCTGTATTTCGCCACCTACCATCTCAATGCCGGGTCCGGGGTGATGGTGACCGGCAGCCACAATCCGCCCGAGTACAACGGATTCAAGATCGTGATTGGCGGCGAAACGCTCGCCGAGGATGCGATCCAGGCGCTGTACCGGACGATCGTCGAAGAGCGCTTCACCAGCGGCGTCGGCGGCCTGCAGGCGACCGACGTCGTCGACGACTACGTCGAGCGCATCACGAGCGACGTGCAAAGCGAGCGCCGGCTCAAGGTGGTGGTCGACGCTGGCAACGGCATCGCCGGCGGGATCGGGCCGCGCGTTCTCGAGGGTATCGGCTGCGATGTCGTGCCGTTGCACTGTGAGGTCGACGGCACCTTCCCGAACCACCACCCCGACCCCAGCGACCCGGCGAACCTGCGCGACCTGGTCGTTTCCGTCAAGCAGTTTGGCGCCGACCTCGGGGTCGCCTTCGACGGCGACGGCGATCGCCTCGGCGTGGTCACCGCCGGCGGTGAGATGATCTACCCGGATCGCCTGCTGATGCTGTTCGCGATCGACGTGCTGGATCGCAACCCGGGTGCGACCGTGATCTACGACGTCAAGTGCACGGGCCACCTGCAGGACGTGATCGTGCGCCACGGCGGCAGTCCGGTGATGTGGAGGACCGGGCACTCGCTGATCAAGGCCAAGATGCGTGAGGACGACGCGGAGCTGGCCGGCGAGATGAGCGGCCACTTCTTCTTCCGCGAACGTTGGTTCGGCTTCGACGACGGCATCTATTCGGCCGCGCGGCTGCTCGAAATCCTCGGCGCCAGCGGCCGCTCGCCGCAGGAACGGTTCGACGAACTGCCGAAGGGCGTGTCGACCCCGGAACTGAAGATCAAGATGAAGGAAGGCGCGCACTACGCCTTCATGGACAGGTTCCGCGAGGTCGCCACCTTCCCGGGCGCGCGCGTTTCGACCATCGACGGTGTGCGCTCCGACTACCCCGACGGCTGGGGGTTGGTGCGTTGTTCCAACACCACGCCGAGCCTCGTGCTGCGCTTCGACGCCGACAACGCCGAGGCCCTCGCCCGCATCCAGGACGTGTTCCGCAACCAGTTGCGGGCGGTGGCCCCGGGACTCGATCTGCCGTTCTGAGCCGTCTTGCGGGGGCGCCGGCTGGGCGGGGCGGCGTCCTTGGACCGCCGCCGCCGGACGGCGGCGGCCCCTGCGCCGAGCGGGTTGCTCAGCCGCGAGGACTGGCGACCGGCTCGCCGCTGTGCTTGGCCAGCCACTGGCGCACCTCCTCGTACCAGACCAGCGAGTTGGCCGGCTTGAGGATCCAGTGGTTCTCGTCGCTGAAGTACACCAGTCGCGAGGGCACGCCTTTCTGCTGCAGCGCGTGGAACAGCTCGACGCCGTGGTTCACCGGCACGCGCAGGTCGCGCTGGCCGTGGATGACCAGGGTCGGGGTGTCGAAGTTCGCCGCGCCGTAATGCGGCGAGCCGGTTTCGAACACCTTGCGCTGCTCGGGCGACCAGAACGGGCCGAAACGCTGCTGCTCGAACGCGTAGTCGGCGCCGACCTGGGTGTACCAGTTGTACACCGCCGCATGCGCGACCAGCGCCCTGAACGGATGCTCGCGGCCGAGCACGATCGAGGTCAGGTAGCCGCCGTAGGACGCGCCGCCGGCGACCATCCGATCGGCGTCGATCCACGGCTGCTGCTTCAGCCACTCGGCGGCGGCGATCACGTCGCGGTAAGGCAGGTCGTCCTGCTGCGGGTTGATCGAATCGGTGAAGGCATTGCCGAAGCCGGACGAGCCGTGGAAGTTCGGCCACGCCGTGACGTAGCCCCAGGAGCCGAACACCTGCGCGTTCCAGCGGAACTGCATGCCGTTGGTGATCGCGTTGTGCGGGCCGCCATGGATGAGCAGGAACAGCGGGTACTTCTTCGAGCGATCGAAGCCCGGCGGGTAGTTGACCCACATCTGGATGTCGGCGCCGTTGGCGCCCTTGTAGGTGACGCTCTCGAAGGTTCCCAGCGCGGTGCCGGCCAGCAGTTCGTCGTTGATCGTGCTGAGCCGGGTCACCGTCCCGCCGCGCGGGTCGATGCGCACCAGGGTCGGCGGCTCGACGAAGGACTGGCGCAGGCCGACCAGGGTGCCGCGGTCTTCCGCCACCGCCAGCGCGCCGAACGAGGACTCGCCGGTCACCCGGCGGGTCTTGCCGTCCAGGGTGATCTCGTAGACGCGCACGGTGCCGGCGTCGTCGATGCTGCCGAACAGGCGCTTCGAGTCCGGCGCCCACACCAGGCCGTCGGCCGCGCGGTCCCAGGCATCCGCCACCACCTGCCGCGTGGCGCCGGCGCGGCGGTCGTGCAGCATGAGGCGCCGGTTGTCGCCATAGAAGCCCTTGATGCGCTGCTGCGCGAAGGCGAGGTGGCGGCCGTCCGGGCTGTACTGCGGGCTGCCGTCGGCGGCCTGATTGCCGGCGCTGAGGTTGCGCGCGTCCTTGCCGCCGACCGCGACCACGAAGACGTCCAGGTCGGTGATGTTGCCCGCGGGGTTGGAATCGGCGACGAACGCGAGTTCCTGGCCGTCCGGGGAGACGTCGTACAGCGGCGACTCCAGCTGCACCGCGGTGCGCGGCAGTTCGAGGCCGGTCGCTCGCGTGAGGTTGACGGGCTCGCCGCCGGCCAGCGCCACGCTGAACACGTGCAATTGGCGGTCGTCGACGAAGGTGTCCCAGAAATACACCGGGCCGCTGTCCCAGGCCTGGGCGGTGCTCTTGGTTTCGCTGCGTTCCTTCTGCCGCTTGCCTTGTGCCTCCATCGTGTCGAGGTCGGCCCAGACGCGGCTCAGGAACGCCAGCCGCTGGCCGTCGCCGATCCACTTCGGCTGCGCCACGCCGGTCGGCACGCTGGTGACGCGCGATGCTTCGCCGCCGGCGAGCGGCAGCACGTAGAGCTGCGGCGCGGTGTCGCCCTCGCGCTGCGCGACGAACGCGATGCGGCTGCCGTCGGGGCTGAACAGCGGCGACGATTCGGCCGCCGGATGCGTGGTCAGCTGGCGCTGCACCTTGCCGTCGGCCGACCACAGCCAGAGGTCGGTGACGCCCTTGTTTTCCTTGGTGACGAAGCGTGTCACCGCGGCGATGATGGAGCAGCCGTCTGGAGATATGGTCGGCGGGCCGAGGCGTTGGATCTGCCAGGAGCGCTCCGCTCAGAA
>DHLY01000085.1:0-4326 GCA_002405525.1 Proteobacteria bacterium UBA4656
CTGAACCAGTACACGGCGGCGCGCGGTGCGACCCTGACCTATGACACGCGCGGCAACCTGAGCGGGGATGGCACTTGGACCTGGGGCTACAACGACCTGAACCAACTGGTGACGGCCAGCAGGAGCGGGACCAGCGTGACGCTGGCGTATGACGGTTCGGGCCGGCTGCGGCAGGAGGTGGCCAACAGCACCACGACCGCGTTCCTTTACGACGGCGCCAACCGGGTGGCGGAGTACAACAACACCGGAACCCTGCTGCGCCGGCATGTGCATGGCCCGGGCATCGACGAGCCCATTGTCAGCTACGACGGTTCGGGAACCGCTCTGAAGACCTGGCTGTATGCCGACCAATTGGGCAGCATCGTGGGGGCTGCCAACGGCACCGGTACCGCAACACAGGTGCAAGGCTACGGTCCATTTGGCGAGCCCGGCAGCACCACGGGGACGCGCTTCAAGTACACCGGCCAGGCCTACGTCGAAAGCCTGGGCCTGCACTACTACAAGGCGCGCTTCTACTCGCACAGCCTGGGCCGCTTCCTGCAGCCCGATCCGGCCGGCTATGCCGACGGGCCCAATCTGTACGCCTACGTCGGCAATAACCCGATCAACTTCGTCGACCCGACCGGCATGACGGCCGAGGTCCACCATGGCGGGTTCAGCGGGACGCCGCAGACGCCGACGGCGGTGTCTACCAATGCAGCGTTACTGACCGCCGCCGACTACCTCACCAATGGCATACCCACCAACGGAGGACGTCGCATTCCGCCGGGATGCACCGGAGGTTGCGCGCAGGACGTCATCCACGGGGGGAACGCGCATCCCGATCCGATCGGTGACGCTGTGATTGAAACCGTCCTTGGAGGCGGCGCGAGTCTTATCGGAAGGGGGATAAGAGGTGGCGCGAATGCGCTGGTGAATGCGTCGTTGCGCGTGCCGGAGCTGTATGTACCAGGCGCCCCAAACGCTTCGATCCTGTCGAACGCGGTGTCGCTGGACAGGACGGCAGGCGCCACCGGAAGGGCCGGCGCCGAACTCGATCGCTTCGCTCCGGGAAGCGGATTTAGCCTTGGCTATGACCCGTCGACTAAGACGATCCTGGCGCTCCCCGGCGATCAGAATTCGACTTTTCTCAGTGGCGGCATTCCATCAAATGGTGTGAGCCGATATGGCGGCCATGCAGTCACCGGCGATGCTTTGGGCCAAGTCTCGGGAAATGCGGTCGTTGAGTTGCGGGGAGGTTCCATCATTTTGCAAGCCGATGGGTCTTTGCAGGTCGGTTTCAACTCGGGAACGCTGGGTGGGATACCAGTAGAACACCAAGCCGAGCTGTTGCAGATCCTGGAGTTCAACACGGGCAGGGTTGTGGTGCCTCGCCCGCCTCGTTGACGATGCGTCAGGGGGAATCCGGTGGCAGTCCAAGACAGTCACGGTTCCTGAAACAGCGGCAATCCAGGACTGTCACGATTCCTGAAACACGGGTCGCAAAAGTCCCCGATGCCCAAGGCGGCGGTTCCGGCGACGTGCAGGGTGCCGAGAGGTAGCAATCCGGGACAGTCATGACTCCGGCCGGGTGCTGACAGGCGCCCGGCCGGCACGGCGGCCGGACGCCGCGCCGCCGCGTGCGCCAAGGCGTGCCGGATGGATCGACGAGGTGCGGGGGCAGGGTCCGGGGTGGCGCTGGACCCGTGACCGATGCGGCCGCTGGGCGTCGCAGTGTCCGAGGCGCGCCGTTCAGCCTGCGCTGGCCAGGGCCGGCAGGGGACGCAGATCGGGCCAGCGTTCGCGGATCGCGGCGCGGATGCCTGCCGGGTCCAGTCGCGCCTCGGCGAGCAGGTCTTCGCGGCTGGCGTGTTCCTGGAAGCGGTCGGGCAGGCCGAGCTGCAGCACCGGCACGGCGATGCCGCGCGCGGTCAGCAGTTCCACCACCGCGCTGCCGGCGCCGCCGGCCAGCGCGTTGTCTTCGAGCGTGACCAGCGCGTCGTGGCCGCGCGCGAGGTCGAGCACCAGCGCCTCGTCCAGCGGCTTGACGAAGCGCATGTTGGCGACCGTGGCGTCGAACTCGGGAGCGACCTGTTCGGCGGCGGCGAGTGGTGCGCCGAAGGCGAGCAGGGCGATCCGCGCGCCGCGGCGGCGCACTTCACCGCAGCCGATCGGCAGGGTCTCGAGGTCCGGCTCGATGCGCGCGCCCGGCCCGTTGCCGCGCGGATAGCGCACCGCCGCCGGCCCGGCATGACGGAACCCGGTGGTGAGCATCATGCGGCATTCGTTTTCGTCGGCCGGCGCCATCACCACCATGTTCGGGATGCAGCGCAGATACGAAAGGTCGAACGACCCGGAGTGCGTGGGTCCGTCCGGCCCCACCACGCCGCCGCGGTCGATCGCGAACAGCACGTCGAGCCCCTGCAGCGCCACGTCGTGGATCAACTGGTCGTAGGCGCGCTGCAGGAAGGTGCTGTAGATCGCCACCACCGGCTTGCCGCCCTCGCAGGCCATGCCCGCGGCCAGGGTGACGCTGTGCTGCTCGGCGATGCCGACGTCGAAGTATCGGTCCGGGAACTCCTTGCTGAAGCGCACCAGTCCGGAGCCTTCGCGCATCGCCGGGGTGATCCCGTACAGCAGCGGGTCGGCTGCCGCCATGTCGCACAGCCAGTCCGAGAACACTTGGGTGTAGGTCGGCTTCGCGGGGCCGGCCTTCTTGACCACGCCGATCGTGGGGTCGAACGGCCCCACCGCGTGGTACTCGATCTGGTCCTGCTCGGCGCGGTCGTAGCCCTTGCCCTTGGTGGTGACCACGTGCAGCAGTTGCGGACCCTTGAGCGCGTTGACGGTGCGCAGCGCGTGCAGCAGCGCCGGCACGTCGTGACCGTCGATCGGGCCCGTGTAGTGGAAGCCGAACTCCTCGAACAGGGTGCTGGGCACGAACATGCCCTTGGCATGCTCCTCCCAGCGCTTGACCCAGCGCCACGGCGGCGAGCCCTTCTTCAGCGACCGCTTGATCCGCTCCCGCATGTCATTGAGGCGGCGGCTCGACAGCATGCGTCCGAGGATCTTGGTCAGCGCACCGACGTTCTCCGAGATCGACATCTGGTTGTCGTTGAGCACCACCAGCAGATCCGGTTCGGGCTGCATGCCGCCGCCGTGGTTCATCGCCTCGAAGGCCATTCCGGCGGTCATCGCGCCGTCGCCGATCACCGCGACGATGCGGCGCGGGTCGCCGCGCCGCTGGGCGGCAATCGCCATCCCCAGCGCCGCGCTGATCGAGGTCGAGGAGTGGCCGACCCCGAAGGTGTCGTACTCGCTCTCGTGACGCGCCGGGAACGGCGCCAGGCCGTCCCTGCGCTTGATGCTCTCGATGCGGTCGCGCCGCCCGGTGAGGATCTTGTGCGGGTAGGCCTGGTGGCCGACGTCCCACACGAGGCGATCGTGCGGGGTGTCGAACACGCGGTGCAGGGCGACGGTGAGTTCCACCACGCCGAGGTTGGCGCCGAAATGCCCGCCGGAGCGGCCGACCGATTCGATCAGGTATTCACGCAGTTCGCGCGCGACTTCCGGCACCTCGGCCTCGGGCAGGGCGCGGAGGTCGGCGGGGGATTCGATCCGCGACAGGCGCGGGTAGCGGGAGGCGTCGATCATGGGCGGATTCTCCGCCCGTCGACGCGAGAGGACAAGGACGGGGATCGGGCGGACTGCGGGCGCCGCCGGCGGGGGCCGGCCTCAAGCCGAACGGCGGTTCTTCGGCAAATGGTTGCGCAGGAACTCCATCTGGTCGGCGAGGATGTTGCGGTTGGACAGGATCAGGTGCTCCACCCAGCTCGGCCGGTAGGGCACGGCCAGCAGGGGCATCTGGGCCTGTTGCGGCGTGCGGCCGCCCTTGCGGACGTTGCAGTGCAGGCAGGCGCAGACCACGTTCTCCCAGTGGTCGCGGCCGCCCTGGCTCAGCGGGACCACGTGGTCGCGGGTCAGTTCGCAGCGGTGGAACTGCTCGCCGCAGTACATGCAAAGATTGCGGTCGCGGGCGAACAGGGACGCGTTGGTCAGCGCCGGGGCCGGGTTGTAGGCCGAGGCGCTGGCGTGCCCGCGGCTGGCGACGATCGGGTGCAGGCGGATCATGCTGCGCTCACCGCTGGCGCGGTGGATGCCGCCGCGGATGGCCAGGCAGGGGTCGCCCAGGGTCCAGGCCACCGCGTCGCGCACGTAGAGGCAGACCGCGTCCTGCCACGAGATCCAGTCGAGGATCCGCCCGTGGGCGTCGAGCGACAGCACCCGCGTGGTGTGGATGTCGTTCGCGATCACCGCGCCAGGCGACATTCAGCGGACTCCCGTTGG
>DHLY01000085.1:4634-17015 GCA_002405525.1 Proteobacteria bacterium UBA4656
AGGAACCGTCTCTGTTCCGGCCGCTCAGTTGCCGCCGCAGCTGCCCAGCGCGGGATCGCACACGCCGGTGCGCAGGCGGGCGGTGCGCGCCGCCTCGCGGTCGCGCTGCATCTGCGCCACGGTGCGGCATTCCAACTGGTGCCGGTGCGAGCCGAGACGCTTGCGCTGCGAGCAGACCAGTCGCTCGTCCTCGGCCTTGTTGACCAGGGCGACGACGCGCTCCTGCGCGTTGAACAGACGGATCTTGGCAGCATCGTCGAGGTCGGACATCGACGCCTTGCCGTCCAGCGTGCGGCGGATCTCCGCCTGGGCGTCGGCCAACTGTCTGCGCTCGGCCCGCGACAGCGCCTCGAAGTCGCGGCCGGCGGCGCGCTGCGCCACCTCGTCGTGCCAGGCGAGGAACTGCGGCACCGTGGCGTTGTTCACGGTCGGCGCGTCGCCGGCGACGGCATGCAGGGAGAGGCTCAGTAGCAGGGCTGCGAGCATTGGACGCAGGGTCATGGGGATCCTCGGCTGGGTTAGGTCGCCGTATGGGCGAGCCCATAGCCTACCGGATCGGCGGATGCCGCCGGCGGCACCCCGCCGCACTCGCGCGCGATCAGACGGCGAACAGCGCGTCAGGCAGCGCCATCAGATTGTCCGCGCCGGAGCGGATCGCCGCCGCGTGCAGGCCGGTGCGCGGCAGGATGCGCTGGAAGTAGAAGCGCGCGGTGGCGAGCTTGGATTCGCGGAACCCGGCGCCGTGCGAGGGGCCGAGCGCCGCCACCTCGCGTGCCCAGAAGTAGGCCAGCGCGACGTAGCCGGAGTAGAACAGGTAGTCGACCGCCGCCGCGCCCAGTTCTTCCGCGTTGCCGCCGGCGCGCTGCACGATCTCCATCGTCAACGCCTGCCAGTCCTTCGCGTGTCGCGCCAGCGGGCCGGTGAACTCGGCCAGCGCGGGATTGCCGGCCTGCGCCTGGCAGAAGACGCCGATCTCGCCGAGGAAGTGGCGCAGGCCCGCGCCCTGCTGCTGCATGATCTTGCGCCCCAGCAGGTCGATGGCCTGGATCTGGGTGGTGCCCTCGTAGATGGTCGTGATGCGGGCGTCGCGCGCGAACTGCTCCATGCCCCACTCGCGGATGTAGCCGTGCCCCCCGAAGCACTGCAGACCATGATAGGTGCACTCGACCGCCAGTTCGGTCAGCAGACCCTTCACGATCGGGGTCAGGAACGACACGACCTCGTCGGCGCGCTGGCGCGCGGTGGGATCGGTGGCCTTCTGCTTGAGGTCCTCGTGCAGGTAGGCGTACAGCGCCAGCGCGCGGCCGCCCTCGGCGATCGCCTTCTGGGTCAGCAGCATGCGCCGCACATCGGGGTGGACGATGATCGGGTCGGCCGGCTTGTCCGGGCGCTTGGCGCCGGACAGCGAGCGCATCTGCAGGCGGTCGCGGGAGTAGGCCAGCGCGTTCTGGTACGCGCGCTCGATGAGGCCGAGCCCCTGCAGGCCGACCGCGAGGCGCGCCGTGTTCATCATGATGAACATGGCGTTGAGGCCCTTGTTCGGCTGCCCGATCAGGTACCCCTCGGCAGCGTCGAAATTCATCACGCAGGTCGAGGATGCCTTGATGCCCATCTTGTGCTCGATCGAGCCGCAGGCGACCGCGTTGCGCGCGCCGACGGCGCCATCGCGCGCGACCTTGAACTTGGGCACGATGAACAGCGAGATGCCCTTGGTGCCGGCCGGCGCGTCCGGCAGGCGCGCCAGGACGAGGTGCACGATGTTCGGCGTCAGGTCGTGCTCGCCGGCGCTGATGAAGATCTTGGTGCCGGTGATCGCGAAGGTGCCGTCCGGATTCGGCTCGGCCCGGGTCTTGAGCAGGGCGAGGTCGGAACCGCAGTGCGGCTCGGTCAGGCACATGGTGCCGGTCCACTCGCCGGACACGATGGGCTTGAGGAACACCTCCCTCTGCCAGTCCTCCGCGACGTGCTTGAGCGCCTCGCTGGCGCCATGCGAGAGCAGGGGATACATACCCCACGACAGGTTGGCCGAATCGATCATCTCCTTGACCGCCGCGCCGAGGACTTCGGGCATGCCCTGGCCGCCGTGCTCGGGTTCGGCGGTGAGGCCGGTCCAGCCGCCCTCGCAGAACTGCCGGTAGGCCTCCCGGAAGCCCTGCGGCGTGCTCACTGCGCCTTCTTCCAGCCGGCAGCCTTCCTCGTCGCCACTGCGGTTGAGCGGGGCGAGCACCTGCACGCAGAAGCGCCCGGCCTCCTCCAGCACCGCGTCGATCAGGTCGCGACTGGCGTCGGCGAAGGCGCCGTGACGGGCGAACTCGGCTTCCGCGGCGAGCACGTCATGGATCACGAAACGCAGGTCATGCAGGGGGGCCTGGTACTGGCTCATGGGGGTTCTCCAGGAATCCGGATTCAGCGGAACTCGCCCGCGCGGCCCGGCACCGGATTCAGGCGGCTGTCGAAGGTGAAGTTCCAGGTGTCGGCCGGATCCGTGGTGCCGATCTTGCCTTCGAGGCGGTAGGCGACGGCGGCGCCCGCGGCGGTCGCGGCATCGAGCCGCGCGCGGGCCGCAGGATCGAGCCCGGCCTCGGCGGGCACCACGTCGGAACTCAGGCCCGGGATCTCGATCCCCGCGTCCAGCACCAGCCGGCCCGCCGGCCGGCCGTCGATCGCGAGGTCGGCTTCGATGCGCCCGAAGCGGGTCGGCACGGTGCTGAAGTTCTGCAGGCGGAGGGTGAGCCTGACCGGGCCGGCCGAGCCGGCGGAGACGCCCTCGATCGAGGCGCTGGGCGGGTTGATGCGCTTGATCAGGCCGGCCTGGGTGCGTCCGCCGCCGGCGCCGCAGGCGGCCAGCGTCGCCAGCATGGCCGCCACGACGAGGGCGCGGACCATGGCGGGCGTTGCGTGCTGGTCAATCGGCATCGACATGTTCCTCGGGAACCGGTGGCGCTGAGCATACGCCACCGAATGGGTGCGTGGCAGGCGGGTTGGTGGCAACAGGTTTCACAGTCCCGGAAAACGGCCTCCGAACGGCCGAAACTGCCACAAGTTCATTGATCATGTATCGAAAATCGCTGATTGCTGTCCACGCTGCGCCAGCCGGGGATGGTTTTTCGAGTATCGGCTCGAAGCGGAACGCGCTAAGGTCTTCCGCGCCGAGTGCGGGCCAGCCCTGCTGGGTGTCCCCGCTCCGGCGTGGTCGTGCGTCCCGGGATAGGCCGTACGGGTGGTCGAACCGACCACGAAACGCGCGGAACCCCACCGGCCCTGCAGGCGCCGGCAGGAACGGGGTTCCTTCCTGGTGGACCGCACGCCCGACGCGGGTCCACGTCCATACCCCTGGCAGCGGCCCCCGCCAGCCGCGGTTCAGCCCCCGTCCCGCATGGTGCGTCGCGGCAGGGGCCGGCCGGTCGGTGGTCGACCCGGGCAGGAGGACAATCGAATGAAACTTGGATGGATCCTGTGGCTGGCGTCGATCATGGGCGGAACCGTCCAGGACCAGACCTGCCTTGCCACCACCGTCTACCTCGAAGCCCGCGACCAGCCCATCGAAGGCCAGTACGCGGTCGCCGAGGTCGCCCTGCGGCGTCGCGAGACCGGCCGCTGGGGCGGCAGCGTGTGCGAGGTGGTGAAGAGCAGTCGCCAGTTCGCGCCCACCCTGCTGCCCACCGACTACCCGGTACGCAACATCCGCGCCTGGCAGCGCGCCTGGAAGGTGGCGGGCAATTCACTGCACAACTGGCGCCTCCCGCCCGAGCACCGCCGGCTCTACGTGCCGGGCGCCGACCATTTCTTCGCCCACCACGTGGTGCGGCCTGGCTGGCTCGACTACGGCGTCCCGGTTGCGGTCATCGGCGACCACTCGTTCTACCGCGTGGACGGCGTGAAGCGGCCGGCGGTCGCACCCGCAGCCGCTGTGCAGCCGGCATCGCTGGATCGCGAAAGGCAGACGATCGAGGCCGCACGCGCGGTGCCGCTGGCGATGCACGCGTCGCGTTGACGCACGGCGGGTACGCGACTCGCGGCCGGCTGCGCGACCGAGCGAACCGACTTCCATGCAGCCGCCGCCCCGGCCGCCAACGCCGTCTCAGGCGGCAAGCGGGTGCCGGCGGCCGGTTCCCGGCGGGGTCGCCGTGGTTGCCTGCGCCACCAGCAGCCGCTCGGCAGGCGATGCGAAGCGCGCATCCCAGTCGGCCAGGCGCGGGGCCATCACGCGCCGCCACAGCGGCGGCACCAGCGTCAGGCCGATCGTGCCGAGGTAGCCGGTCGGCATCTGCGGCGCATCGGGGAAGGCCTGCAGCCGATGGAACGGCGCTTCGCCCTGCGCATGGTGGTGCGAGTGCCGGGTCAGGTTGAACATGGCCCAGGAGCTGATCCGGCGGTTGGTGTTCCAGGAGTGGCGAGGCGCCACCGGCGAGCCCGGTTCGCGGAAGATCCCGTAGTGTTCCATGTAGTTGACGATTTCCAGCAGTGCCTTGCCCCACAGCGCGCAGGCGACGAAAAAGCCGGCGCCCGCCGCACCGCCGATCGCGAACGCCGAACCGAGCAGGACCACTTCCAGCGCCCGCCCGCGCAGCACCGCGTTGCGCCATGACCACAGCGGGTGGCCGCGGACGCGGAGCCGGCGCGCCTCGATGCGCCACGCGCTCGCATTGCCGTGCACGGTCGAGTGCCAGACGTGCGCGTACACGTTGCGCCCGCGCGGCGCGCTGGCCGGGTCGGCGGGCGTGGCGACGTGGCGGTGGTGGCCGTGGACATGCTCGATCGCGAACGCGGTGTCGAGGGAAAACGCCAGCAACCAGCGGCCGACCGCCATCGAAGCGCGGTCCCAGGTGCGGTGCACGAGTTCGTGCGCGGACACCGTGCCCACCATCCCGATCATCAGTCCGGTGAGAATCCACGCCGCGACATGGGTTCCCGCGCCCGCGGCATCGCGCGCGGCCAGCACGTCGATGCCGCTGATCGACTGCACCGCCGCGCCGAAGCCGAGCGGGTCGCCGGGGGCCACGCTCCACACCGCCGCGAACACGATGCAGGCCAGCAGCGGCAGCGCGGACCACAACTGCGCGGTGAACCAATCCGGTCGCGCATAGCGCGGCGTGCGCAGGTCGTCCCCGAGCACGATGTCGCCGAGCACGTAGAAGCCGACGATGGCGAACAACCCGGCCACGGTCCAGCCGCCGCCGGCCACCAGCGACCACAGCGCCATCAGGCCGATCGCGTGGAACAGCGAGAACTTGGCGTAATCGCGCCAGCCCGCCACCGCCGCGCCGTCGCTCGCGGTCGCGGCGGGCTGCGATGCGGGATCGGCCGGCGCCTCGGTGAAGCGGTCCGCATGCACGCGCGACGCCGGGACGCCAGCCGCGCGCAGCAGCGCGCCGGCGTCGTCCACCATTGCCGGCGGCCCGCACAACCACGCCGCGGCGTCGCGCGGCAGCAGCGCGGGGAGATGGTCGGTCACCCGGCCCCGCAGGCCGCGCCAGGCGTCGTCGTCGCCGGCTCGCGAGAGGACCGGCTCCACGCGCAGCCCGCCGGGCCAGCGCGCGGCGAGTCCCGCCAGTTCGTCGAGCGCGAACAGGTCCGCGCGCGTGCGCGCGCCGAACAACAGCGTGGCGGGCCGCGCGATGCCACGATCGAGCGCCTCCCGCAGCAGCGCCAGGATCGGCGCCAGCCCACTGCCGGTGGCCACGAACAGCCATGCCGCCGCGCCCTCGTGCAGAACGAAATCTCCATACGGGCCCTCCACCTGCACTGCGCGGCCGCGCAGGTCCTCGTCGTGCAGTCGCGCGGACAGGGCGCCACCCTCGTGGCGACGCACGATGAACGACACCTGCGCGTCGGCGCGCGGCGGTGCGGCAAAGGAATAGGGGCGCGCGGTCGCGGGCCGGTCGCCGAGGCGCAGCAGGGCGTGCTGGCCCGCCGCATAGGGCAGGCCGTGGTCGAGCTGCACCGTCACCCGCACGATGCCCGGCGCGAGCCTCTCCTGCGCCACGATGGTGCCGCCCGCCCGGCGTGCGGCCTGTGCCGGTGCGTCGACCCGCGCGATCCGCACCTCGCCGCGAGGCACGGCCTGGCAGGCCAGCACCACGCCACCCGCGATCTCCGGGTCGGAGAGCAGATAGGCGCTCTCGGTGCGCTCGCTCACCGAACCCTCCAGCACCCGGCAGCGGCAGGTACCGCAGCCGCCGACGCGGCAACTGAAGGGCAGGGACAGGCCGGCGCGCTGGGCGGCGGCGAGCAGGGTCTCTCCCGGTGCCGCGGGGAACACGCGGTCGTCGAGGTGGATGGTCGCGGCACGGACGGGTGCGGGACGCAGGGCCATGGCGGACAAGCCGAAATCTGACCCGACGATGGTACGCACGATGAGGTGCCACCGGACCGACTTCGATTGACATCATGGGGTCATTTCTTGACAGTCCGTGCATGGCTCAAGCACCGGCCGCCGCCCCCGAACTCGACCTGCCGGCGCTCTACCTGCGCCTGTTCGCCGAGCGCGTCGAGGCGGCGGGCCACGATCCCGCGGCGTGGTTGGCCGGGGCAGGGCTCTCCGCCGCGCAACTGGCCGAACCCGCGCTGCACGTGTCGCTGCCGGCGCTGCGCCGGCTGCTGGCGAGCGCGCTGGCCCTCGCCGGCGAGCCCGCGCTGGGCTTGCTGGTCGGGCGCCGGCTGCTGGTCGGTGCCCACGGCGCGCTGGGTTTCGCGGCGGTCAATGCCGGGTCGCTGCGCCAGGTGGTCGACGTCCTGGAGCGATTCATCGGCACGCGCTTCCCGCCGGTGGCGCTGTCGCATGTCGAGCGCGGCGGTCGTTTCGTGCTGCGGATCGACGAACTGCTGCCGCTGGCCGAGGCGCGCCGACCGGTGCTGGAGGCGCTGCTGCTGGCGCTGCGCAACGCGCTGGATGCAGTGAGCCTCGGCGCAGCCGGGGTGGTGCGGGCGACCTTCCCCTTCCCCGCGCCGCCCTACGCGCCGCTGGTGCGCGAGCTGTTCGCCTGCGAGGTGCGCTGGGGCGCGGCGAGCGCCGGTCTGGAGCTGGCCGCGCAGGCCGTGCATGCCCCGCTGCGCACCGCCGACCCCGCAGCGTTCGATGCCGCAGTGCGCCTGTGCGAGCGTGAACTCGCCGCCCTGCGCGGGGCCGACACGCAGGCCGGGCGACTGCGCCGCGCGCTGCTGCAGCACGGCCCCGCCACCACCGGACTCACCCTCGCCGCGCGCCTGCTGCACACCACACCGCGCACGCTGCACCGCCGGCTGGTCGCCGAAGGCACCTCGTTCCGCGCGCTGCAGGATGACGTGCGTCACCGTCTGGCGCTGGAACACCTCGAGGAAGGCCGGCTGGCGCTCAAGCAGATCGCGCACCTGCTCGGCTACGACGACCTCGCCAACTTCCGCCGCGCGTTCCGGCGCTGGGAGGGCGTGGCGCCGGGGGAATGGCGGCGCGGGGCCGCGGCGCCCCTTCGCTGAGGCAACGCGGCACCGGGATGCGGATCAGTCCGCGGCGAGCTGCCCCAGCCGGATCGCCTGCTCGCGCACCAGGTCGATGCGGCGGCCGGTGCTGACGAGGCCCCAGACGGTGCCTTCCCGCTGGTGGACGGTCGTGATCGCCGCGAACTGCGCGTCGCGCCAGGTGATCCAGGCGCGCTGCGCGGCTTTCACCGGCACCTGCCGGTCGGCGTCCAGCAGGCCGAGCAGTCGCCGGTAATTGAGGTTCAACTGGCGGTCCCAGCGTTCGAGGGTCTCGCCCAGGCAGCCCCCCATGCCCATCGTGCTGTCGTTCTGCTGCTGGCAGGCCGCGTCGGCGACCGCGATCGGATGGCGCTCGCCGAGGTCGTCGACCACCGGCACGGCGAAGCTGCCCTGCGGATCGACCAGCAGCGTGCCGCGGTCGCGGTCGAAGCCGAGCGTGAGCGCCTTGCCTTCCGGCCAGTCGCCGGTCTTCTCCCAATCGCCTTCGGCGTAGATCACGGTCAGCACCGTGCCGTCGGCGAGGCGCACGAGGTTCGGATCGCTGGTCTGCTGGAACCGCACCGCGGTCGCGCCCTCGAGCGCGGGCGCGGCGGTGGCGACGACAGGCGACAGGACGAGCAGGGCGAGGGGCAACAGGACGCGCACGATGGGGCTCCGGCGGAGAGGGCAGCGCGCGATTCTGCCAGCGGGCGTGCGACGGCGGGACAGGGATTGGCTGCAACCCTTGTTCTGGGGACCCCACCGCGGCGTGTGGCGGGATCACTGGCGTAGGGGCGGCGGACGATCAACCACCCCGTTGGCGACGCAATCTTCGGGCGCGCTGCATGAGCACTCGCAGCGCCGCCAGCCGGCGGGCCGGTGGTGCCCGGTGCGCGCCACGCCTGTTGGTGATGCCGGACGCCCCGTGGCACCCTTCGACGTCGCACGGAGGCTATCGCCATGCCCACAGACCTCAATGACCTGAGCCAGCGCCTGTTCAAGGCCGCAGACCAGCTCTGGACCAATTCGGCCCTGCGGCCGGACCAGTATGCCCAGCCGGTGCTGGCGCTCATCGCGCTGCGGCAGATGGAGTCGAAGTTCGAGCAGGTGAAGGCCGAGCTGGCGCCGCAGTACAAGGGCCGGCTGCGCGAGAGTCCGGCCGACTACCAGGCCCGTGGGGCGATCTACCTGCCCGAGCCGGCGCGGTTTTCGCGGCTGCTGGCGTTGCCCGGGACGGCGGACCTCGGTGCGGAGCTGAATGCGGCCATGAAGGCCATCGCCGAGGCGAACCCGGCGCTGGCCGGTGCGCTGCCGACCAGCTACGGGGCGCTGCCCAATGACACGCTGCGCGAGCTGCTGCGGCTGCTGGCGCCACTCCAGATCGAAGGCGATGCCTACGGGCTGATCTTCGAGTACTTCATGGGGCAGTTCGCCTCGTCCTACATGCAGAAGGGCGGGGAGTACTTCACGCCGGCCTCGATCGTGAAGCTGATCGTGGAGATCATCGAGCCCTACCAGGGCCAGATCTTCGACCCGGCCTGCGGGTCGGGCGGCATGTTCGTGCAGTCGGCCGAGTTCGTGCGCCGGCACCACAAGACGCCGTCGCGGGCGATCAGCGTGTTCGGCATCGAGAAGATGGCCGACACCCTGCGCCTGTGCCGCCTCAACCTGGCGGTGCACGGGCTGTCCGGCGACATCCGCGAGGCGAACACCTACTACGACGACCCGCACGGCATGGTGGGGCGCTTCGACTACGTGATGGCCAACCCGCCCTTCAACCAGTCCGAGGTGGACCGGGCGAAGCTGGTCAACGAGGCCGGGCAGGTGGACGCGCGCTTTCCGTTCGGGCTACCGACGGTCAACAACGCCAACTACCTGTGGATCGGCCTGTTCTACGCCGCGCTGAAGCCGACCGGCCGCGCGGGCTTCGTGATGGCCAACAGCGCTTCCGATGCGGGCGGCAGCGAGCGCGAGCTGCGGCGCAAGCTGATCGATACCGGCGCGGTGGACTGCATCGTGGCGGTCGGGCCGAACATGTTCTTCACCGTGACCTTGCCGGTCACGTTGTGGTTCCTCGACAAGGGCAAGGCCGGCGGGCCGCGTGGCGACCAGGTGCTGTTCGTGGACGCGCGCCACCTGTTCCGGCAGGTCACGCGGGCGCACCGCGTGTTCGACCCAGGCCAGGTCGAGTTCCTCGCCAATATCGTCCGCCTGTGGCGTGGCGAGGCGGTGGAGACGGAAGCGGGCAGTGCGCGGCGGCTGACCGAAGTCTTCCCCGACGGCCGATACCGGGATGTGCCTGGGCTCTGCAAGGTCGCCACGCGGGCCGAGATTGCGGCGCAGGATGGCAGCCTGAACCCGGGCGCTACGTGGGCGTGGCGCCGGGGCAGGTGGTTGAGGATGAGGAGTTCCGAAGCAAGTTGGAGGCGTTGCAGGAGGAACTGGAGGGGCTCAGCGCCGAGGCGGCGGTGTTGCAAGCACGAGTTTCGGCGAACGTCGCAGCGCTGCTTGAGTCATGACGAGCTGGCCGGCTGTCGAACTCGGGCAATGCATCGATTTGCAGACCGGGTTTCCATTCAAAAGCGCTCGATTTCTCGACGACTCGCGTTCTGGCGTTCGTCTTCTTCGTGGGGACAACGTCGGTCAAGGTCGGCTGCGCTGGGATGGAGCAAAGCACTGGCCATTGGCGGAGCGTCAACATCACAGTGCGTTTGAGCTATGCGTTGGCGACGTTATTGTTGCGATGGACCGGCCTTGGATTGAGGCGGGCTTGAAGTGGGCTTGGGTAAGTCCGGTGGACCTGCCATGCCTGCTGGTGCAGCGAGTAGCGCGAATGCGAGGGATCAATGGGCTTTCAACCAACTACCTTCGTTATGTCATTGGCTCGCCAGCATTCGCAGCTCATGTTCGGAGCATCACGACGGGCGTGAACGTTCCTCACATCAGTGGGCGTGACATCAAGCGGTTTCGCTTTCATCTGCCCAGTCCGGGTGAGCAGGAGCGCATCGGATCGATTCTCGGTGCCTACGATGACCTGATCGAGGTGAACCGGCGCCGGATCGCAGTGCTGGAGGAGATGGCGCGGCGGCTTTTCGAAGAGTGGTTCGTCCACCTCCGGTTTCCGGGGCATGGCCAGGGCGCGCCGCTTCCCACTGGCAGCGTGGAGGAGTTGATCGACTTCGATCCTGCCACGCAGTTGCCACGGAGCGGCGAGAAGCCATTCATCCCAATGACGTTGCTGTCCACAAACTCGTCGCTGATCGACTCGCACGAGTGGCGAGAGGCTGGCTCCGGCGCGAAGTTCAAGAACGGCGACACGCTGTTTGCGCGCATCACGCCATGCTTGGAGAACGGCAAGACGGGGCTCGTTCGCGGCTTGCCCGGTGACGGCGTGGGCTTCGGCTCGACGGAGTTCATCGTGATGCGTGGTCGTCGCGCTGGCCCCGCCTTCACCTACCTGCTGGCGCGTCACGATGCCTTTCGCTTCCATGCCCAGAAGAGCATGTCAGGCGCCACCGGCCGGCAGCGTGCGCGAACCGAAAGTGTCAGGACGTTTCCCTTCGTGAACCCGTCGAAGCAGACTCTCGACAGTTTCGATGCGCTTGCGTGGCCCATGCTGGATCTGGTTGGCAATCTGGGCGAGGCGAACAAGCGGCTAGCCGCCTCACGCGACCTCCTCCTCCCCCGCCTCATCTCCGGCGACCTTACTTTCTCCGCCGCCGAACGCGAACTCGAGGCCGTCGCCTGATGCCCTCAGCCCGCCTCGCCAAGAGTTAGCGAAGGCGCTAACATGCACGCATGGCGTACGAGATCGAGTACTTCCATCCGCGCGTGCTCGCCGACATCGAGCGCTGGCCGGTGGACGTGCTGGCCGACTACGCCCACCTGGTCGAACTGCTCGCCGAGCACGGCCCCGACCTGCGCATGCCGCATTCGCGGGCCATGGGCGACGGGCTGTTCGAGATCCGGCCGCGCGGGCGGGAAGGCATCGGCCGTGCGTTCTACTGCTTCCGGCTCGGGCGGCGCATCGTCGTGCTGCACGCCTTCATCAAGAAGACGGCGCAGACGCCCGAGCGTGACCTCAATCTGGCCCGCAAGCGGCTGAAGGAGATTCGAGATGGCTGAACTGGCACGCAAGCCCGTCAAGCACGACCACGCGGCGTTCCTGGCCCGCGCCCGCGCGCGGCCGGGCTTCGACGAAGCCTACGCGGCACTGTCGCTGGAGTACCAGCTGGTGCAGCAGCTGCTGAAGGCCCGCACCCGCGCCGGTCTGACGCAAGACGCCGTGGCCGAGCGCATGGGCACCACCAAGAGCGCCGTGTCGCGGCTGGAGGCGGCACAGAAGCACACGCCGTCGCTGGCTACGCTGAAGCGCTATGCGGAGGCGGTGGGCTGCGAACTGCAGGTGAAGCTGGTGCCGGCGAAGTGATGGCGCGGGCTGCGCGGCTACAGCCCCAGCTCCTGGTCGATGCGGGCCAACTCGTCCAGCGCGGTCCGGCGCTGCGCCCGCTGCTGTTCGTCGTAGCGGACGAGATCCTCGAAGGCCACGCGGCGGCGCGTGCCGACCTTGCGGGCGGGCAGCAGGTTGCGTTCGATCAGGCCCACCACATAGGGGCGCGAGACGTTGAGGTAGTCCGCCGACTTCCTGCGTGGTGAGCTCGGCGTTCTGCGGCAGCACGGTCACGGCGCGGCCCTGGCCGAGCTGGGTGAGCACGTCCACCATCAGGCGCAGGGCAGCCGGGCGGGATCGAGATCATCTCGGCATGGTTGTCGTCCGTGACCAGGCGCAGCGGCGCTGTCGCCGCCGCCCCCTTCGCGTCGGGGCCGGGCAGCAGGCGCGCCAACTGGCGGCTGGCCTCGCGGGCCTGGGCGCCCTCGGCATCGGACGGCAGGTGCGGCGGGCGGCGGCTCTGGGCGAGCATGGGCGGGGGTCCTCCGGTGAGG
>DHLY01000076.1 GCA_002405525.1 Proteobacteria bacterium UBA4656
TGAACTTCCTACACCCGACCCGGTGGCGGGCTATCCCTCGCTGATGACGGTGATCCTGTTCCTCGGCGGCATCCAGTTGATCGCGCTGGGGCTGATCGGCGAGTATCTCGGGCGGCTTTACGAGGAGTCCAAGCAGCGGCCGCTGTACCTCGTTGACCGCGCGGTCGCGGCGGGCGGCCCACAGGTGGCAACCGCGCTACCCGAAACGAGCGGCGGGGCGCGCAGCACCTAGCTGCGAGCCCTGCCGTCCGATCGACCCGCGGTCAGCGCGCACGATCCTGCGCCAGCGCGCGCAGTTCCGTGCGCAGGGCCGCGAGTTCGCCGCGCAGCGCTGCGTTTTCGCGCTCCAGCTTGGCGTTCAGGCCCTGGATGGCGGCCAGCGCGACGCCGTCGGCGTCGACGGTGGAAATGGTCTTGTCGTCGCCGCCGAGCCCGAAAGCGGCGAAGAAGTCCTGCGCCATCGGCCCGATATGCCACTGGTCCGTTGCGGACCGGTAGCTCCAGCGCGACAACGGCAGCGCCAGAACCTTCCCGAGCACGTCGAGCGGATCGATGGCCGAGAACCCGGTCTTCACATTGCGATCGCTGACGCTGCTGAACAGCGTCGCCCGGACGTATCCGGTGGGCGTGGTGATGCCGGGTCCTGGCGTCAGCGCCATCATCAGGTTGCCGCCGGCCCCCGGAGTGAGCGCAGCGTCGGCATGCACGCCGCCCTGGTACCAGGCATAGAAGTTGTTCGAACGCATGTACAACGTGTCCGCCTGCACGCCGATGCCGTACGCCGTCGGGCCCCAGAGATTGACCATCTGTCGCGTCCTCGAGCCGAAACTCAGGCTGGTGCTCTGGTGGAGGTTGACCCCGCCCGCAGCCCGCACATTGAACTGGTCCGGTCCCGTGCTCACGAAGTCGGCAGATTGGGTGTCGGCCCAGACGAAGGTGCCGACGTCCCCGGCCAGGGTGCCGGAGGACGGCACGCCGGCGCACCCGACGCCGGGCGCGCCGACCGCGTTCCCGACCCTCACTTTCGCTCGCTGCCCGCCCGCGAAGCTGAAGTCGCCGCCGGCGCAGTTGCTCCCGCCGCCGGGCACCGTGCTCCAGAACCCGCTGGCGGTGTTGTTGATGCCGGCAAGCGCGCCGGCATGCGAGCCGGATGCCGTGTTGGCCGTGCCGCCAAGCGCGACGGCGTTGCCCCCGCTGGCCACCAGACCGGTGCCCGCGAAGCGCCCTGCGCCATCCGACGCCAGTTCCATGCGCCGCGTCTGCGACGGCGGCTGCTGCCCTTCGTCCTGGTACTGGTCGATGTAGAGCGCGTGGTTGTTCTGTCCATCGGCGCCGTCGCCCGCGGAAATCAGGATGCCCGAGCGCTGGTTCTGCATGCCGCCCGCTTCGAGCAGGATGTTGCTGTACTGGGACAGCGTGTTGGCGCGCACCGCGAACTCGATCTGCGGCTGGAACGTCGGGCCATTCACGCGCAGTCCATTGGCGTCGAAGCGGCCGCGCTCGACGTTGCTGCTGCGAACGATGAACGGCTGGTTGTCGGTGCTGCCGATGAAGTTGGTCGCGGGGTTGATGCCCGCGTCGCCGGTGGTGCTCCAGCACGCACCCACCAGCGGCGCGGCGGTGGCCTTGGCACGGCCGGGGATCGATGCGAAGTCGTGCGCCGCACCGGCGTCGCGCACGCCAAGTTCGAGCCAGGCGCCGTCGGCGCCGGCCAGCGGCAGGTCGAAGTCGAGGCGGAAGCGGCCGTCGCGGACGTCGACGTCCTCGAACACCATCGGCGCGGCCAGCGTACTGCCGCGGCTGTCATGCGGATACGGCGTGAGGCGGATGTCGTAGCGGCCGCTCGCGGGGGCGCCGCGGTCGTCGAGGCGACCCTCGTAGACGAAAGAGGCGGCGCCGGCGGGGGTCGCGGCGAGACCGAGCAGCGCGGCGATGGCGGCGGCGAGGGTTCGATGGGAAGCGTGCATGGATCCTCCGGTGGGCGTCAGGATTCGAAACCATTGGCGAAGATCGGGTCGGCGACCGGCGCGCAGTTGCCGTCCGGCGCCTGAGTCGCCTTGAGCGTGAAGCGACCGTCGGCGGACGTCGCCTGCGGCACGAAGCGCGCCTCGCCGCCGCCGGCGAAGCGACCGTCCGCACTGCGGCCCTCGGCGCGTACCGCGCCTTCGGCGGCGAAGCGCGCGGCCGCGGCATGCGGCTCGGCTGCCGCCGCGACGGCGGTTGCGAGCGAGATCACGAGCGCGACGCAGGCGGCGGCGCGACGATGGATGGAACGACGCATAGATGGACTCCCTCGCCGCGACATGGCGGCGGCATGCTCGATTCCACGATGGATCGCGGCGCGGCCTATCACGGCGCATCACCCGCCTGGCGAGCGGCGCCGGCAAGGCGCGCCTCGAGCGCGGCGAGGCGCGCATGCAGGGCCGCGTTGCCGGCCTCCAGCGCCGCGATGCGTCGCGCGTGGTCGTCGTCGATCGCCGCGTTCTCGTCGTGCAGCTGGCGCACGGCTTCCACCGCCAGCGCCTCGAAGCCCCTGGAGCCGACGAGCTTCCAGCCGTCGGCATCGGTGCTCACCCAGTCTGGGAAGACGCGCTCGACCTCCTGGGCGATGAAGCCGACCTGCGGACCGGGCGTGTAGTAGCCCTTCGGCGCGTCGGCGTTGTACTCGAAGCGCACCCCGCGCAGGGCCAGCAGGCGATCGAGCGCGCCGTCGAGCGGTGCGATGGCGTGCTTGAGCCGGGCATCCGAGGGCGCCGACCAGCCGCCCGCGGTGGGCTTGACGGGATTGTCGACGAACACCTGCAGGCGACCGTTGCCATCGGTCCGCAGGCGATGCACGGGATCGCCGTCCGCGATCAACTGGCTGAGGTAGAACGACGCATTGTTCGATCCAGCGCCCGCCTCGCCAGCGCTCAGCAGGATGGCGCCGCGATCGGGCTCGACCTGGCGCAGGAGGAGATTGGCGTAGTCCCCGCCGTTGGCGCCGGACCCGATGACCGTGAACTCCACGTCGCGCGACGGCGGCGCGCCGTTGAGCGCCATCCCGCCGCCGGCGCGGACCAGGAACTGGTTGGGGCCGGTGGTGACCAGCTCGGCGGCCTGCGAATCCGCCCAGACGAAACTTCCCTCGTCGCCGTTGGCGTCGCCTGCGTCGGGGCTTTCCAGGCACACGCCGCTCGCAAGATCGTTGTTCGCCCGCCGCACGCGGGCATTGCGCCCCCCCGCCCAGGACCAACGTCCTCCGGCACATACGCGCTCGCCGCCGCCAACGGCCGATGCGTAGCCCGAGGTGGCATTCGCGAAGCCGCCCGCGATCATGCTGTAGGCGCCGAACGCGATGTTCTGCTCGCCACCGCCGACGGTTGCGCCATCCGCCATCGCGAGATTCTGCACGCCGCCCGCGACCGCGGCGTAGTCCGCGTCGACCACGTTGCCGGCTCCGCCCGCGACGGTGGCCGCACCGCCGCGGGCGACGTTGCCGGCACCGCCGGCGACCGTCGAGGCCTCGCCCAGGGCCGCATTGCTGCGCCCGCCGGCGACCGTGGCCGCGATTCCGGCGGTCGGCGCCGTCGACTTCGGATCGCCAGCCGTGTTGGCAAGCCCCCCACCGACCGTGCCGTAGTGGGCCGCCACGCGATTCGAATCACTGGCTCCGGCCTCGGGGTCGTCGAACGCCTCCGCCCCGCCGCCCGCGATCGTCGCGCCACGCACACCCGGCGCCACGCTGTTGCGCGGACTGCCCGCCACCACCCCCACCGTCGCCGGCTGGCCACCGACCAGCAGGGCGCTGGGCTCCAGGCGCAGGCTGCGTCGGCCCTGGGTGCGGATCTCGAACGCCACCGCGTCGATGGTGCCGATGAAGTTCAGCGCCGGGTTCGACCCGCTGTCGCCAGTGGTGCTCCAGCAGGCGCCGACCAGCGGGGTGGCGACCGCCTTCGCACGGCCGGCGATCGTCGCGTAGTCCTGCACCGCGCCGGATTCACGCACGCCCAGTTCGAGCCACGTCCCGTCGGCCGCCGCGGCGGGCAGGTCGAATTCGAGGCGGAAGCGGCCGTCACGCACCTCGACGCCGGCGAACTCCATCGGCGCGGCAAGTGTGGTGCCCCGGGTGGCATCGGGGAAGGCTGCGAGCCGGATGTCATAACGACCGTCGGCCGGCGTGCCGCGATCGTCGAGCCGGCCTTCGTAGACGAACGACGCGCCATCGGCGGGCCCGGCGGCGATGGCGAACAGCAACAGGATGCGGCGCGGGCCGCCTTGACCGATGCGAAGCACGTCGAACCTCCAGCGCGGTTTGCGGCCGGCCATGCGCCGGTCACTACGCACCACACGCCGCACCGGGCCGTGTCCTATCAGTGGCTTTGCGCGGGTAGCGCCGATGGCCTATAAACAGGCCGTCCGCAGGAGCGCGCATGGACCCGTCGAACCCGCCGCCCGCCGGGGCGGACCCGGAGATCACCCGCCTGCTGCGGCGCTGGCAGGCCGGCGAGGCCGGCGCCCGCGAGCAATTGGTGGACGCCGTCTACGAACAGGTGCGCGCCATCGCGCGGCAGTCGATCCGCGGCAACCCGCACGCCACCCTGGGACCGACCGACCTCGCGCACGAGGCGCTGATCCGCCTGCTGGGCAGCGATCCGGGCTGGCGCGACCGGCATCATCTGTTCAATGTGCTCGCGCAGGCCACGCGACAGATCCTGGTCGATGGCGCGCGGCGGCGCCTGCGCGACAAGCGCGGCGGCGGGCAGGCGCCGCTGAGCCTGTCGCACGCCGAGGAGGTCGCGCTCGACGGCGATGCCTCGATGGTGCGGGTCGACGATGCGCTGGAAGCGCTCGCCACGCGCGATGCGCGCCGCGCGCAGGTGGTGGAGATGACCTACTTCGGCGGCTTCTCACGCGAGGAGATCGCACAGGCGCTGGACGTGTCGGTGCCGACCGTCGACCGCGACCTGCGCTTCGGGCGCGCCTGGCTCAAGCGCGCGCTCGAGGCCTGAGGCCATGGGCGGCAGGGACGACACGCTGCTCGCCGCGTTCGATCGCCTCGCCGCGCTCGATCCCACCACGCGCGAGCGCGAACTGGCGCTGCTCGGGCTGGACGCCGACACCGAGCGCACCCTGCGCGACCTGCTCGCCGCCGACGGCGAGGACGACGCCGGGCTGCGCGATGCGCTGGCGGTTGCCGCGCGCCGCTTGCAGGACGACGCGCCCGCGGCGGCCGTCGCCGGCGCGCGCATCGGCCCCTGGCGGGTGCTGCGCGAGATCGGTTCCGGCGGCATGGGCACGGTGTTCCTCGCCGAGCGCGCCGACGGCGCATTCGCGCAGCAGGTGGCGATCAAGCTGCTGCGCGGCTTCCCGACCGAGGACGGCAAGCGCCGCCTGCGCCGCGAGCGCGAGATCCTCGCCGCACTCGATGATCCGCACATCGCGCGCCTGCTCGACGGCGGCGAGACGCACGACGGCCAGCCCTACCTGGTGATGGAGTATGTTGACGGCGTGCCGCTGACCGAATGGCTCGCCGGCGCGCCGTCGCGCGACGCGCGGCTGGCCCTGTTCGATGCGCTGTGCGCGGCAGTGGCGCATGCGCACCGGCAACTGGTGGTGCACCGCGACCTCAAGCCCGGCAACGTGCTGGTGCGCGCCGACGGCACGCCCAAACTCCTCGACTTCGGCGTCGCGCGGCTCGCCGACCTCGACGGCGAGACCGAATCGACCCGCGTCGCCAGCGCCGGCTGGGCCAGCCCCGAGCAGCGCGCCGGCGGCGCGATCACCACCGCGTCCGACGTCTACAGCCTCGGCGTGCTGCTGCGCGTGCTGCTCGGCGGACGCAACAACCTCGACGATGCGCACGCGATGCCGCTGGCCGATGCCGAGCTGCGCGGCGTGGTGGCGATGGCGACCGCGGCCGATCCGGCCGCCCGCTATCCGGGGGTCGACGCCCTGCGCGAGGACCTGGTGCGCTGGCGCGAAGGCCGGCCGCTGAGGGCCGCGCGCGACAGCGGCTGGTACCGGGCGCGCAAGTTGGTGCGGCGCCGGCGGGTGCCGCTGCTGGCGACGGCGGCCGTGCTTGCGCTGCTCGGGGTGTTCATCCATCAGGTCGTCGCGCAGCGCGATCGCGCGCTGGAGGCCGAGGCCGCCGCGACCGTCGCGCGCGAGGCCAGCGAGCGGGCGCTCGCAGGCAACGCGCGTGTGATCGGCTTCCTCGCCAACGTGTTCGCCGGCGCTGGCGGCTTGGGCGACGATGGGCGCCTGATCGCCGCGATGGCGCTGGTCGAGCGCGCCGAGCAGCGGCTCGAGGACAGCGTCTTCGAGACGCCGCTGGAACGCGCCGAGATCGAGGCCGCGATCGTCTCCGCCTACATGAACGCGCTGCGCTTCGACGACGCGGTGCGGGTGGCGGAGCGGATGGTCGAGCACGACGCCGGCAACCCCAACCCGGTGATCCGCGCGTTCCGCTGGCGGCTGCTGGCGCGCAATCTGGTCGACGCCGGCCGGAACGACACGGCGATCGAGGCCGTCGCCACGGGCGAGCGGCTGCTTGAAGGACTGCCGATGGTCGGCGACGCGATCGGCGCGCGCGCCCAGCTCTACATCACGCGCCTGCAGGCCTTGCGCGCCCTGGGTCGCGACGAGGAGGCCGACACCGTGACCGACGAGGCGATCATCTTCGTGCGCCGTCACCAACCCCCCGCGGTGCAGGCCAGCATGCTGCTGTCGATGGCCGCGCTGCGCGCCGAACTCGCGCAGGACGCCGCGAACCATGTCGCCCTGCGCCGCGAGGCACTCGCGATCTCGCGCCGGCAGGCCAACTTCGTCACCGACATCGCGACGCAGCAGGTCAACCTCGCGCGGGCCCTGCGGCTGGCCGACGACTTCGACGGCGCGAAAGCCGAACTGGACGCTGCGGAGGCCGCGCTGGCGGCCGATCTCGGTGACCGCCCGTTCTACACGCGGTGGCTCGCGGCGCTGGAACGCGCCAACCTCGAACTCGATCGCGGCGACTTCGATGCTGCGTCACGTGCCTGGGACAACGCCATGCTGCAGGGCCGGCGGCTCGCCGTGCAGGTGGCGAAGGATTTCAACGCCATGCTGATCGACGCCCGGCTTGCCGCGGCACAAGGCCGCCACGCTGAAGCCGAGGCCGGCTTCGAACGCGCCGCGGCGCTCGCCAGTGGCCCGCGCGGCCTCGCGATCGTCGAGAACGCGCGCCAGTGGGCAGCGTCCCTGCCACCCGTCGCGAAGTGAGGCGAATCGCCTGGGACGCAGCTCAGCGATCCCGGTCGGCCCGTGCCTCGAGCGCCAGGACGCGCTGCAGCAGGGCCCTGGTCTGCTCGCGCAGGGTGGCGTTCTCCGCCTCCAGCGTGGCGATGCGCCGCGCCTGGTCGTCGTCGACCACCGCGTTCTCCTCGTGCAACTGCCGCACGGCTTCCACCGTCAGCGCCTCGAAGCCGGTCGGCACCACCGGCAGGATCCCGTCCTCGCCTTCGCGCACCCATTGCGGCACCGCCGCGCGCACTTCCTGCGCCACGAAACCCATGCGTTCGCCCTCGTCCGCAATCACCGACTTCGGGTCGATGTACTCGAACCAGTGGCCGCGAAGTTTCAGGTAAGTGTCCAGCGGTGAGGCAATGTCGCGGATGTTCTTCTTCAGGCGCGCGTCGGAAAGAACGCTCCATGCACCGGACGTGTTTCGCGTCTGGCCCGTGACGCGATCGATGCCGAAACGGACGTTGGACTCCGTGCCGACGTAGAACGACCCCGCGCTGAGTCCGAAGAATTCCCCGCGATTCATGACTACATCCCAGCGAATCGCCAGCGGCGAGCCGAATCGCAGCGAGAGGGAGGGCGAACCCGTCGCGATGTCGCCGAACAGGTTGCTGTTGGTGAGCGCCAGCTGTGCAGTGGCCGCGTCCAGCCGCATGGGGATCGCGCCACCATTGCCGGGATCGAGCGACGCGTCGCTGTGCACACCGCCTTCGAACCAGGCGAACGACCCGCCCAGGTCGGTGCGGAAGTACTGCGTGCCCGACTGGACCCCGATGCCGTACTCGCCGGCTCCGCCCCAGAGGTTGAGCATCTGCCGGGTCTGGCTGCCGAACGACAGCACACCCGCCGGCGCCACCGACAGGTTGCCGTCGAGGCGGGTCGCGCCGTTGACGGTCAACGATGCGCCGGCGGCCGGCGTGTTGGTGTTGACCGCCATGCCGCCGGCGGCGCGCACCAGGAACTGGTTGCTTCCGCTGGACACGAAGTCCGTATCGGCGTCATCGGCCCACACGAAGGTACCGTTGTCGCCGTCGGCATCGCCCGACTCGGCGACGTTCGCGCATGCGCCGGCGGTGTCTGCCGGCCTTGCGTTGCCCGGCCGCGCCTTGGCGCGCCGGCCGAATGCCCATGACCGGTTGCCGCCGGCACACGACAGGATGCCACCGACAACGGCGTATCGGGCCGGTGCTGGCCATCGTGCAGCGCGTGATCGGGAACTGGCTGGCCGATCAGGCGGGCGTCGGCCGCGCCAGCGCGCAGTGCGGCGCGGTGAGCCTGATACAGCGCTTCGGCAGTGCGCTGAACCTCAACGTGCATTTACACATGC
>DHLY01000013.1:0-11227 GCA_002405525.1 Proteobacteria bacterium UBA4656
GGTCAACACGGCGGCGAACTTCAATGCCGGTGCCTGGAAGGGATACAGCAGTACGCTACGGACCTACGTCGCCAACGCCTGGGACAACATGACTGGTGTCGTGAGACACGGATTGGAGCGCTGGAAAAATCGGCTCGAGGTGGGTGGCTTCAATCAGCTTCAAAACACGCCCGCGAACAACCGGCTGTATCCAGTTGGCGACACTGACTGGAACTGGAACAACAGGGGCGACACCAACAGCAACGTCCAGCGACTCGATCGAGCCATACAGGAGAATCGTCTCATCATCAATCGCGGAACCTCCAAAGGCCCGTCCTCGAAGGCCAATGGACCGAACTACACGCAAATGGAACTGAATCGCGCCGGCAAGAAAGGTGCGCAAGTCGTCAATCGGGCCCGCGGCGGGGCCTCCGGAAACTCTGCGGAAATGCGAGATGTCGATGGGTGGAGGGAAGAGAATGGGGGTCGTGTCCGTCTCTTTGAAGGGCCCAGAGATGGCTGGACCGCCTGGTAACAAGCGCAGGGCAAACCCTCCAATCTGGGGCTTGCCAATCCGGGGCGGCCATCGGCCAAACCTTGGGTGGCTGCGTGAACCCGGGACAGTCACGATCAGCATTCTTGAACCGCGGGTCGTGACCGTGAACCACGCGTAGATCGGCCAGAAGGCGGGGTGGGATTCCGCTGGATGCGGGGACTGGCAGGGTACCGATAGGCACCCTGCCAGTCGGGAGTAGGAAGGATGTGCGCGAATCACGCGCATCCAAGCACGAGAGCATTGATTTATCGCGCGGGGCCGAATGCGGATTGTGTTCAATCCGTTTCGGCCCTTCGCTTTTGTTCGCAGACATCCGGCGACTCGATGGTCTCCTATTGCACAACCGTCGAACGGCCATCCGGGCAACGCGAATGGACGCCAAGGTCTGCGCCAAGCCAATGCCACGCAGAAACGGCTGCTGCATCGCTGCCGCATTCTTCTGAACACTGTCGACCATCCCGACCACCCGCTTCGAGGATCAGCGGCAGTGTCCGGAAGCGTGGAGCGCGCCCGGCTTGTTCTTCACGACCAGTCCGTTCAATCTGCTTCGGCATGGCGGTCGACCATCAACGGCTGCGGTGGCGACTGCCTCAACGACCATCAGCCGGAACGGGTTGGCGCGCGGTAATCATCAAACAACGGCGGCGCCAGTCGGATGCCATTGCTGGGAAAATCGACTACAAACAACTGATTTTATTGTGAAACCCGGGAAGCGTCGGCAAACTGCAGACGAAAAAACCCCGCCGGAGCGGAGATATGGTGGAGGCGGGGGGAGTCGAACCCCCGTCCGCAAGCCCTACATCTTGAGGTCTACATGCATAGCCGCGTGTTTGACCTCGTCGTCAGGCTGCCCACTCGGCAAGACCACCTGCAAACCAGTCTGGAAGATTCAGTCCGGGACAGTCACGAATTCAGTCCCGGATCTGGTCAAACCGGGACGTTCATCGCGGACGGTCATGATTCCGGCCGGGTGCTGACAGGCGCCCGGCCGGCCGCGGCAGACTCGACGCCGCGTCATCATCAGCGGAATGCTTGCGTCCGATGGATCGGACGCAGGAACCGTGTCGATGGCTGACGCGTCGATCCGGGACCGGAGACCTGTCGGGTCTGTTTGGGCCTCCGGAATTCCCGGGGCGGTTCAAATCCGGGATCGTCCGCGCCGTGCCGGCCGCTGCGGTGCCGGGACATCGCACCGCAGTCGCCGACGGCCTTCGACCTTCGCCGCGTCCGTGCGCGTGAGTCGTGCCGGGAGCGCAGTGGGCTGACGCAATCCAGGCCGAACGGGAAGCCCCGGCCTGCAGCAGCTGCGCGCATCCGCGCAAGGTGCCGGCGCGGAAGGGCTTGCGTCTCCGGCTGTTGCGCTGCAACACTCGTCCGACGGTCGGATCCCAGCCGCGGTCCGGCGGCCACGGGGGCGGTTCGATGGCGGGCGTCTACGACGAAATGCTCGGTGCGGGGCGGTCGCCCCGCGCACACTATCGCGAGTTCGCGCATTGGCTGGCGCGCACGCCGGCCTCGCGCATCGAGGCCAAGCGGCGCGAGGCGGAACTGGCCTTCCACCGCGTCGGCATCACCTTCACCGTCTACGGCGAGAAGGAAGGCACCGAGCGCCTGATCCCGTTCGACATCGTGCCGCGCATCATCCCCGCGGCCGAGTGGTCGATGCTGGAGGCCGGGTTGCGCCAGCGCGTTCGCGCGCTGAATGCCTTTCTCGACGACATCTACCACGCGCAGCGCATCGTCGAGGCCGGCATCGTGCCGCGCGAGCTGGTGCTCTACAACGAGCAGTACCGCCCGCAGATGCGCGGCCTGTCGCTGCCGGGCGGCATCTACTGCCACATCGCCGGTATCGACGTGGTGCGCGCGGGCGCGGGCGAGTACTACGTGCTGGAGGACAACCTGCGCGTGCCCTCGGGCGTGTCCTACATGCTCGAGAACCGCAAGATGATGATGCGGCTGTTCCCCGAGCTGTTCGCGCAACAGTCCATCGCACCGGTGGAACACTACCCCGACGTGCTGCTGGAGAACCTGCGCTCGGTGGCGCCGACGGGCATCGACAACCCGACGGTAGCACTGCTGACGCCCGGAGCCTACAACTCGGCCTACTACGAACATGCGTTCCTCGCACAGCAGATGGGCATCGAACTGGTCGAAGGCCAGGACCTCACGGTGCGCGACGGCAACGTCTACATGCGCACCACCCGCGGACTTTCGCGCGTGCACGTGATCTACCGCCGGATCGACGACGATTTCCTCGATCCCGCGGCATTCCGGGCGGACTCCATGCTGGGCGTGCCGGGGATGTTCGAGGCCTATCGCGCGGGCCGCATCACGCTGGCCAACGCGGTCGGCACCGGGGTGGCCGATGACAAGGCGGTCTATCCCTACGTGCCGGAGATGATCCGGTTCTACCTCGACGAGCAACCGATCCTCGCCAACGTGCCGACCTGGCGCCTGCGCGAGCCGGACGCCTGCGCCTACGTGCTCGACCGCCTCGACGAGCTGGTGGTCAAGGAAGTCCACGGCGCCGGCGGCTACGGGATGCTGATCGGCCCCGCAGCGACGCAGGCCGAAATCGAGGACTTCCGCGACCGTATCCGCGCCGATCCGGCGCGCTACATCGCCCAGCCGACGCTGGCCCTGTCCACCTGCCCGACTTTCGTCGAGGCGGGCCTGGCGCCGCGGCACATCGATTTCCGCCCCTACGTGCTGTGCGGGCGGGACATCCGCATCGTGCCCGGTGGCCTGACCCGCGTGGCGCTGCGGGAAGGTTCCCTGGTGGTCAATTCCTCGCAGGGCGGGGGCACCAAGGACACCTGGATCCTCGAGGATGGTGTGCGATGAGCGCTGCTTTTTCGACGCCCCCCGCAGCGCAGGGCTTCTGGCCCGGGCGATCCCTCAGCCCACGATGCAGCGTGCGATGAACGCCTGCCGCTCCGGTCGACGCCACCCCAGGGGGCCGTGAATCCATGCTCTGCCGCACCGCCTCCGACCTGTACTGGCTGTCGCGCCACGTCGAGCGCATGGACAACACCGCGCGCCTGCTCGACCTCGCGCACCGCACCTCGCTGCTGCCGGAGCGGCTCGGCACCCGGCGCGCCGGCAGCGGCGCCTGGGAGCGCGCGCTGGAGGCGCTCGACCTTGCCGGCGCCTATGCGGCGCGCCACGGCGCAATCGACGGCGCGCGTGCGCTGGAGTTCCTGGTCCTCGACCCCGACAATCCGTCGTCGATCCTTTCCTGCGTGCGCGCCGCGCGCGAGTCGGCGCGCGCGCAGCGCGGCGCGATCACCGGCGAGATGTACCAGAGCATCAACAGCACCTGGCTGCGCTTGCGCGAGTTCGACCGCGAGCAGATCTCCACCGACGGTCCGACCGCGTTCTTCGACTGGGCCAAGCGCCGTGCCGGCGCGTTCCGCGGGGTGACGATCGGCACGCTGGGCCGCGACGACGGCTACGAGTTCCTGCGCCTCGGCACCTTCGTCGAGCGCGCCGACTTCGGGGTGCGCCTGCTGGACGCGAACTTCGACCACCCGACCGACGTCGCCGCGTCCGATGACGGCGCAGCCGCCGAGTACTACCGGATGAGCGCCCTGCTGCAGGCCTTGTCGGCCTTCGAGACCTTCCGCAAGATCTACCGCGATCGCCTCACGCCGGCGCGCGTCGCGGAACTGGTGATCCTGGGTGGCGACATGCCGCGCTCGCTGGCCGCCAGCAGCGCCGCGGTGCTGCAGGTGCTGGAGCGGCTTGGCGGTGCGCGCCGCAGCGAGGCGCTGCGGATCGCCGGCGTGCTGGCTGCCGAGACCCGCTACGGCAGGATCGATGAGATCCTCGCCGCCGGACTCGACGGCTGGCTGACGCGCTGGCTGGAGCGGCTGTATCGTCTGGGCGAAGGGATCAACCGCGAGTTCTTCGCCGCCAACGACGTGATCGCGGCCTGAGCCGCGCGCTCGCGCCCGGGAGCACCGACCCGATGACCTATTGCCTCGGAATGAAGCTCGACGCCGGCATGGTGTTCGCTTCCGATTCGCGCACCAATGCCGGCGTCGACAACGTCGGCCGCTTCGAGAAGATGCGCGTCTACGAGAAACCCGGCGAGCGGGTGATCGTGGCCCTGTCTGCCGGCAACCTGTCGGTGACCCAGAACGCGCTGGGCCTGATGGACCACCAGGCGCGCAAGGACCCCCACGCAACCCACTTCAACAACGCGTCCTCGCTGTTCGAGATCGCCGGCGCGCTGGGCGATGCGATGCGCGAGGTGCAGCGCCGCGACGGCGAGTACATGCGCGCCAATAAGATCGACGCCTCGGCCTCGTTCATCGTCGGCGGGCAGATCGCCGGCGAGGCGCCGCGCCTGTTCCTGGTCTACACCGAGGGCAATTTCATCGAGTCCTCGCGCGAGACGAATTACTTCCAGATCGGCGAGATCAAGTACGGCAAGCCGATCATCGACCGCGTGCTGACCCGGCGGACCAGCCTGCAGGACGCGGTCAAGTGCGCACTGATCTCGTTCGATTCCACCATGCGATCCAACATCTCGGTCGGCCCGCCGATCGACGTGCTGGTGCTGGAAACCGATGCCCTGCGGGTGGGCGTCACCCAGCGCCTGGACGAGGGCGACCCCTACCTGACCCAGGTCCGCCAGGCGTGGAGCGATGGCCTGAAGCGGCTGTACGTGCAGATGCCGGCCCCGCCCTGGTACAGCGAGACCCCGGCCCTGCAGCAGGCCGCGCAGCAGGCGCAGCAGTAGGGGCGGGCCGCCGCGCCGACCCGGTCGGCGCCCCCCAACTTGCCGCAAGTCCCTGTTTCGGCTATAAAGCGCGGCTCGTCACCCGCCGGGGATGCCCCCGGCCACCCGACCCGCCGCGCGGTGCGGCCCGGGGCGTGGCGGGATCCGTGTTCCCGATCCGCGCACGGCGCCTCAGCGCCGCGGGGCCGATGCCGCCCGGGCCACGGGCGGCGCCCAGAGCCAGCAGGCAGAGGTGAATCATGTCCAGACAGTGCCAAGTCACCGGCAAGCGTACGCGCAGCGGCAACAACGTCTCGCACGCCAACAACAAGACCAAGCGTCGTTTCCTCCCGAACCTGCATGATCGCCGGTTCTGGGTGCCGAGCGAAAAGCGCTGGGTCCGCTTGCGCGTGTCCACCAACGCGCTGCGCACCATCGACAAGAACGGCATCGAGGCCGTGCTGGCCGACCTGCGCGCCCGCGGCGAGAAGGTCTGAAGGAGACTCCCATGGCTTCCAAGCGCGACAAGATCCGCCTGATCTCGACCGCCGGCACCGGTCACTTCTACACCACCGACAAGAACAAGAAGACCACACCGGACAAGATGGAAATCAAGAAGTACGATCCGGTCGTGCGCAAGCACGTGCCGTACAAGGAAGGCAAGATCAAGTAGGTCTTGCGGTCGTTCCGGTTGAGTCACGAAAAGGCCCGCGGAAGCGGGCCTTTTTCGTTGGTGCTGCGGGTATTCGGGGATGAGGGTATAGGGCCCAGGGTATAGAGCAAAGGGTATAGGGCCCAGGGCCCAGAAACGCCGCAGGGTGTGGGGCGTTTCGCGGCCGTCAGGTGCGGGCCCCCGCACACTACACACCGCCGCAACGCGTCGTCCTGGGCCCTGTACCCTGGGCCCTAAGCACCAAAAGCCGCGCACCCGCGCAGCACCCCATCACTCCGTCGCCACCTGACAAGCCAGCAGGTCCTCGTCCGTGATCACCCAGGTGTCGCTGTCGGCGCACAGCGCGACGCCGCCAACCACGCACTCGTCGCCGTCCTCGTCGATCAGCTTCACGTCGTAGGTGTCGCAGGGGATGCGGTTGATGGTGTAGCGCTCGCCGGTGCCGATCACCGTGGTCGGGCCGAGCTGGTCCGGGCCCCAGGACGCTTCGTCGGTGGCCGACAGGTAAAGCTCGTGGATGGCCCACAGCGACTGGTTGACGATGGTCACGCGGGCGTCGAGCTTGCTGTCCTTGGCGGCGGCCGCGCCGGCCGCGAGGGCGAGCGGGAACGCGAACAGCAGTGGAAGGATCTTGCGCATGGGATTCCCCGGGTTGTCGTGGTGGCTTCGGCACGCCGGCCGGCCACGGCAGGATGCAAGGCCCGCGCCGTGTGCCGGTCCACGCTTCCCTACGCAATCCGGCGCCGCATCCCGCAAGGGCGCCGGCGCCGGTGCCGCATGGGCTCAGCCCCGCGCGGGGGCGAGCGCGTAGCCGCGCAGGCGGCGCGCGAATTCCTCGAGGGTCGCGATGCCCGACGCCTCGGCGTCGGCGCACCACGCCTGCAGGGCGTGCAGCATGTCTTCGGAGCGCTTGCCGCTGCGTTCCATGATCGCGGCCAGGCGCTGGCGGTACTCGACCACGCGCGCCATCGACGGGCGCTCGCGCACCCATGAGGCCAGGCGCTCGCGCTGTGCGGGTTCCAGCCAGCGGCCGTCGTTGGCCAGCGCCTTGCGCAGGCGGCGGCCGAGGCGCTGCGCGGCGTCCCGCGCCTGCTGCGCTTCATCGGCGAGCGCAGGCTTGATCACGCTGCGGAAATAGGCGGTCATCACTGCCGCGCGATGCGCCAGAAGGGCACGCAGGGTTTCGGCATCCGCAGACTCGACTTCGCGCACCGCAAGGCGCGGCGCCTCGCGCAGAACGCGCGCGAGGCCCAGTTTCTCCAGCCCGCGCAGCACCGCCCAGCCGATGTCGAATTCCCACGGGCGCATCGAGAAACGCGCTGACGAAGGAAATGCATGATGATTGTTGTGCAGTTCTTCGCCACCGATCCAGAACGCCCACGGGATCAGATTGGTCGAGCGGTCCGAGGTCTCGAAGTTGCGGTAGCCCCACCAGTGGCCGAGGCCATTGACCACGCCGGCGGCCCAGAACGGGATCCACAGCATCTGGATCGCCCACACCGTCAGCCCGACCGCGCCGAAGGCGGCGATCAGCGACAGTGCCAGCAGGGTGGGGCCCAGCGAGGGGAAGCGACCGTAAACGTTGCGCTCCAGCGCGTCATCGACCGTGCCGAGCCCGTACTGCTCGACCATGCCGCGGTCGGCGCGCGCTTCCTGGTACAGCTCCACGCCGTGCCAGAACACGCGGTTGATGCCGAAGTGCACCGGGCTGTGCGGGTCGTCGGCGGTTTCGCACTTGGCGTGGTGCTTGCGGTGGATGGCCACCCACTCCTTGGTCACCATCGCGGTGGTGAGCCACGTCCAGAAGCGGAACACGTGCTCCACCGCGGGATGGAAGTCCACCGCGCGGTGTGCCGCGCCGCGGTGCAGGAACAGGGTGACGGACAAGATCGTGAGCTGAGTTGCGATCAGTCCGTAGAGCAGCACGACCCACCAGGTCGAGCCGGTGAGGCCGAAGGCCAGGAGGTCGGCGAGTTCGGTAGGCATGGGAATCCCGGGGTGAAGGCAGCGTGCATTATGTGGGGGCAGATCGGCGCCGTCCAATGCGGCGAACGGCAGGGTCGAAAACGGGCGCAGAGCGTAAGGACTGGACGCGACGGCGCCGGACGGTGATATTGCGGCGATGCTTGCAAGGCCGATGCCCCGTCGATGCCGCCCGCGCCCCTGATCGAGGCCGAGGGCCTGTCGCGCCGCCATGGCAGGCGCGAGGTGCTGCGCGGCGTGTCGTTCACGCTGGCGCCGGACCAGGTGCTGGGTCTGCTGGGCGTCAACGGCGCGGGCAAGTCGACGCTGCTGCGCATCCTCGCCGGCGTGCTGGCGCCGGACGCCGGCCGGCTGCGCATCGCCGGCGCCGAGCTCGGCGCCGACCCGCGTGCGGCGCGCACCCGCATCGGCTGGCTGCCCGAGCGCGCGCCGCTATATCCCGAACTCACCGTCACCGAATCGCTGGCCTTCGCCGCGCGACTGCGCGGTCTTGGCGGTGCCGCTGCCCGCAGCGCGGTGAAACGCGCGGTCGAGCGCTGCGCGCTGGGCGAGGTGCGGCACCGGCTGTGCGGCAACCTCTCGCGCGGTTTCGCGCAGCGGGCCGGGCTGGCCCAGGCGATCGTGCACGAGCCACCGGTGCTGCTGCTCGACGAACCCACCGCCGGGCTCGACCCGCTGCAGGCGCAGCGCTTCCACGAGCTGCTGACCACGCTCAAGTCCGGTCGCGCAATCGTGCTGTCCAGCCACCAGCTGGCCGAGGTGCAGGCCGGCTGTGACCTCGCCGCGGTGCTGCACGCCGGCGTGCTGGATGCACCGGCGCCGCCGGGCGACGGCCGCGCGCTGTCGCAGCGCTTCATGGCGCTCGCGCTGGGCAGCGCGGCGTGAGCACCACGCTGGCCATCGCACGCCGCGAGTGGCGCGCGCAATTCGCCTCGCCGCTGGCCTGGACCGTGCTGGCGGCGATGGTGGCGCTCGGGGCGTGGCTGCTGCTGTCGGGCATCGAGTCCTACGGCGCGCAGGCCGCGCGCTTCGCCGGCCGCGCCGACGCGCCGGGCGTGACCGACCTGGTGGTAGTGCCCTGCTTCGCCAGTCTCGCCACCCTGTTCGTGTTCGTGCTGCCGCTGCTGACCATGCGCAGCATCGTCGGCGAGCGCCGCGACGGCACCCTGCCGCTGCTGTTCGCCGCCGGCGCCGGCGGGCGGTCGATCGCGGTCGGCAAGTGGCTGGGCGCGCTCGGCGCGCCGGCCGTGCTGCTGCTGCTGCTGGTGCTGATGCCGCTGTCGCTGGGCGTCGGCACCACGCTCGACGTCGGCAAGATCGCGGTCGCCGCGCTCGGGCTCACCGCGCTGGCCGGCGCGCTGTGCGCGCTCGGCGTGCTGTGCTCGGCCTGGGCGCAGCACCCGGCGAGCGCGGCGCTGGCCGCGATGGCGACCGGGACCATCGGCTGGATCGCCGACGCCGCCGCGCGCGAACGCGGCGTCACCGAGGGCCTGATCCACTGGCTCGCCCTGCCCGGCCATCTCACCGCGGCGATGCGCGGCGTGGTCGCCACCGTCGACCTCGCGTACTTCGCGCTGTGGGTGGTGCTGTGCCTCGGGCTCGCCGCCTTGCGGCTCGAGCGCCTGCGGGAGACCGGCTGATGGCGCGCCTGCACCGCATCGCGCAGCACCTGCTGCTGCTGGCCGCGGTCGCGCTGGCGGGCTGGCTGTCGGTGCACTGGCAGGCGCGCTGGGACTTCAGCCACGGCCAGCGCGCGAGCCTCTCGCAGGCCACGCGGGACACGCTCGCCGCGCTGCCCGGACCGGTCACCGTGACCTCGTACGCGCGCCCCGAAGGCGCGCTGCGCGGCACGGTCGCCGCGTTCGTCGAGCGCTACCGCCGGCACAAGCCGGACCTCACGCTCGCCTTCGTCGATCCCGACGCCGACCCGGGTGCGATGCGCGATCGCGGCATCAGCCTCGACGGCGAGATCGAGATCGCGTTCGACGGCCGCACCCAGCGCGTCACCGCGCTGAGCGAGCGCGAATTCACCCAGGCGCTGGCGCGGCTGGCGCGCGGCCACGAGCGCATCGTCGCCTTCCTCACCGGGCATGGCGAGCGCAGCCCCGACGGCGAGGCCAACCACGACCTGTCGCGCTTCGCGCAGGCGCTGGCCGAGTCCGGCGTGCGCGCGGTGCGCTTCGATCCCGGCAGCCAGCCGGCGATCCCCGACAACATCGGCCTGATGGTGGTCGTCGGCCCGCGCGTGCCGGTGCCGGCGCCGGTGGTGGCCGCGCTGGTCGACCACGTCGAGCGCGGCGGGGCGCTGCTGTGGCTGGCCGAACCGGGCGTCGACGAGGGCCTGTCGGCGCTGGCGGTGGCGCTCGGCGTGCGCGTGCTGCCGGGCACCGTGGTCGATGCCGCCGCGCAAGGCCTCGGCATCGGCGATCCGGGATACGCCGCGATCAGTCGCTACCCGAAGCACGCCATGACCCGCGACTTCGACCTCACCGTGCTGCTGCCGCAGGCCGCCGCACTCGCCGCCGGCGGGGTGCCGGCGTTCGACGTGCAGCCGATCCTGCGCAGCAGCGAGCGTTCGTGGACCGAGTCGGGCGCGGTCAGCGGCGAGATCCGCTACGACGCCGACGCCGGCGAGATCCCCGGGCCGCTGGACCTCGGGCTGGCGCTGAGCCGCCTGTCGCCGCGCCCGGACCGCGCCGAGCAGCGCGTGGTGGTGGTCGGCGACGGCGATTTCCTGTCCAACCAGTTCCTCGGCAACGGCGGCAACCGCGCGCTGGGCACGCGCATCGTCGACTGGCTGCTGGCCGACGACGCCCTGCTCGACATCGCGCCCGCGCAGGCGCCGGACCGCGAGCTGGCGCTGACCCGGACCGCGGTGGCGTGGATCGGCCTCGGCTGGCTGTTCGGCGCGCCGCTGGGCCTGCTCGCGATCGGCGCGGCCATCGCATGGCGGCGCCGACGGGCGTAGCATCGACGCCCCGCGCGGCGTATCGCCGCGCCCCGGCCGGACGCGCATGACGCGGCAAGCCCGCCATACCTGGATCCTGGTCGCCGTGGTGCTGGCGCTCGGGCTCGCCGCGATGGGCGAGACCTTGCGCGATGCGCGCAATGCGCCGCGCCCGCTGCTGGCCGATGCGCCCCAGCGCGTCGATGCGATCGAACTCGCCTGCGCCAGTTGCGACGCGCCGCGGCGCTTCCAGCGCGTGCAAGGGCGCTGGCGGCTCATCGCGCCGTGGGACGTGCCGGCCGACCTCGAGTCCGTCGAGCGCCTGCTCGGCATCTCCGCGATCCCGGTGCGGCGGCGCTTCGG
>DHLY01000013.1:11421-12228 GCA_002405525.1 Proteobacteria bacterium UBA4656
CACGCGGATCGAGTTCGGCACCACCGAGGCGATCGACCAGGCGCGCTTCGTGCGCATCGGCGGGCAGGTCGCGCTGGTGACCGACCGCATCAGCGTGACCCTGCTCGCCCCGCCGGAGCGCTTCGTCGACCGCAATCCCTTCGCCGACCTGCGCGACGGCCTCGCCGGCGTGGTCGAGGGCGGCACGCCGTGGCCCGCGGCGCGGATCGCAGCACTCGCAGCCTGGCGCGCCGAATCGGTCGAGGCCGTGCCGGCGGACGCGCCGCGCGCCGGGCGCGCGCTGCGTCTGCGCGACGGCGCCGGGCGCGAGCACGGGTTCCTGCTCGCCATGCGAGAGGACCGTGTGCTCCTGCTGCGCGACGACCGGCCACTGGCGTGGCTGCTGCCGGCCGGCACCACGCTGCCCGACTGACGCCGCCATGCCCGAACTGCCCGAAGTCGAAACGACCCGTCGCGGCATCGCCCCGCACGTCGTCGGCCGCACGGTGCGCGAACTGGTGCTGCGCACGCGCAAGCTGCGCTGGCCGGTGCCGCCGGCCCTGCCCGGCCTGCTCGAGGGTCGGCGCATCGAGGCGGTCGAACGACGCGCGAAATACCTGCTGCTGCGGATGGAAGGCGGCGCGGTGATCGTCCACCTGGGCATGTCGGGCTCGCTGCGCGTGCTCGACGATGGCGTGCCACCGCGCAAGCACGACCACGTCGACCTGGTGCTCGACTCGGGCCAGCGCCTGCGATTCAACGACCCACGGCGCTTCGGCTGCTGGCTGTGGCAACCGGCCGGCCGCACCCACGACCTGCTGGCCGGGC